>DAOUUT010000003.1 GCA_030668025.1 Promethearchaeota archaeon
GAGGCAGGAATGTTTTTAGACGAAAAGAATTCCGAAGCTTCGTATCAAATGATAAAAGCAACGATTGAGCACAATGCTATTCAAATGTTAATGTTTCTACCAAAATCTTCAAGTTCATTATATTTACTTGCCGATAAGTTAATTGGAGTCGCTAGAGTTGGAAAAAGCGAAGTATCGACAATTTTCAATCCTAAAATTGTGAAGGAAAGCAAATGACAGAAAATTTAGATTTATCAGAGGAGTTAAATAAAAAGATCGAAATTATTAAGGATGACATTCTTTCAGGTAAAACTTCCTTGTTAGAATTAGAATTGAATCCTCTTTTTCATGATATAAAAGATTCACTTAGCATTTTCAACATCGAAAATTATTCCTTAACCTACAAAAACGTGTGCGAATTACTCAGCGAAAAATTCGAGGAATTAAAGAAATTACTCAGTTCTTTAAATATTGACGAAAAGTTCTATGATTTTATGAAGTCTCATCCTGAGGACGAGGAGATATACGAAATTTTTAAAGGGTGTTGGAGAAAAGTTTTTTACGTAGATGGAATGTCGCTAAATTTCTTGGAATACGCTTCAGAGCGTTTTTGTAAAGAAAGAATAAGAGATTTAGAGATTAAGCATTTGAAAAAAGGAAAAATAGAAGACCAATTTTTATTAGAAATTCCAAAATATAAATTTACTGAAAAAATGACATCATTCTTTAATAAAATTAAAGAAAAACTCCCGTGTTATTTTGAAGATGTCTTTGATGACGAGCTAGATCAAATGAAAGTCTACGAATATTTTGTATATCTTTTGCATCTTTTGCAGTTAGGCAAAATAAAATATGAAAAAAATACTAATACATTATATCTATAATATGAAAAAGTTGGAAAACATAAGAAAAATTAAACTTATACCGAAATAATATACTCTATTTATATTTGCTAATTAAGTCCGAATGAAGTTTACTTGCTTTTATTAATTTTTTGAATTCTGTTTCAGATTTAAAAGAATCTAAAGTTAATTTTATTGCCCAGTGAAGTTTTATGGCAATTTTTTTCTCTGCTTCTGAGGGAGGTCTAAAATTATCTATCCTCTTTTGAAGTCCTAAGAATTCTAAATATCCTTTGAAGTTAATTACCTTAATAGATTCTTTTTTGTTAATCTGTGCTTCTTGTATTAGTCTCTGAATAATTTCTACTGTACAACCTTTCTGTTCGCGCATCATTACTATTATTAAATATCTTTCTTCGCTCTGGTATCGTCTATAACATTTGTCTAATATCCCTAAAATATTTAATCCAAATGTGAAATCTATCACTACGACCCTTATTATATTGGGAAAATAAACAATTCTTTGAAGTTGTTCGATGTTAAATCTGAAATTGAAGTTTCTATCGATAAGGAGATCCGGATGAAATTTTCGACCTTGAACAATTCTCTTCTCGTATTTTACCTGACAATTTCTTAAATCAATAAGGAACATTAAACTGTAATATTCAATTATTGGGTGGCTTAGTAGACCAATAGATCTAGCTTTTTCACCACAGTAAGGGCATCCATGACCTTTTTTAATACTATTATATGGAGCCAACCATGTGTGTGTTTTTAATTTACATTTCCATGATAATTTTACTTGACTTGGGCGTAGGCGCTCTTCCCGTGGAAGCATGTTATTTTCTTCCATAGCAGTTTTGAATTCTGATTCACTTAATCCTATAGCTAAATCTGGTCTATCGTTTACCAATTCGATATAATTTTTATATAATATTTTTCGGCATTCAGGGCATTCTTTACCTTCACTTTTAATTTTACTATAAGAGGCAAGAAATTTATGCATTTCAGCTTTACACATCCATATTAAATTATGTACATGAGCGGGTGATTTTCGTACATCTTGGGGTAATTTTTTGTTATCAGCCATAATTTTATTAAACTCTGCTTCAGTTAACCCAATGATTAAATCAGGCCTCTCCCTAATTACTTCAAGATAATTCTCATAGGTAACCGAAGCTGTTGCTGAACAATAAGGACACTTTGTTCCCGCTTTGACATTATGATACGATGCAGACCATGTATGCCCTTTTGCTTTGCATTTCCATAGTAATTTTATATAACTTGGGCGTACCCGATTTTCCCATGGAAGCATGTCATTTTCCCCCATAGCAGTTTTGAACTGATCTGGAGTCATACCAATAATCAAATCTGGTCTTATATTAACCAATTCGACATAATTTTTGTAGGAAGATTTCTGACATTTCGGGCATTTCTGACCTATGTTTTTAATTTTACTGTAAGATGTAATGAATTCATGATTTTCAGCTTTACATTTCCAAGATAATTTTACATGACTGGGACGTAAGCGCTCTTCCCGTGGAAGCATGTCATTTTCCTCCATAGCGGTTTTGAACTGATCTGGAATCATACCTACTATCAAATCGTCCCTTTCATTAACTGCCTTAAGGTATTCATTGTAGTTAATTATTTTACGAGTCGCAAAGTTTTCAAAAACTTTAGGAGTTGATTTATTTGAGATTTTTTGAGATTTAATAGTATGAACCTTTTTATTATTAGTATTTGGGGGATTTTTATCTACATTTTCAGTAGAATTTTTAGATGAAATATTATTTGAAGATTGAGTATCCTTTATGTTTTTATTAATATTACTTTTGGTGCAACAAAAATTTGGATTATCAGAATCATTATATTTTTTAATAGTTTTTTCATTTTCCTTTTTCTGTCTCATCAGAATAGATTTTTCTTTTTGATTTAATTTTGATTTTTTGAATATTAAGTCCTCCATTTTTGATGAGTCTTTTTCATTAGTATGTGATATTTCTTCTAAATTTATTGGTGAAGTCAATTTTTCAAACTGCCTACACTCTTCAAGTGTATCAATAACTATCTTTTTAAGAAACTCATTAAGTCGTTTTTCATCCATTATTCTTTACCTTTTTTTATTTTTAGTAATTAACTATGCATTTATCTTTATAAATATTTAATTTTGCCAACGAAAATTAAGTTTAGGTAAAAACTTATAAATAAATCTTTGGTTTTTTTTGTAAAAATCTATTGAAATTGTAAAAATAATTTTTTAACTTTTTCTGAACAAATATAAAATAATTTTATAAATCTGTTGGAATAATACGCAGACGCTTTGGACTTATCTAAATTAAAATGATTTATTTTTATCTTACACTATAACACACTATAATATACACAACAGAAATATAATTTTTCCCATTTTCCCGATAATTTGTCTTCCTACCCTATTGATACCCTAACAATAATAAAAATATCCATTTTTTGTGTTTCTAGAAATTAAAAAAATTCATATAATTACTCATTAACATATTTTTTAGTTAATTCGAGGTTGATTTTTACCATAGTATAGGCAATCAATTCCAAGCAATAATCTATATAATTATCATTAATATTTGGCTTATCTCCAATTTCATATTTACTATTTTTTATATTATCAATATAGAGATGATCAATAACACCTGATCTATGAACAATTACATTTCTCATGTAATAATATTCTCTTAAATCCTCCCAATAACTTTCTTTAGATAATTCAATATTAATTCTCCTTTCTCCTAACCATATTCCATCTAATTCTGTAAAAGTACATAATTCTTGCAAATCAATTCTAAAGGGATTCTTTCCAAAGTAATCTTTAAGTCTGTCAGGATTAACGCTAATCTTTTCTAATTCGTTTCTAATAATCGATTCGAACATTTCCTCTTTTGTGCTCTCGATAATGTATTGATAATTAAAATTAATTTTTTTTTGTTCTGATTTTAAACATTCTGATTTATTATTGAAAAGAGAGTATATAATGTCAGAGATATATCCCTCAAATAAACAGAACATATAAACTAAAAACATTTTATTCAAATTTAATAATTCTCCTTCTTTTTGATCTTTAAAATAAGGAAATTCTCTCCCTGTTCCATGTTTTTCATAATCTTCAAGAAACTTAATGCTTCCTTCTCGTCCTAAACACCAAGCTGAATCCGCTTGATACAAATTATTTAAATATTCTTGTAATATCTTACTAAATTTTTCTTTTAGCATTATGTTTGAATAAATTTTTATTTATTTTTATGAATTTTTATGAATTTTTGATCAAACAATTTTAAATAATTTAATTCTTGAACCATGCGATATTATTAATTTAGGATAATAAGACTTTAAAATTCTAATTATTTTTTTATTTTGGACTAGTTGTATCATCATTGTTTTATATTTTAACTATTTTTAAATTACTAATAAAATTCCCAATTTCATCATATCTTTTTATATATTCTCTCTTATAATTATTACATCACTCTTCCGTTGTGTTTCCTTGTAAAAAATTATATTTAATAATATTATTACGAATTCGCACAGATTGAGGTTTTAAATACTTTAATACAACCTTCTTTAACATAAATTTGGGAATGGGAATTAATTAGGGACGAAAAATCTACTTTTGTTGATTATCTTTAAATATATCTTTTGAATATGATATAGAGTAGAGGGAATCTAAGTAAAAACCATTGTTTTCCTCAAGAAAATCAATTAAACAAGATTTACATCGAACTTCTAACCAGCCACCACTCCTTAATTCTCCATGCATCGTAAAATAATCATCGGTTAGGGTTTTACACTTTTGACACTCCTCTTTTTTTATTTTATTCATTAATGACCACCCACTTATTTTTTGGATTTTTAAATTTAATTTCGTTAAGTTAATAACAATATAGAGTTAAAAATATTTAAATTAAAAATAAAGTTAAAATACAAACCTCTGTATGTTCAATTAACTATTGATTAGTTTCTTATGTATTGATTTTACTTAATCTCTATCCCTAATTACCTCCCTCCCCCGTTGCATTCCCTCATAAAAAAGTTAGGGAAAACTAATAAGGTTAATTCACAGTGTGATTTGAGGAAATTTCGTGACGATATATTTCTACCTAAAATAAAAAAATGATCTATCTAGGAAAAAGTGGTTTTATTTTACTTTTATTATTCCACAATATTCCTATAGTATTATTTGGTGTTCTCCAGTCTAATACAACTAAATATTCCATTCCTTTTTCTTTATCAGGTTCTTTTTTCCATCCATCCCAATTAGTTGGATCAATTTCACATAAATATTTTTTCAAATCAGAAAGATTTTCTTCATCCCACCCCTCTTTGGAGAATGCTTTATCTTTCTTTTTTATAATTTTATGATATTTAATTGACTTAATATCAAATATTGATTTTGTTGATATATATTCAATAGCTTCTTTTGAAATGACTCCAGAAATTAAATAAAAATGGATGTTTTCCTTATTTTGTACAGAATATTTCTGTAATTTCTTTTCAAAATCATTTTTATAATATTTTATAAATTGTCTACCTGAACCAATAACATCGTCCATAAAGATAACAAAATATCTCTTATCATTTTTGACTTTAGAAAGGAATTTAAATAACTGAGGTGTTTTTTTAATCTCGGTATTACCATATCTAGAAATACTCCTTTCCATCATATAACTCCATAAATTTTGACTTTTATTCCAAGTTTCAGAAAGAACTCCAAAAATTATTTCGTCATTTTCATCAAAAGGGAGTTTTTGTATAATTTTTTTTAGTTTTCGATACATTTTTTCTTTAGTATAATAATATTTCGGTACTCTCGAAAGAATTCTAATCAACAGATTATGTCTCAGTATAGGATTAGGAATTTGGATAAGAAAATCTTTTATTTTGGTTGGTGAAAACTTCTCTGCTTGGTATAATTCTATTTTTTCACAAATATCGTTAATTACTTTTTCTTCTAACTCCTTTTTATCCCGTTCATTAATAAGGGACGTAAGTTCAGCAATTTTTTTCTCCAATTTAACAATTTCTTCTTGAAATTGAATTTTTAGCGAGTCTTCTAAGATATCATTAGAAGCCCCAGTTTTGCATATTTTGATGACATCATCTTCAAGATCTTCAAGTATATTCTTGCTAAGTTCTAAACTTTGATTTTTTAATAATTCATTTATATTAATAATTATATGAAGTATCCTAGAAAATTGCTCTCTAAAAATCTGCTTTAATCCAAATAAATCACTTTCTTCAAATAATTTATTATAAATCCTTAGGAGTTCAGAATATGCTATAAGTGAATTTTTTAGATCATTTTTTAATTTGTAGATATTTGCTAAGATCTCATAATTTCTAAGACTTAATTCAAAATCGACAATATCCTTTCCTATTTCAATTGATTTTTGAATATAAGAAAAAGCAGTTTCTATATCACCTTCATCTTTATAAATAAATCCATAAGCATTGTAAGCTTTTGCAATAAATCCTCGATTTCTTTCTTTGATATAATAGTTGAGAGCTTTCTCAATATTTATTTTTGCTTTAGTGTATTGATGTAAATTTCCATATACATATCCTAGATTTAAATATGCATGAAACTCCGTTTGATCATATTTTAATTCCTTAGATAAATCAATGGCTTTTTTAAGATAGTGGATTGCTTTTTGACAATTTCCAATTTCTTGAAAAATTAAACCCACATTAATAAAAGTTGTTGCAAGAGTAGGAGATTGGGGTAAATTACCTTTTTCTAATATAAATTCCATTTTCTCCAAATCAATAGGAATCGATCTTCCTCTTAATTTCGTTAGCATATCTGTCATAGATAATAAAGGTTTCAGTGAAAGATCATATTCACCATATTTTAGAAAAATATCTCTTGAATTGATAAATGCTATTGCTGCTTGATCAAAATCTCCAATTTGTCGTAATTGTTCAGCAAGGTTCATATAACTGATTGCAGCATGTAAAAGATCATTATTTAAAGTATATTTCTTAATAGCTATATTATAATTTTCTATTGATTTAGTAGTGTTACCTAATCCTGAAAAATATCTCCCATAACTATGATAAATATGAGGAGGTATATCTATTCCTAGTTCATTAGATTCTGATTCATGTTCGATGAATAAACTTTTTGTTTTCTTATAATCTCTCAGGGTTAAATAAAGATCTATTAAATGATTTATTGTATCTAATTTATACCTAATTAGATGTTCATCATAAAAATATTTATAACACTCTTCAAGTAATTTTAGTGCATTTTTATTATCACTTTTATTTATCAATAATTTTGCTTCTTTCAATTTCTGCTTATATTCATAGTTTTTATCAAATTTTGACATAAGAATTAAAAGTTATCAATAGTTTCTTTTTATCTTATAATAATTATAGTGTAGGGATTATTTAAAAAATCAGAAATTTTCAGTTTATAATAACAAAAATTTATAGTTATTTCTTACTCTTCATTTACTATGTTCTGAAGGTAATAGAGTATTATTATTTGAAAAAAACTTTTGAAGAGATAATTAGATTTTCTGAAATAATTATAGTAGATATTACAGTTCATAATCCACAAATATATTTTTTCCTCGGACTTATAGAAAAGTATAAAAAAAAAATCATCATAACTTATCAAAGGTTATATGGTATACCGAAATTTTTAATGGATTACAAAATTTTTTATTACAGCTTAAATGATTATGATACAATTAAATTTGATTTAGTTAATTATATTAGAGAGTTAAGACATTAATTACAAATAATATTTTCAAAGATAGAGTAATCTAAATCATAAATAATTTTTGTATTAATCTGTATTAACTCAACTAAAATATATCTTTTTCCCTATTCTCTTCCATAATTAATGTCTCCCTCCCCCGTGTTGCCTCCTCCTAAAGAAGCAGAAAAACGGATGGTTAATAATTATATGACCTCTTAGACTGAAGCCTTATCCATCTTTCTCAAATAGAGGGTTATCTTATCATTATAATGGTCAATTATAGAAAATATCTTTCTTATATATAATTCTTTTATTATATTAATAATATATTTCAAGAAAAAGTCAATGTTGCAATCCTCTAAAGTTAATTTTTTTGCCCAGTGAAGTCTTGTAGCAATTTCTTTCTCTGGTTCTCTAAGATCTTTTGCTTCATAATGAATTACTCTATATTTTTCTTATTATTTTAAAATTCAATATAAATCTCAATAAAACTTATTTAGAAGCCTTTCCACTATTTATTTGAAGAAAAAAAATCGAGGAAATTATTATTAAAAAGTGAATTAATGAATGAAGTTACCTCAGAAGAATAATAATTTGATATATAGTTATAATACAATTGATATTAAAGAAGCACTTACAAAAATTTCAAACCTTTTAATACTATTTCCATATCATCCTAGGAAATCTAAAATTGAGAATATAGGATGGTTAACTCCTCAAAAATTCTTTCGTAAAAGTGATATTCCAAAAAGACCCTTTTGTGGCATTATTGAAATATGCCATAGAAAAGGTTTTCCAGTGTTTAGAGATTGGCTTAATTATGTTGAAAATAAAAGTCCTAATAAAAAAAACATCATAGAAATTAGAAAAAAATTGGTAAATCATTTAAATGAGCTTGTAAAAAATATTGGGTATAAAGAAGAAAATGCAAGAATAATTCTCAATAATCAATTTAAGGAGTTGTATATATGGATTAAAATAATGTATGATAAAATTAACTATCTTGAAAATAAGGGGGGCTGGAGTTCAGAATTCTTACAGCAATTAAGAATAAGAAAAAAAATTGGGGATGCTTACAAGCAATATCGAAAGATCAAGGCTAAAAAGAGGATAAAAAAAGTTGAAGAATATAATCAAAGAATGGAAGAATTAACGAAAGATGATAAAATTGATGCCAGTCTTTATAAATTATTACCAATGAGTTATGACGAATATAAGATGGAAAGAAAACTTCCCAATAATCCTTCAGAAAAGGAAATATTAAGATGTAAATTATTAAGAATAGAATATAATTCATATGTTGTAAATTCTCTCTATAATGAGAAGCTTCCTTTAGAAATAATATTTACAGAAATTTTTCATTTCAATCATAACTTAGGAGAATTTAATATCTTAACTACACAAGAATTTGATAATTTTATTAATGAAATATTACAATTAATGGGCTATGATTGGGTATCCTGTATTAATGGCGAATTAATGCTTATAGGATATAGCATAGAGGAAAAAAAGGAAAAAGAAGTGTTTAGATATTTAAAGAACTATCGAAAAGTAATCGAGAATCTTGAAAAAGCCAAACAACATATACTGGAAGCAGACTGGAATAGTGTCCCTTTATATTGTTGTAAGGCTATTGAGCACTTTTATAAAAATTTATTAGGACAAAAAAAAGAATTTGAAAAATACCCATTATCTAAATTAACTCAAAAAATGATAGAGGAAAAGAATATAAATTCTCTCTTTAAAAATTCATTTATTGATATTAACGACGGAATTAAAAATCTTTTACGATCGGGGATAAATTTAATTGGAACTCTTAGGAATAGGAAGGATTCAGCTCATGGCAATCCCCTTGATGTAGAGGATTGGGAAGCTAGACTAAGTTATAGTTATACTATTTTATTATTGAAGACATTGGAGATAATTAAAAGTTAATAAAAAAATATAAAATTTCACTGAAAATTAAAAAAAAATGCCTAAAATATATTTACCAAATGTATATTACTCATTATTTCTCTATTCTTTAAGTAAAATTGCTTCAAGACGGGGATATATCAGCGTGGTTCTTTCTGATACTCTTTAGACCAATAATGACCCTTTTGAAAAAGAATCCCTTCAGCCAAACTATTAAATACTTGTTTACTATGTCCTCTTGAAAAGTCCATCGAAAATAATGTAATTATCAGAAAAATTCAACACTCAAGGAATTAAAAGAATTTATATTTTTAAGAATTCTATTCTAGTATAAGACAAAAATTGAAATGCAAAATTATAGATCTTTAAATTTAATATCCTTTATTAAATTCAAAATATCAGATTCTTTTGTCAAAATATGTTCTGGTTTATTCATGTTATCATAAAGAAATTCTAACATTCCAACATCATCTATTTTTTGAGAGATATTCAGAAAAAATCTAATGATTGTTTCAGAAGTGCTTTTTACAAATTGGCGATCTGCTTCATATATCGTATTTAATGCTTCATGTACTAATAAATTGCGCTTTGAATATACTAGATCTATCATTTCATCAAAATCTTTCTTAAAATCAAAACTAAATAAAGATTTAAGTCGATCCTTGATTATTTCTGCTTTAATTTCAGCTCTTTTTAATAATAAGATTTCTATTATATTCCAGAAATTTAAAAATGAATCTGATATTTCTGTATTCGACAGTGCTAAATAATATAATTTGAAGGCTTCAGCAATTAATATCTTAAATCTCTTATTTTTTATGTTTTCTATAACTTTAATAATTTCATTATAATAATTAACCCGATTTGCTTTGAATACTTGAAATGATCTAAAATTCTCATAAGTAAAAAAAAAAATGGTGTCAAAGGAGTTCTTATTAAATATAAACATTAAAGGTGTATTAATATCTGTTATATTTGTACTTATAAGATCATCCATATGGAACTCTAAAAACCTAATTCTACTATACTTTGTGAAGTTTAAAATTCCGAGATTAATATGAACAATATTAAGACCTTTTTGCTTGGCATAATATAAACTTCTTGCTTTTAATTTGATGATAAAATAAGAGCACTTTTTATAATTCAAATTTTCTAACAGATTTATAGAATTCTTATTTAAATATATTTCCTTATCCCTGTAATCCTTAAATATTTGTAAATAATTATTTTTAAAAAAATTATAGTTTTCTAAGAATACCTGAGCATCTTTCTGAAAAGTTATTGATTTGTGAAGCATAACTTTACCAAATTCAATATTGACTGGTATGATTATATCATAATCTTCTAAATCACTGCGTTTTATTGAATCTAAATATTTATCTAATTCTCCAAAAAAAATCTCTAATGAAAGACCTTGAATATCATTTATTCCTCTTAAATTTTTAAAAACATCATTTGTCCATGCATAGTTGAAGTTTTCCTCTGCTTTAAATCTTAAATTTTCTAGTTTAGAATTTAATCCATAAATTTTATTATTATCTAAAATATTTGTCATTAGAATTGCTTTACGGTTAAAAATCTCGATATTCTTAGGAATTATCTTTCTATGTTCATCGTATATGTTTATTTCTAAAGCAGTTTTAATAAGTTCTAGTAATCGATCTTTTTTTTTTTTTTAATGTCATAATAATGCATTGGGGTTTTTATACTCTTAATTTTTTTTACAGATTAATTACTCAGAATAAATTAACTACTATTATTTTTCCATAGATAAAACATCTTTTTTTCATCATTTGTTAATTTAATATGTATGAAGCTATAGTTAAAGGTATTTTTGGATTTCATATTTGAATGAGTAGAGTATAATAATTGAAATTCCTAATATTATTTTAAAGGACATAAAATTAAGTGCCAAGATTGTCCCTACTATTCTATATATCCAAGAAAAGATAAAGGATGGAAATTTGGATTTTTTTCTAAATATTTTTCCAGATCTTTAAAAGATAGACCTTCCCTGAATATTCTTTCTTAAAATTTAAGCCCTTACTTTAACCAATTAACGTTCATTTGATTTAATTAAATAACTTTCATGAGTTTTTGTCTTAACCTATAATAAACATAACAGAAATATATTTTTTCCTCTACTCTCTCCCATATTGATATCGCCCTCTGTATCATCCCCATTTAACTAATTAGAAACAATTAATTAAGTATATTTAAAGAAGGATGGATACTAAATTTATTATAAATATTTTTATATATCATTCTCTGTATTTAACTTCAGAAAGTTTTGAAAAATTATGTTGAATTTTGAATAAAGGGAATATATCAAGGTCTATTTCGGATCTCCAACTATTCGAGCACATATTGATTCAGTTCACGCCCATCCTCCAGACAATGATAAATTTACAGGTGAAATTGCTGAAGGAATAGCAGAAAAAATCAATTATTCTTGTATTATCGCTACAATATCCCGTAATGTATGCGATTTAAATCGTAAGAGATCCGAAAAGAATGCTGCGGGGATAGATGAATACCGGATAGCTATACAACAAATTCAGAGACACATTAACAACCTCAATTCCTATGAAAAAGCTATTAAACCCTATTTGCATTTAGCTATACATGGGATGAAAGATAAACATGGTTGGGACATTGTAATTGGCACTCTGCACAATCAGACTTGTTCTGCAATTGTAAAGGAATGGTTTATGCAGAGGATCCAAACCTTATATGACCGTATTACAATTGATACAATGTTACCTGGTAACTCCTCAAAAATTCGTCATCGGGAAGGTAACCATTCTCCAAGTTCAATTTATCCTGGATTTGGCTTAAAATTTAGCACCTTTCAAATTGAAATTAGTAGAACAATAAGGGAATTTCAAAGGGATAATTTAATCTCGAATCTCAGCAATATCATTAAAGATTTTAATCTATTCTTTGAATAGATTTAGTGTTTGCGAGAATTTTTTATAAGATTAAAAATAACTGAGAAGTAAATGTTTTATATTTCATTTAAGGTAATAATTTATTATCTCTACTAATACTTATATTTTAATCAATTTAATTCACTTATATTAGTATAAGGTATTATAAAATAGATACATTTAATTCTTAATATATTTTTTATTATTATTGATGTTTCGAAGCAATTTTATTAGAATTAGGGAAAGTTAAATATCAAAAAAAAACAATATGTTATATATATATAAGCCTGACAGATGGAAAATATTTCAAGAGCTCGAAATCAAAGGACAAGATAGCTCATCAATTAAAGATTTACTGATTACTAAGAGAGAATTTGAGCTTTTTGTAAAAAGGCATGAACATCTGAATCTAATCGTGGAAAATAATAATGCTATGATTAAGTCTTACATAATAATAGACCCGATGGGTAGATTTTTACAAAATACTAATATTGTGTATCAATACAGCAGATCAAATTTAGTAGTAGGAGTTCTAAATGCACTTAATGATATTAAGTATGATCTAATTAAGTTTATGAAAAGAGGAGGAGTTTATGCTTACTAAGAGATGTATTAGCTTTATTAATTCTTTTTATTTTGAGTTACAAGAAGGAGGTGAAAAGGTTGGGAAAAAATAAAATGACTACTAAAGCAGCTCGAAGAATACAATCTCATGCAGACAAGACGGGTACTTCTTTTATATAACAAATTCAACATTAAATATGGTATATTATATAAAATTTATTTCTTAATAACATTACTAGATTTAATAATATAAAAATCATCTAATTCTTTTAAGATATTAGGATTATCTTGCTTAAGATTAATTAATTTAATAATACAAAAATTAACAAGTTTTTTTAATTTATGCAAAATATCCTTATAATCTTTAAACTCAACATATTTCCTAATTAATTTATCCATTCTTTTAAGCCAATCATTACCATGTATTAAAGCACTTCTAATTCTATACAAATCTCTCATAAGTCTATAGATCGACTCAAATTCATCAAAATCATTAGCTAAGAAAAAACCTGCATTTATAGATATTCGGTAAGTAACTTCTGCGGGGATATTCCCAGTTAAAATGAATTCAAGAATAATAAATGCATCTAAAACAACATCAGGGGAAAAAATTCTATTAATTAATTGCTTATAATGATGAGAAAGAATTATCAAATTGTCATCATAGAATAATTGACTTTTGATAAGTTTAGGATAAAGTTCTTTTACCTTAATCAAATTATTTTGTGAAATCACTGCTACATGATCAATTTCTGCTGCAATTTTGCTATATAACTTATAATCAGGTTCAAACCACCAAGGCAATAAATAATAAAATCTTTTATATTTAAATTCAACTCCACACAAATAGAATGTGCAAACTATCTCTCGAATTATTTTAAAAAGATGAATTCTTTCTTTTTCGAATTTTTTATGGTTTTCTAATAATTTATCATTATGTTCTTGGACAGTTCTATAAAGATCAAATGAAGCTTGAGTGTTATATATAATTAAATTACTAAAAGTCATTGATTGATAAAAGTTATCACCTCTTTTTTTATAGACATCAAAGCCAACACCCCATTTTACATTAATTTTGTCATTTATTGATATATCATTCATTTCTCCTTCTTTCTTTGTATATCGTGGTAAAGGAACAAGAATTTGAATATGAATCTCCTTTTTTCCTAATGAGGTATTCCACTCATCTAATAATTCTTGAAATTTGTTTTGAATTGATTTTTTCTCAAAAAAAATATCTTTGAATATTACATATAATAATCTAAAATAAAAAGAATATTTAGAAAAACTGGATCTGGAAGTCCATAAATGTAATGTAGGAGATACAACCTTCCCTAATAATTTAAAAAAAATTTTTTCAAATAGAATAAATCTCTCATTTAATTGAGGATTAATAGATTCTCTCTCAATATATCTAAACTTGAAACAAAATTCTTCATATAGCTTTTTAAATGAATCAAACTCAATTACAAGATCATAACCATGTTCATTATAAGTATTTTTTGATATATTAATAATCTCATATTTTTTTGTAATACCTTGTAAAATTAAATCCAGATCTTGTTTTATGTAATCAATTAATTTCTGAACTATAATCTTATCTTCCATCATAATTTAGGTGGATTTTATTTTTTAAGTAAAAAACAACTTTTTAATTATTTGAATTATTCTTGGTATTTTTAATTTAATTTTTGCCTTAATCTATGATAGAGAGGAAAATATCTTTTCATAATTATTCATTGAGACATTTATTGGAGTGAATCTTCATATAATGCACGATTACGAATCTCTTCTTCAACTCGTGTTTTTAAGGATTCAATTAAAGTAATATCTTGCTTAATTTGAACCATTGAGGGTACTTTCCCTTTTAGATAAGCTAATTTTTGCCTATTCTTCAAATCATTGAACTCTTGATGTTCCAATTCATTTAACCACCCTAAATCAATAATATATGAGAAAGTTCCGTTAATATCTTTTGTGTATTTATCATGTGCCCAAACTTCTTCATTTAATAATATTCCCATTAATCCTTCAAAAGAACTCAATTTAAAGAGAAAATCTTCAATTAATACTTTTTTATCTACATTTTTAGATTCTTCCAATGCTTCTTTTCTCTCTTTTATTTTCTTAAGATAATCTGTTAATGCAGCTTGTTCAGGCTTAAATAATCCATATTTAACATAAAGATCATAAAGTTTATCTCTGTCCAATAAGAGTAATTGTCCCTTATATTCATCCTCAAGCTGTTCTTCAAGATATACTCTAGCATATTCATTTATTATACCTGAGGATACTAAAAATACATGATGGGGTTTAATAGATCTTCCAATTTCATCGTCAAACACTTTTTTATTAAATGCTGGGCGTATCTCTGTGAGAAGTTTTTCAATCTCTTTGTCTGGTTCTTTTGATGAGGATGTAATATCTCCTTTCTTCACTTGAGCGACAAAGATTAGAAAATGACCTGTAGGGAGCCTAAGTTTCATTAATTTAATATCTTGACCATACTCTAATGTTTTGATTCTATGTCCTTTCACTTTAACATTCTCAAAACCCATCGATTTTGCAAGAGGTGCGAAAAATAATTGTATAAAATCATCTTCACTAGCGTTGTCATAAAAAAGAAAGATTTTCTCTTTTTGTAATCTTTCAGCTTTATCTCCCTTCATGATTTCATCATATTCTTTATTAAAAAATCTAATTGCTAGTTTTTCTATAACCTTTTTTGCTTCTTTAGGTGGCATTTTTAATAACTCAGATGGTAAAGGAAAAAACCAAATTTCTTCAAATCCTAGTTTTGTTAAAGCAATACTTGCATAATATCCAAAATCATGTGCTTCTTTCCCTCGAAAATCCCATGAAGTATAAGCTGGCATCCCTAACATGACATTTTTCTGAGATTCAAAAAGAATTAAATTTTTATCATCAATGACAATAAGGTAATTTGCTGGTTTAAATATACTTAATAACCTAAAGTGTATTTCTTTTTCTAAAGCTAATCTATACTGGATCTTAGCATAAAATTCAAAATATTCAATAATTCTTGTGAAGTCTTCATGAAGTATTCCACTTTTTCCAAGCCAAGTTCCTGTTGGGAATAATTTGGGAAATCTTAAAGAATTTAAGAAATCCTTTCCTTTACGAGTTATAAGATGAGGGGGCTCTTTTCTGAAAGAAATTATACCCATTTCTTTTTTTTCTGGATCTTTACTTGAAGTATATCCTACTGAATTATGTTCTACAAAAATCCCACTAATTAAATTATTAAGTAAATAGATCTTGACTCTATTTTCTCTATTAATCTCAAGGTTTAGCATTTCCAAAAAGTCCCTAATATAATATTCTCTTTTAATACGACCAATCTCCATTTTTTCTATAACTTTTAGAATCTTTTCGATTAATCTTTTGATTGGTCTCTCCTTTCTTGAAAGAATATAAGTATCTTCATAATATATTATGCCTTCCAAATATAAGAAAATAGATTTCTCATTATTTCCAATACTTCTGACACTAATATATTTCTTATCTTCTAATTCTTTAATACAAAAAGATAATTCTGGATCTTTTTCTTCAATTGAGGGGTTTAAATCAAAGAAAGGTTTCAATGGAACCCAAAAATCATCATAATTGAGATTGTTTGAATATAAATATTCTAAAATTAATTTCTCAATATTCATTTTCTAAACGGTTTTATTTGATATAAATTTAGGATTTTTTAATTCTATGATTTATAACACAATTTAGATATATAAATAAAAGAGATTTAAGGATTAATAATAAGTATTGTAAAAATAATGAAGATTTTTGACTGTTATTATTCGTTTCATGGAATGATAATATACAACTAAATAGAAGTGAATGACTTATTTATTCTTTGAAGATATTTAGTAGTTGCGAAAATTTTTTGTAAGTTTGATAATAACTAAAAAATAATTGCTTTATATCTCACTAACAATAGTATTTTAGCATCTCTACTAAAATCTATATTTGCATTAATTAGATTTACTTGTATTAACATCAGGAATTTTAAAATACATACATTTAATTCATAATATTTTCTTTATTTTTATAGATGATTCAAAGCATTTCTATTAAAGTTAGGTAAAATTAAATATCAAAAAGAAACAAACACATTATATATTTGAGGTTACTAAAAAAATGAATGAAATTTCAGTTCTAATGCATTTATTAAGTAGAAAGAAAAGTTTATATCAAATAGGAGCTACAAAAGAAGAGATTTTAGAACAATTAAATGCGAATTATAAAAACAAATCTATTTATTTCCAAAACCTAATTACTGGACTATCAACTTATCTTGAACCACTAGGTTTTCAGATTAGATATAATCCATTAGATTCGCATTGGTTTGTAAATTATGATCCTGAAATCTCGGAATTGATTTCAGCTAATCCCTTCGAAGGAAAGCCGAGTTTGGCAGCAACCTTATTATGTACATTAACTATATGCCTTAAAAATTCGGGGGTTTCTTCAATTCATGAGATTAGTAAAATAAGACGCAAGAAAGATGTAAGCGAAGATTTAAAAGCGTTAGAAAAAAAAGGATATCTTTTAATTGATAAAAATAGCGACCATGTACAACTAAGTCCATTGATAGGCTATCAATTAGATATGCATAAGTTATTTGTAAAATTAGCTTTAAAATTAAAAGAATAAGAGATAAAAAATAAATTTATTGCTTTAATGAGATGTTGTTATCTCTAAAATCATCTCGGCAACATTATTATTGTATTCCTCAACCGCTTCAAAATTAGAAACAGTTTCACCGCAAGTTATAAAATAGTCAGAAACCGATATTTTTCTTTGGTTGAAGAAGTTGTTAATCTTGTTTTTAACATCTTCTAAACCTTTATCTTTGTCTCCCTCAAGTAAATCAATTTTGTTTATACAAACGGAGATTTTATCCGGAAAGAACCGAACATCGTTAAAGAATTCAAATTGTCTTTCAAGTTTACGATCCAAAGAAAATACAGCTATAATCTGAGTTGCGATTCGGGATATTGTTATAATTCCCATTTTTACAACTGCTCTTTTCCGATCACCTCCTGGGGCGAAGATGGTGTGTGCTTTTCCCGATTTATCTTCTCTAAAAACAATCCTATTTGGATGGATTGTTTTAGTTTCTTTTTGATTTAGAGAATCTTTTTTTTCCCCTCCTGGCACTGTTGCCTCACCGGAAAAATCTGTTTTTATTACGGTACATTTTTGTCCTCCTTTAACTTTCTCTATGTCCCCAACTTTTAAATATCTTACAAATAATCGTAGAATACTAGTTTTTCCGACAGATATATCCCCTAAAAGCCCAATGTTCACCATTTTTCTATACATCACCTTCCAATAATTTGTTTAATAATAACTCGTAATCTGTAATTAAGTATTGTTCAAGAAAAGCATTATTATGAGATTCGATGAGCACGATTAAAACTTCTTTTAAGTTTTTTGCATTATTAGCATATTTTCGAAGATTTTCTGGGGAAGGTTCTCCCTCAAAGTCTCGTGCTTTTTCCTCAAAA
Organism: Promethearchaeota archaeon; assembly: GCA_030668025.1. The sequence continues at coordinate 18,500 of DAOUUT010000003.1, forward strand.
CCAAACCTAGAATGTTCAGGTATAGAGTCAAAAAATCCGAAAGCAGAATAGCCTTGGTATTGGAAAAAGACGAAAAATCTTGTCTTAATCGATGAGATTACTTTTGTTAAATACGCTGATGGATATATCTCTCCTAAAATCAGTTCATCGTCTTGTTCTATTACAAAATAGGGCGATATTGGAGAGAATTGGCTTCCATACATTTCTTTTGGAGGGAGCGAAATAAACGGCAATTTTTCTGAGACAATCGTCCATAAGTCCTCCCTTTTCTTTTCTAATAGTATCTCTTTAATCTCATCGTAAGCAAAGTAAAAATCAGATTGAAGAGCTAATAATGAGCTTAGATACACGGATAATGATGCAAATGTAGCCTCTAATAATGGTCTTCTACCCTCATCAGATTCAGAGGGTTTTGCCGCACCTCTCCACGCTCGAAGTCCCGTATAAACAAATCCTTTTATGTCAAAAAAACTTCCAGAAAGAAAGATGAACGAGGGAACTACTCCCTTTTTCTCTGTTAAGAGATTTCTCGATTTATTGATCAAGATTTCTTCTAATTCTTTATCGTTAAATTTCGAGTGAACAGTTGGCATAATTAGCCATTTCTTTTTTTGCGCCATAGTTAATGCTCTATCAATTTTTAATTAAAAATAATATAAAATTCTGTATAATTAATTCTTTGTATTTTAATTAATCATTATAATATCTTAATATAATAATTTTCAAAAATTATTCATACCTTACAAACTTTATCTATTCAACGTTCTTAAAGAGCTTATTTTTCGCATGCTAATAATTCGCGGATTTTGTCCGTTATCAAATCATAGTCTTCAATTGAACTTAAATTAGATATGTGAATAAATTCTACTTTATCGGATTTTTTGAAAAAAGTGTAATTTATGCTCAAATTAGGGTTATTTTCTTTTATTTTAATAAGCGCTCCCTTGAGAAAAACATTAATAAAATTCTCTGAAGTTTCTTGTATCTCCCTTTTTTCAGGATCAATAAATTTTATCTCTACTCTTTTAAAGTCATGTAGGTTAAGCACACATATTAAATTTTCTTCATTCTGATTTTGACTCGAGAAAATTTTTCTTTTAATATTTGTTCCATCAAAATCTTCTTGAATAATGTCTTTTTTAAAATAATCATCAATCGATTTCTCTTCACGATTTAAAAGCTTCGAATAAATTTGATCTGCACTTGAAAACGATTGCTTTGAAATTAGTGAGTTCATGTAATCTAAAGCTGTGTGTAATTCAGAAATTTCTAATTTTAAATCTTCTAATTGTTCCTTCTTCTTATAGTAAAGATTTTGAACAATAGAAAGTACTTTTGTTAATTTTTCCGTTTCGTTTTCGGCGTCTTTAGAATCCATTGACTTCATATATATATATAAGAACTTAAATTTATTTATTTAGTGTCAGTTGAATTAAGTAATTTTTTAAGAGGCAATAAATGTGTATTCTATGATAATTACTCCAAAGCCGGAAGATCCTGAAGTTCAAATTTTATCTAAAGAATTTGAAAGAAGAGGATATAATGTTAAATATTTCGTACCATCAAAAGTAATAGTTAAAATAGACAATAAACAATTTCTAGAACAATTTGAAAAGCTCGATCCATATGGCGCTCTTGTAAGAGGTTTTGGAGCTGATGCTACTCAAAAGATCTTTTTTAGACTTGATCTAATAACCGCTATGGAGGAATATGATCTTAAATTAATTAACTCTCGAGAATCACTAGAAATAGCTAGTGATAAATTTTTAACATCAATTTACTTAGATCGGCATAACATCCCTACTCCGAAAACAATTATTTGCGAAAATCCCGACGATGCCATAGAGGCATTTGAGGAACTTGGAAACGATATTGTACTAAAACCGTTATATGGTTCGAAAGGCGTTGGAATTACCAGAATAAACGATAAAGGCTTTGCAGAGAACGTTATATTTACTTTAAGTCAACTAAACGAAATATTTTATATACAGGAGTTTATCGAACATTACAATCGAGACATCCGAATTTTAGTTTTAGGTGATAAAGCTATAGCCGGAATGTATAGAGTAAGCGATAATTGGAAAACTAATATTCATGCAGGCGCAAGAATGGAACCATTAGAACTCACAGAAGAGTTAAAAAATCTAGCAATAAAAGCAGCAAAAATTACAAAAACCGAAATTGCTGGTGTTGATATCGTTGAAAGCGAAAAAGGTTTATTAGTTTTGGAAGTGAACTCAATTCCAGGATTTACAGCCCTGCAAAAAGTAACGGACATCAACCTTGCTGAAGAAATCGTATCCTACTTTTTAGAAAATACTAAAGTCTAGTTTTGAAAAAAAAAAAAAATTATCGAGTTTAATTTTAGATTTATAAATCTTCAATCAAACCAATAATGGCAGCGATTACTACAAGTACACAAGCCCAAATTCCCGCACTAAAAATCACCAGCAATATCGCAAGGATTAATAATACAAGCCAATGAAACGGAAGTGGTTGGTTTGGTTTTAAAGCTACTAGAAATGTTAAAATAACAATTACGAGACCAATAATTAAACTGATTATTTTATCTAGAACCTGGATGTCGACAATGATGGGTAAAAAACCCATTCCAGCTAAGCCAGCAAAACCATTAATAATATATACCAATCCTACTATTGCCCCTAGTACCGTTAAAATTTTCATTAATTGTTCATTTTTGTAGTGTTTAGTCATTTTACATCATTTTTTAAAGTAGTAATTTTTTATAAAGAAATTAATCTATAAAAGCATTTAATATTTTCATTTAGAAAATATAATTATTCTTTATCTTTTTAGACTCAAAGCTAGCGTGATATTATCCAGATATTTTTTTATTTTAAATAAAAAGGTATATGAAAAAATTATGTGATTGATGATAAAATACTACAATATAAAACCAATTTAGTTTTAGCCCAGAAATTGGTTAAAAATCAGTACGCTGATCTTGATTACTATGAAGAAATGATTAGTAAACTTGAGAGAATGTTAAAATTCTATGAAAACTTAAAAATGTGGAAAGAAATTTCAAAAAATTAAAAACTATGTTTTTTTATTATATTTATCCTGAATTTAACTAAGTATCAAATAAATTCAAGCTAAAATCTTTTTTTAAAATTTTAAATATTTTTTGCATTGGTAAACCAATAACATTAGATGGGGACCCTCGAATTTCCTTGATAAATAAACTTGCCCTATCTCTAATGGAATATGCGCCCGCTCTACCTTTCCATTCCTCGGTATTAATGTAATTCCGAATTTCATTATCAGAAATATCTAAAAAAGTAACAATAGTGCAATCGTAATCAACCACGACTTTTGGGTCGTTTAACTCCGTTATTGCTACGCCTGTAAGTAGGTTATGAGAACTATTAATTAAAGATTTCAATATTTGAAATGCTTGAGCTTTATTTTTCGCTTTTCCTATGATTATACCCTTAAATTCTACAACCGTATCAGCAGCAATTATTATCGCATCCATATTTTTATTTTTTAACAAATTCTTAGCTTTTAACGCCTTGGCTTTAGCTATTTCTTTAACTAATTCAACTGGATTTGAAAATATTCCTTTGTAATATCCTTCGTCTATATCCGTAATTATAGTTTCAAACGGAATGTTTAAACGGTTGAATATTTTTTTTCGATCGATAGACTTTGATGCGAGTATAATTTTTTTCATTTTTACTGATGTAGATAACCTTAATTAAAGAATAAAACCCCTATATTTAATATTAGAAATTAATTTATTAAATTTGAAATAATTATGGTAGAATTTTTATATTGGTTTATCTTAATTTCAATTTCTTATTTTCTCGTATTATTTAGTTATATGCATTTTTCATATAAAAAGGAAGTATTTAACAATTTTTTTGGGTTTGGCGCTTTATTTTTGACTTTTACTATAATTATAATTATAGAAATACTAATGTTTCAAGACATAACGCTTTATTCTGATACATTACCAATCTTCTCCCTTGCGTTAGGGCTCCCTGTACTCATAATTGGGGCGATTGTTTTAATATCAACGCTTTTTCTGTTTCTTTTTAAGATAGTTTTTAAAAACAAAGATTTATCAAAATTTTGGGATTCGTTAGAGGAAAAGACAAGTAAGAGAAGTAAACTTAGGGGAGATACATACAGAAAAATCCCTCATGTTTTAATTTTTGTAGGTTTGTTTGTGGTATGGTATTTAGGCGTTGATTTTGTGAGAAACCTTTCAGGCTCAATTAGTGGGATGATTCCGGATGATAACAATATGTTTGGCTTGTTCTTACAAATACTAATTGAGCCAAATAGTATTAGGGAGGTTTTATTTTCTTTAGGTTGGTTTTATTATCTAATATTTTTCTTTTTCTATGGTTTTTGCTTTATCATATTAGCAAATGAACTATCTCGAAAAGTTAGATTCTTTGCGTTTCCCTTTAACTGTCTCAGCAATATTTTACTCTGTGAAGAAGAAAAAAAAGGTTATGGTACCTACCTCTATTTTGCAATCGGTCAGATGGTTGCTGCTTTACTTACTCCACCTATGGTTTTTTTAACGATTTTAGGAATTAGCTCTATCGCAGATTTAGCAACGAGCCAAATCGGTATAAGATTCGGTAAAAATAAAATTAGATGGAATAAAGAAAAATCTTGGGAAGGTTCAATAGCCGGAATAATCGTATGTTTTATAATATGCTTCCTTTTTGTTGGATTTTATTGGGCGTTTATTTTTACTTTTGCCTTCTTACTTTTTGATATTTTCACTAATAAACCAATTGATATATCCGATAATTTATTAATCCCTATTGGAAGTAGCCTTATCTATTTGTTTATTAGGTTTTTTTTTAATTTCGATTATTATACAATTATTTTAAATTGGATTTGAAGGCCTTGATAAGAAGTTTCGGGACGGTTTCTGATTAATTAATTCACACAATAAGTAAAAATATTTAAATTATTCGACTTTAATGATTAAAAATGTATTATTTACCAACCTCTTTGATTTTTATTGGTTATTCAATTATAACTTTTATTTATGTATTTAAGAACAGAAGAGAGAAGATACAAAAACATTTATTTTTGAACGAACTATTAATAGTTCTGCTGCTGTTAATGGCAGGAATTCTATTTCCATTTATGTTTCAATTTCATTCCCCTCAATTAGCAAATAGCACGTTGAATTTTTTGTGGTTATTTACTTCTATATTTTTTTTAATTGAAATGGGAGTTTGGAGCGTTTTTTTGATTTATAATGCAATTATTTCAAAAAGAAACCCTGAAATTATGGCAGAAAGAGATTATGATATTTATTGTAAAGAAGTGAATAATAGGTGGGTTGATTTTAAGAGCGAATTCGGGAGGAAATTTCTACATTTATTAGCAGCATTAATAATATTTTTCTTTTGGTCGTTAGGAACCATTCTTGATAATTTAGGCTTTTTAAGTCAATTAAATTTGGATAATTATAGCTTTTCTTACTGGTTAATAATCACGGTAGGATATGGGTTTGTTATTATGTTCCAAATTGCTGATCTATCTCGATTAAATAAATTTTATATTTTGCCTGGGTGGGCTAAGCGTTGGCTGTTAGCAATGAGGCCAAGTGAACTTGATACTTTTATAGCATCAACTCCTTTAGTTTTATCTTTAATACCCTTCGTTTTTGCACCATTTCCTATATTAGCATCTGTTGCGTTAATTACAACGGGGGCTGATGCTGCTGCCTGTCTAATAGGTAAAAAATATGGATCTCATAGCCTAAAAAAAGGTTCTAATAAAACAATAGAAGGCTTTATCGCTGGAGGCATTACTACGTTTTTAATTGTCTTTATAATTATGAATATGTACCAATTCTGGATGCCTATAAGTTTTATAAAAATCTTAATGATGTCTTTAGTATCGGTAATTTTGTTTTTATTAGTAGATTTCTATATAGAGCATTTATCCGATAACATCTTAAATCCTATATTGACAGGATTAGGCATGTGGTTAATCTTATTATTATAGCTAGTCTTTGTAAGCTTATCCACCAAAATAGAGATACAAAAAACAAATATCATCCCCATCTTTTAAAACTGTTTTTAAGAAATTTTCGTCCCTATAACTTCTACCATTTATGATTATTGAAAGAAAGGAGCTAAATTCATCCCTTTTTTTTTTATCCCAGAGTAGTTCGTAGAATTTTTCGCCAAAATGTTCTTTAAAAAATTCCAATAATTCATTAATTGTTAATTCGTTCTCAAAATTAATAATTTGGTTTGTACCCTTAGTAATTTCGTTAAAAGGAGGTTCAAATCTAAATTTTAAAGAAATCAACTTATCAATCTCTCATATTATTTCTTAATCTCTTTAGAAGACTATATAAGTTTGAATATAAAATATTGTTGGTAATTTTATATAAAAAATTATTATATATTTACGTATAATCGATAAATATAATCGAATTTAATCGAATTTTGATGTAGTATAACAAAAATATCATTTTGTTAAGGTTTTAACAATAAAATTATAATACTAAAAAATTAACATGTTAAGTGAATATTTAAAGGTTTAAAATTATGGCTCAAGTTATATTTATTTCCAAAAAAACAGTTCGAGACGCGTGGCTTTCAGCTGTGGCTCAAGTTTTATATAATGGTGACGATATTAAAACAGAGTACGATAAACAAGAAGATCCTCCATCTAAAGATTCTACTGCATTAATAGAAATAAAAGATCCCATAAGTAGTCCAATTATGCGAAAAGAGAAAGTACTGAAAATTAGATCAAAATATGGAAACTCTTTTGAAGTATATGGTTGTATGGCAGATACCTATTTAATCGGATCAATCCAAAGTGGCTACATTGAAGAAATCATGGAGGGTGTAAACGATCATTATATCTGGGATTCTGGCGTGAGCTTTCCGTATTCTTATCACGATCGAATATTTAATTATTCTCCCTATTCCCTTGAGGATTCTATACATGTTAATTACGATTTAGAATTAGTTGATAATGAGTTTGTCAAAAAACACCAAAAACTATTGAAGTCAGATAAAGTTCAGACATCTGACGAATCTAATATTTGGAAAACGAAGAATCTTGTTGAATTTGATTTAAATAAAAAAATATCAGAGCAAGTTGGAATTCAAAAGATACCTATTGAAGTAATTAAATTTCCAAAAATAGATCAAATTGAATATATAATTAGAAAATTGAAAGAAAAACCTTATTCACGCAGAGCTCAAGCAATTACATGGCGCCCGCTTGTTGATCCATTTCATGTCGACCCTCCCTGCCTACAGAGAATTTATATGCGAGTTAAAGATGACAAATTAATAATGCAAACAACTTGGAGAAGCAGAGATTTATTTAGAGCTTGGGAAGCAAATGTAAATGGAATGATTCGAATTCAGAAATACGTTGCTGAACAGCTCGGCGTAGAGACCGGTCATTACTTAGATTTTAGTAATTCTCTGCATATTTATGGAAATACGATTTCTGAAGTTGAGGACATGTTTGAGCGCATGAAAAATAGAGGAGAACAATTTCCAGAGGATGTAATTGAATTAATGGAAGAAAATAGTAGCTAGCATTCAAAAATTTTAGGAAAAATTTTCCTTGTATTATCTAATATTTGGTTTTCTAACTCAATTACCGGAATTTCTTTTAATTTTGATATAGCGTTTAAAACATCTCTTATCATAGCGGGTGTACCAACTTTTCCCTTATATTTCACTGGACCATCGCTTTCTAGAAGTAAATGTTCTTTATCCACAGTTAAAACCGTTTTTTTTACTGGTGGAGAATAACTAAGAGCAGGAGTAATAGAAAAGAAATATCCTCTATCGATTCCTTTTTTTAAAAAAACCTCTGGTCCTGAATACCAATGAATATTGACATTAGGAATTTTATATGAAGGTAGGGTATCAAAAATTATTTTTTCAGCCCCCTTAGTGTGTAAATTAACTGGTAATTCCAACTCTTGAGCTATTGATAGCATTTCGTCAAATATTTTCTTTTGACGAGGGTACAACTCTTTTTCTTTAACAAAGTGATGGTCTAAACCAATTTCTCCAATTGCACAGATTTTTTCTTTTTTGGTTCTGATTAAGCCTATGATTGATTCTAACTGAGTTTCTATGTTTCTATTCATTTTCACCTCCTCAGGATGAACTCCTAAAGCAGCATAAATCTCTTTGTATTGATCAGCAATTTCTAAGACTCTACTTTGACTTATAGAACTCATTGCTACAGCAATGATCTTTTCAACTCCAACATTTTTAGCTTCATTAATTACTTTGTCAATATGAAAATAAAGATTTGCGTGACAGTGAACATCAATTAGAATTTAAATCACCTATATATAATTAAAATAAGGTTGAGAAATAATAATAGTATTACATTCGGTTAATTTCAGCCCTTAAATGAACAATCTTCTTTACTAAAGCATATTTTCCTCTAGGGAATTCTTGAGTATCTAAATAACTCATTAATTGCTCTAATTCTTTTGCTAAGTAGTTTTTAATGTCTTCTTTCGTTACATTTCCTAAAATCTTAGGTAACGGCTCAAATTGCTCGACTCTCTTTATTCTTAAGTTTGATATTGTTTTAGCTAACTGGGCTTGAAAACCTTTTGATTCGGAAGGATCGGCGCCAGCAAGCATATCTAATGAGGTTTGTAAACCATTGATGAATGATTCTAAATCCCTGATATCAACTTTATCTTCGTTCATAGAAATTTCTATAATCTAAATATTTCCACTTCTTATATCCTATATAAAGTATTTTTATATAAATTTCTTCATGTGTTATTTTAAAATTAAAATAATACTAATAAAGCGAAATTACTATCAATAATCTTTTATTTACAGTAAAAAATCTTATTAATATTTTCAATAAAATCGATGGTGTTATTTATCCAAACTCTTCATATAATAATTGAGCTAATGATTTTAGAACTATATCTCTTAAATTTTCATCGTTTAGTCGAATTTTATCAGAAAATTCAATTTGAATGGTTTGACTATTTTTAATATGACTTGCACCATATTTCTTCGTGATATAACCCCCTTTTAAAACAAACTCTCTCCTTAAATGATGACCGGGAGCTATGGCTATATTTAAATTGTTAAACTTCTTTACTATTTTCCCCCGAAAACTTTTACCCCAATCCCTTTTAGGGATCGAATTAGGATATAATGATTCTAAATTATTTGTTCCTAAAATTAATTCAACGTCTCGAAATCCTTTTGGTCGTTTGTCTTTTTCAAATCCGTGAATATCTATCAACATTGAACGGTTGAAAGTCTCTAAATTGTGTAAAATTAATTCTTCTATCTTATTATGATAAAAGTAATAAATTTTCTTAGCCAAATCTGATTCTGGATCAAATGCTTCAGATGAATTTCTATTAAAATCTATTTTTGCTCTATGGATTTTTGATATGATATAGGATGGCGTTTGAAATTTAGAGACATTTTTAATCTTTTCAATTAACTCTCGTGCTAATTTTATTGTATCTTTATCTGTTCCATGGATGCCATTAGTTCTCTGAGGAATATGGTCACATTTAGTTGCGCCGCCGTGAGGGACTGAAATAATTAATGGAATTGATCCCCTATTAAATTCAATATAATCTTTATTATCAACCATATCCTGTTTTTTCCTAAATCATAAAAGCTATAGTAGAAAAAGAAAATAAGATATTAAAAAAATTGTTTTATATTAGAAATTAAAAAATTTGCTTAGGTTATTATTGTAAGAGCGCGTAGTATAATAAACACAACAAGCCACAATCCAAAACCGATAATACCAAAAATGTAATAAGCCCAAATGTTTTTATCTTTCACGAAAACCTCGTGACAAAAGAGCCAAGAAATTAAACTTCCGAGAATACCAATTATAATGTCTGTTGTAATATTTTCCCAACTATCGAGCCGTCCCTCAAATTTCCATCCCAATTCAATAAACAAGAAATTCTCTAAAACTTCCCATAAAATTATAAATGCGAAACTAAGAATAAATACGAAGAGTAGCGAGAAAACTGGCGTTTTACCATGTTTTTTGGGTATAGTATAGAACAGCGAAAAGAAAAGGAACAAACCTATACCAAAACAAAGGTGACCTATTGAATAAAAATCTAACCAAGCAAGACCTACCATAGACGGGTCCATAGCAAATAAATCTGTAAATAACATATCAATATCACTATCCTGTTTTATTTGATTTTTTTTATTATGAATTAATTTAAAATATATTTTAAATATATAATACCAATTCACCATATATAACCTTATTTTGTGTTATAATTGCAATCAAAAATAGCATTAGTTGTTTTGTATCAAAAACAAAACATTTATAGTTTTAACGCGTTAATTGGCGCCATTGAAACTGAACGCGGGTTAGATGACGTTAAGATTTATTTTATTCGTGGCTATGAAAACCTTATTAACGAGTTAGAAAAAATAATTCAAAATCATCAAAAAGTTGTTGTAGGAATATCTTTTTTTACAACTCAATTATGGGAGATTCTTGATTTAATTAAGGTTTTAAGGGAAAAGTATAACAAACGAGCTTTATTTATCGCAGGTGGCCCTCATCCGACAGGGGATCCAAAAGGAACTCTTGAAATGGGATTTGATTTAGTTGTGAAGGGCGAAGGCGAGGAAACTTTAATAGAAATTCTTAAAAAGATTAAGAATGATGAGAATGTTAATGGTATAAGAGGAATTGCTTATCTTGATGCAAGTAATAACTTTATACTAACTGAAAAAAGACAATGGATCAATTTGGATAAATATCCTCCTTTACCTGTTAAAAATGTAAGGTTTGGAGCAATTGAAATAACTAGAGGATGTCCTTATGTTTGTTATTTTTGCCAAACACCTTATATTTTGGGAACTCTTCCAAGACATAGAAGTATTAATTCAATTTGTAAAACAGTTAAATTTATGAAAGGTTTTAATAAAACAGATATAAGATTTATTACTCCAAATGCTTTTTCTTACGGCTCATTGGACGGGAAAACGCTTAATCTTCCCCAATTAGAAGAATTATTAATTCAAATAAGGGAAATAATCAAACCGAAAGGGAGGATATTCTTAGGATCGTTTCCATCCGAAGTTAGGCCTGAACACGTGACTACTGAGTCTTTAGAATTGGTTTTAAAATACGCTGCTAACGATAACATAACAATCGGAGCCCAATCGGGAAGTCAGAGAATATTAGACTTGTGTAATAGAGGTCACTCTGTTAATTCTGTTTATAAAGCTGTTGAATTGACAATAGAAAATGGCTTATTAGCAAATGTAGACTTTATTTTTAGCTTACCTAATGAAACAGAGGAAGATATAGACCTCACAATTAAATTAATGAAAGATTTGTGTGATATGGGAGCAATTATTCATACTCATACTTTTATGCCTTTACCTCTTACAGTTTTTGCGAATGAGAAAGTGAAAAAAGTTGAAGAAAAAATTAGAAAGGTAATTTCAGAACTAACTTCTAAAGGATTGGCTGATGGAAATTGGAAAAAACAAGAAAATTTAGCAAATAAAATATCTGAATATTTAAAAACTAAAAAAAGCTGAGCGAATTGTTTTAATGTATTTTACAGATCAAAGGCAAATTCAGTAACACCTTCTTCAATCTTTTTTATTTTTAATGTATAGCCAGAAGTATTAATAATATGGAGCATTGATTTATTTTCTAATAAAATTGAGCCCCCAAATGTTCTATAATTGAGTTCTTTAGCAATTTGTATTAAGTAATTTAATAAGAATTTAGTAATTCCTAAATTTCTCCAATCTCTATGAACAACAAACGCAATTTCTCCTAAAGAGGCTTGGAACGTTTTAAAGAATGCCCCTATTGCAATAATATTATCTTTTCCTTTTTCGTTAAATTCTCCTACTAATATCATATTTGTAGTATAATCGATATTAACTAAGGGTTGAATTTTCTTGTGACGAAAATCTTTCATGGGAGAAAAGAATCTAAAATACCTATCTTTAGCATCTAAAGAATAATGAAGTTCTTGGATCATTCTTTCGTCAGTTGGTTTTACTGGACGAATCTTGATGGTCTTTCCATTACTTAATTCCAATTTAGTTTCGTATTTTTCGGGATAAATGCTTATTCTACCATCAATAGAAACTGGTAAGGTTTGATCAGAGTAGATATAATTCCATTTTTTTGCGTGTTCTAATAGTTCTTCTCGAAAATCCGGATGAGCGATGTTTATCATTTCTAGAACTCTTTCTCGTATACTTTTTCCATAAAGATAAGCTATCCCCCACTCAGTTGCAATGTAATGTACATCACCTCTAGTTACTACTACTCCCGCACCAGGTTGAAGGTATGGAACGATTCGAGAGACTGTAGTTCCGTCTTTCATGGCGGCCGTAGAAGGTAGGACCATAATTGGTTTCCCATTCTTTGATCGAGCAGCGCCCCTCACAAAATCAACTTGCCCCCCGATTCCACTATAAAATTGATGTCCAATTGAATCTGAATTTACTTGTCCTGTTAAATCAACAGAAAGCGCCGCGTTGATCGCAATTTGCTTCTTATTCTGGCTAATTATAAACGGATCATTTGTATAATCGCACGGATGAAATTCTACCATTGGATTATCGTCCACAAAGTCGTATAATCGTCTTGTGCCCATAACAAAAGAACAGATTATTTTATCTTTATGTATCGTCTTTTTTTTACAAGTAACAACTCCATTTTCGACAAGATCTACTATACCATCTGAGAAGACTTCACTGTGTATTCCCAAATTTTTCTTATCTGCTAATTCGATAGTTACCGCGTTTGGAATTTCACCAATACCCATTTGGATAGTGGATTCATCTTCTATTAGGGATGCTACAAATTTTGCTATTTTAGTAGAAACGGCATCAGGTTCTCCGTAACTGAACTCTATAACATCGTGATTAGAAATAACAAACGCGTCTATGTCGTCCATATGAATAAACGAGTCACCTAATGTACGGGGCATATTGGGGTTAATTTCGGCTACTACATATTCAGAACTTTCGGCTATAGGTTTAACAATATCTACATTAATACCGTAACTACAAAAGCCATATCTATCTGGTGGGCTCACTTGAATGAGTGCCGTATCTAAATGCATTTTACCTAGTTTAAATAACCAGGAAATTTCAGATAATAGAATTGGAGTGTAATCCGCTTGACCATCTCTAATGTATTTCCGAAGTGATTTTCCTATAAAAAAAGCATTATGTCTAAATAAATCCTCTAGTCCCCCAGCTGTTTCATAATAATCTAAATCGCTTAAACTAAGAAAATGTAAGATTTCTACATCAGGAAGTTCTAAACCTAACTCAATTAGCTTCTTAGTTAAGTCTATAGGTTCTGCACAACCTGAATCTATAAATATCCGGTCTCCAGGTTTTATGAAATTTTTAATCGCTTTTGTAATTGAAACTTTTTTTTTACTATATTTATTTATTAAAAAGGATAAGTCTTTTTTACGATAGTTGGACAAATAATCACCAATTAAATATTTAGCCTTACAGTTATCGATAAGTATTAAACAATTTTAAATATAATCAAAACAAGCTTTCTATCATCTAACGGAATTGGAATTAGTTGGAGAAATTAAATTTTTTCAATTTTTTGGTGTCTATTCATCATGTCCTTAGTTCTTTGAAAAAAGTATCAAATTTACGATAGAGTTAATATATTTGCTCTTTTGGATTTTGCATGTGCGAGCTGTCTTCATAAAATTAAAGGATTCTGCTAGCGCATCAAGATAGGAAATATTATATAAAATCGAAATATTTTTGTTATTATGCATATACAGCTTATCCAATTTAATCTGAATTTGTTTTTGGCTCAGTTTATCAGATTTCTTTCCTAATCTTCTCATAACTTCTTGTACTGACTTGTTAAAGTGTATGTCTCGAATACTTGTAATTAAAGAACTTAATACGATTGTATATAAAATTACTACATCAAAATTCGTACCATGCATTGCCGTTAATTTGATTTGTATATCTTGATATATTTCTCTTATGTAATTATCGTTAATTCCTTTAATTATTTTAAAAGGTTGAAAAAAGCTCATGTAATTTCCATCTAAAAACAATTGAATATTATCGTTAAAGAGGTCCTTAAATCTTTTAACAATGAGACCAGAATTTTTTATTTTAATTGATATTTCAGGCGTTCTACCGAGAATTGTATCGCTACCGCTTAGATAAAACTGTTGTTTAATAAGATTATCTGTAACTTTATATAAACGCTTTAAATCGGTATTTATAACCAAACCACCAAAAATCAATATTGCATGTCTTGTTGAAATATTAGTAATAAAATTCTATTTTATTCTTTTCGGAATTGTCAACTTACTAATTCTATTAGAAAATATTAATTAATTAGTGTTTCATGAATATTAGTAACAATTTATTATAACAATAAATATATTTATCCAAAATTAGTAAAATAAAATTAAAACTTTAAGTGAATCGAAATGGGATTGAAATTAGCATCAACAATGGCAGTATTATTCTTATTTGCCCTCATCTATGCGGTTGTTTTTATTATTGGAGTTTGGTTTTTACCAGGTAATCTATTAGGTTTGTCGATAATGATTGGTTTTACTGTTTTAATCGTAATGCTTCAATATGGAATTTCCCCATTAATTATAAGATTAATTTACAGAATCGATTGGATTCCCTACGAAGATTTTACTCGCCAATACCCACATTTAGCAGATGTAATAGATAAAGTTGTGGCAATTCGGGGGATTAAAACGCCTAGAATGGGAATAATTCACGATTTAAACCCCCAAGCATTTACATTTGGTTATACAAAGAATAGCGCGAGAATTGTAATCACTGACGGAATATTACACTATTTAGACGAAGGCGAACAAAGTGCTGTAGTTGCTCACGAATTAGGACACGTTGTACACAATGATTTCATTTTAATGACAGTAGTTTTTGCTATTCCTTTAATTTTATTGACGATAGCCCGATGGGCTTACTACACCGTCCGGTTTGCAGGTTTATTCAAAAGCTCTAAAGACGATGATGCGGGAAGTTATATTGTTTTGGTATTAATTGTCGTGGCAGTTGTATCGTATATTTCTTATTATATTGGAAACCTAGTGTCTTTATTCGTTAGTCGAATCCGAGAATATTTTGCGGATCAGCACGCTGCTGAATTGACTGAAAACCCAAATACATTATCCACAGCTTTAGTTAAAATAGCCTATGGATTGATAGCAGGCGGTACCGAAGCTGAAATTAAAGAAAGACAAAAATCAAGAGTAAGAGGACTTCGAGGTTTGGGGATTTTCGATCCGAAGAAAGCGAGTCATTTAGCTGCGCAAAGTATGGACAATCATGGGCGCGTTTCGAAGAGAGTAGTTCAAGCAGCCGCGGGTTGGGATCTTTTTAATCCTTGGGCAAAATATTTTCAAACATTCAGCACCCATCCTTTACCTGCGAAAAGAATCCAACGATTAAATGGGCAATGTGCCACATATGGAGTACCTGTTGAATACGATTTTTCTGAGGCAAGAATGATTAAAGAACAACAAGTAGGAAAATCTATGGTCGGCGAATTTATTACCGATCTTTTCATTAAACAATTGCCAACGACTATTCTTATATTATTAGTTGGAATGACAGTCATCTGGATCCTGGGATTGGTAGGTTTGATAGCCTTAGGAACATTAACTACGTTAAACAATCTGATTATTCTATGGGCTATTGGATTTTTCATTATGGGTTTGGGAGTGATAGTGCGAACTTCTTTCATGTACCGAAGCGGATTTGAACCTAGTAATGTAGTTGAATTAATTACTAACATAAAAGTATCGCCAATTCGTGCAGTTCCTGCAATTATCGAAGGAAAAATAGTAGGAAAAGGTGTTCCAGGTTATTACTTGGGAGAAGATCTATATTTCCAAGATAACACCGGCCTAATGTACATAGATTATCGATTCGGATTTAGTCTGGTAGACTTTTTTTGGGCTCTTACGAAAGCTAATAGATTAGTAGGTCAACGGGTAAGAATTAAAGGGTGGTATAGACGAGGTCCAGGTCCATACCTTCAAGTCGACACGATTGAGACAGAATCAGGTAAACGGTATCGCAATTACTCGAAACATATGACTTATATCTTAGCAGTGGTATTCTTTGGTATTGGCACCTTCCTTTTCTATCTCTTGTTTACCACAATTTAACAAAATCTATCAATTTTTTTTTATTCTTTTTCACATTAATGTTATTCAACAGTAAACTTATTTCGTTTTGAATATTCAAGATTTGTAATTTTAAATAAGTTGATATTGAAAATGTTGGATACAGCTAATAAAAAATTGGAACTAATGGCGCCTTTAAAAAACTATAAGTCCTTAAACGCCGTTATAGGTAAAGCTGATGCGGTCTATTTTGGAATAGAAGCTTTTAACATGAGAATGTTTAGCGATAATTTCAGATTAGAAGAATTAAATAATATTGTGAAAAAATGCCATAACAATAATATTAAGGCTTATATGACTACGAACATAATAATATATGAAAACGAGTTCGACCTCCTCAATAATATTTTAGATAAAGCCGTAGAAGCAGAGATAGATGCAGTCATAATTCACGACATTGGAGCTATTGAAATCGTCAAAGAAAAAGGACTACATTTTCACATCTCAACTCAAGCTAATATTTCGAACTATCGCTCGGCAAAATTTTATGAAGATTTAGGAGCCCAAAGATTAATTCTTGCTAGAGAATTATCTCTAAAACAAATTAAAGAAATAAAAAGTAAAATAAATAAGGCTGAAATTGAAACATTTGTGCACGGTGCCCAATGTACTTCGGTTTCCGGTCGTTGTTATTTCTCAGCCGAAACATGTGAGTCTCAAGAATATTCTGCTAACAGAGGAAGGTGTATTCAACCTTGCCGCAGAAGATGGCGCGTGTACGACGATCAATCAAACGAATTTCTCTATGACGGAGTTTTTTTCATCAACGCAAAAGATTTGTGTTTAATCGAACATATCCCCGAATTAATAGAAGCTAAAATCGACGCTTTTAAAATAGAGGGTCGCATGAGAGACCCAATTTATATCGAAGAAACTACTTCTTGTTACAAAGAAGCAATTGACGCTTATTACGATAATACATTTACCCAAGAAAAAGTCAAGGGGTGGCTCACACGATTAAGTAAGGTGTATAACAGAGGTTTTTCAACGGGATTTTACTTTGAGCGCCCAAAAGGAAGCGAAATTCAACGGGAATTTGATGGAAATTTATCGCATTATAAAAAAGTCGAAATTGGAAAAGTTCTTTCTTATTACTCAGAAAAAAAAGCGGCCAAAATACTATTAACTGCGGGTAAATTAAAATTGAAAGACGAGATTTTTATAATTGGAACCCATACCGATACGTATTTGCGGCAAATAATTAATTCACTCCAGATTAAACAAAAGAGTAACCTAACTGAAACGCCATTAGTTAAATCAAAAACTCAACGACTCACTGTAGGTATTTTAGTTGATACACCTGTCAAAAAAAACGATAAAATCTTCAAACTCGAAAAAAAAATTGATTCTAATAATAGAATAAAATAAAAAAAAAATTATAAGAGATTTCTCGAAAGGTTTAATATAAGTTTAAATTCGAGATTTATTACAAATCTTCGGCTAAATCTTCGTAAGCTTCTAATGCAAGCTCGATAATCTCTTGAAAGGCCATTGCATCTTGAAGATTACCTTCAACGGTAATGTCTCCAGCCATATATGCGCTTGTGGCGTCTACTTCGCCAAACAACATGCCTGAGCCAACTTCTTTTGTGGCAGAGAACGTAAAGGATGGGTTATCGACATCACCTTCTCCAAAATCCAAAGTTCCCTCTTTTGCTTTAAGCCAAAATTTCTTATCGGCATCGGTAATATTCATTTGGATGGTTATGTCCATATCTTCTAGTTCCTCTTTTAAGTCCTCGTTCTCTACAGCAATTTGCTTGAACAGCTCAAAGACTTTTAACGCGTCCATAACATCCGAGGCAGCAGCTCCAGCCTCAAATTTACCTTTCATTTCTTTTATTAATGCTTCATCAACCATGATTTTTCAACCTTATTTTTTGATTTTGTATTTTATTTAAGATTTTGATAGATTAAACAAATACTATAATGTATAACTTTTTACTATATAAAAAGGTTTTATTTCTTTTACTAATTAGACAGTGAAATCCATAATTACTATAGTTTGATCGGGAACAATTTTGCAATTTATGTCGAATATTTCTTACTCTAAATTAGTAAGAATTAACGAAAAATTAAATCTATAAGAAAAAAACAACTGAGAACTAAAATAAAAAATAAAATAATTTTTAAAGTTGATGGAAAATTAAGATAACTTAAAGTTCTTCAAACATGTCCTCAAGAGCTTCTAAAGCGAGTTCAATAATCTCTTGAAATGCCATTGCATCTTGTAAATTACCTTCAACCGTGATGTCCCCGGCCATATATGCGCTTGTGGCATCTACTTCGCCAAAAAGCATTCCTGCGCCAATTTCATTAGTGGCGGAAAAAGTAAACGATGGATTCTCAACATCTCCTTCGCCAAATTCCATCGTGCCATCGTGTGCCTTCAACCAGAACTTTGCATCTTTGTCGGTAATGTTCATCTGGATTGTAATATCCATATCTTCTAGTTCCTCTTTTAAGTCCTCGTTCTCTTCCGCTACTTGCTTGAAAAGTTCGTATACTTTAAGAGTATCTTTTGGGTCGGCAGCTGCCGCTCCCGCGTCGATTTTGTCCTTAATTTCTTTTAATAATGCTTGATCTACCATTATTATTTAACCTCTTTTTAAATTTCAACCTATATTTTAATATTGACACTAATTAAATAATTAATGTTGTGATTTAAGATAAGTCGTTTTGATATAAAAAGCTTTAATCTTTTGCACTTACAAAAATCTTAAGGTTTTGATTAGGGTTCGGGAAGTCTGATACAAAAGATACTAATTTAATTTTAAGTTATAAAAAATATCTTATCATTAACTTTTTATGGATATCAATAGCTAATAATGGAATTATAATAAATTTAGATGCGGATATGAATAATGGCGCCCACACCGGGATTTTCATCGCGTATGGTTTTCACACGCGGAGTTGAACCCGGGTCGAAGGAGTGACAGTCCCTAATGCTAACCGTACTACACTATATGGGCTTTTTTAATAACAAATAGTTTTGATATAACAATTGAAATAATTCCAAATATAAAAATTTTATTTAAATTACCCTCTATGCTATTATTCTACGAAAAGAAATGAATTTTTGAGAAGAAGTTTTTTGAATGATAATTATAATCTATGATGGAATGGGCTAAAAAGACGAAGAAGTTAATACCATTTGTCTATTAAAAACTGAAATTAATTAATTAATAGGGAGAGCATTTTTACATTGTTGTTTTCTTATAAATATATTAATAATTTGAAAGCTTTAACTATGAATGGCAGAAGGAAATATTAAATTTATTGAAACGCAAAAGATCGATTTAACTGATGTTGAATTAACAGGAAGAATTTTAGATATTGGAGGTGGAGGAGAAGGAATTATTGGTCAACTAAAAGGTGAGTACGTAGTAGCCATCGATCGTCGCGAATCCGAACTCAAAGAAGCAGCCTCTGGAGATTATTTAAAGATAATTATGGATGCAAAAGATTTGAAATTTTTAGACGAGTCATTTGATACAGCAACGGCTTTTTTCACTTTAATGTATGTTCCCATCGAAAATCATCAAAAAATTTTTCAAGAGATACACCGAGTATTAAAAAAAGGCGGAGAATTCGTAATTTGGGATTTTCCAATTCCAAAACGAGAGACTCATGAAAAAGAGTTTTATGGTCTTTACCTTGAAGCCAAGATTAGAGAAAAAAATATATCAACCGGATATGCTACAAAGTGGGTTAAAGAACGAGATCTAGGATACTACACAAACCTAGGCGCCTCTAATGGGTTTAGCGTTGTAGAAAAATACCCTATCAATGGAATGTTCTATATAAGGTTTCAGAAGAAAGGGTAAAAGTTAGAAACTTTACCTAAATTTTCAACTTTAAATTTATTTCTTTAATCAATAGAATTTTAATATTAGATTATTGGTTTAGGGTCAATTTTTTGAAGAAAAACACATAAATAGGAGTTATATCTTTTTAATTATAGGAATAAGGATTTTTAGTATAAAAATTTAGTAGGACATAAAATTATATGGCAGGTCAAAACCCTATTAATTTAATATTGGAAGATTTGAGTAAAAACGGCAAGAAATTTGAATATATTTTGGATAAAATCCTTAAGGCGGGGGTATCCATCATGAATAATACTGAAGAGCTCAAGGAGGAATTAATAGGTTTTGATGACATATACCAAACATGCATATTTGATGTGAATTTAAGCTATTGGCTCGAAGTTTCGCACGGTAAACTTCGCTACGAGAAGGGAGTTAATCCTCAGGCTTTATTCAAAATGGTTTTTAGTAAGGATTTATTTATTAAGATTTTAAAGGACGAGATAGGCGGCGCGGATGCGTTTATGAAGGGGGAAATTAAAGTAGAAGGTTCTCTCTCTCAAGGTTTGAGATATATTAAGCTTTTTCGAACATTTTTTAAATATTTAATCAAGAAAAATGGATTAAATTATTTAACAAGTATTTAAGCAGAAAAATTGGATTTATCTAATCTTAATATCCTTTTTATCATCGTTATATTATATAAAATTTTAAATAAGACATTCATATTTTGTTCATAGATTTATTTTAAGATTAAAGGAATTTTATTAATTCTTAAGAATGATGTAAAATAAGCCGTTATTTTGCTATGATTGACTCAAACACGATAGTAATGATGTTAAATTCATTAGAATCTACAGAGAATAAATTTAAATCTAATTTAGATGAGTTAATTAAGTTGGGAATAACGATTGCCAATAATTCCAAAGAAATTCATGAAGATTTAAAGTTATACGAAGATATAATATACCACGTGTACATTTATGACATTGACTATAACATATGGATAAAAAAAGTCGATGGTTTTTTAACTTATAACAATTCGTACTACGAAGCGAACTCAGAAGGGATTAATATCCTTCACCTCATCCTTACAAAAAAAGTTTTGAGAAAAATCTTAACTCGAAGGATTCAAGTAACAGATGCTTACATGAGGGGATTAATCAAAATTAGGGGATCAGATGAGTACATGAGTGGATTAATCAAAATTAAAAATATTTTAAAGTCTTTTTTTACTAATATGAATTATCTCACAGAAGATATCGATTAAAAAATAGCTTTTACGAATATAAAAACTATGCAACAATTTTTTATAAATAATTCGTAACAATAATAAAATCAGAATTTTTTTACATTGGGCCTGTAATCCAGCCTGGATAGGGTGCCCGCCTTCGGAGCGGGATGTCGCAGGTTCGAATCCTGCCAGGCCCATTATATTTTTAATTTTATTTTCATATTTGATTGATAAATGGCAATTGAATCGTTGTTTAATAATGATTTCCAGAAACTGTCGATAATCTCTCCCGCATTGTTGTAATGTTTAGCGTTTAATCTTTCTTCTGAGCCTTCTACTTTAGAATTAAAGAAATTGTACACACTATTGATGAATTTAGAATATTCGAAGGAGATAATTATTTTTTCGATATCAATCAAGTGGTTTATAAGGAATTTTTTATTTTTAAACTGATTAACATATAGTTCTAAATCGAATTTCATTATATCTGACATATTTTTTATACACGGTTTTAATTTTGTGGTAAAATTTATCTTTTTATTAACATTTTTGTTATGAAAAAATGTTTTGTCAAAAATATAATAAAATAGAGATTATTTAAATCTAATTGCCCTTTAAATTTGGTTTATCAATGAAATATTAATTTCTTCATTAAGTAATTTTTACAACAAAAACGAAATGTTTAAATATTAATTCGTTCTAAAGTTAAATAACACACACAATTCTTTTTATCAAGGGGTTTTTTTACCACAAAAAATATAAGAAATATAAAAAATGCTAGTATTAGAGGATGTTTATCAAAAAAAATTAGACCATCCAAACTCAATGGGCCTATTGGGGGTTGGATTAGTCTCATTGAATGAAAATCATTATACTATTGTTTTTAGTAAGGGAATAAAGCGTTCTCTAATAAAATTACTAATCAAATTCTATCGTTCTGAAATTCTTGAGAAAAAGGAAGGGAAAAGAATAAAGTTGTTAGGGGCTTATACAATTTATGCTCACTTTTATACAATTGAAGATGAAAGTATTTCTATATTCTATGTAAGTGAGACAGACAAGCTAATTAAATACGAAGGCCTTTGTTCGCTCTCAAGACAATTAATTAATTCATATTGTTCGAACGCCACATTTTCAGAAATCAATCAATTGTGCAAACGAGCTACGCCTAGTTCTAAAGATCTATCAGCTCTATTCGTAATAAGCACATCGGGGCTCTCGCTATTTACGAAAATTAGAAAGGATAAAAAGTATTTGGCAGATAATTTTATAACGATATCAGGTTTTATATCAGCTATTTTATCATTTTCTAATGAAGTTATTGGAAAAAATACGGGTGATACTCTTCAAGCAATTAATTTCAAAAACCAACAATTACTTTTAACGGTTAAAGAGGAAGTTATATTTGCGTATTTAGTTGAGGACTTTACAAAATCAAAAAATGTTAAAAGATTTATGGAGTTATTAATGGAGGAGTTTCTAGACGATTATTGCAATTGTGTTGAGGAATTTAACGGAGATATAAGCCATTTTCGCAATTTTGAGGATTTAGTTGATAAATATTTTGATATGTAATTGGGTTCTAATTTAGGTTTGAAAAAGCAAATATTTTTTTTTTACAAAAAAATTTTAAGTTCCATTCTTTACCGAAGATTAGTACTCTTAATTAATTTCACCCAAACATATTTATTATTAAAGACTTATAAATTAATTAGAAATGACTGTTTTGATAGATTTAGATTTAATTTTAGATTCACTTGTTAGCGAATTAGGGCCAGCAGTTTATTTCATATTGGTATCGTCGGAAAATGGAGTAATTAAAAAGGCTTATATAAATGAGGAAGAGTTTAACAAAGCCTCTATTTCTTTAAATATTTCTCAATTATATGAATTAGCAGAGGAAATAACCGAAAGTATAGGTTTACACAGTCCAGATTTTAATATAATTCATTCTGATAATTTTTATATTTTATCTATAAAAATTCTCGAAAAGTTGATTATCCTATTAACTGAGGACCAAGTTGACGTGAAACAAGTCTTCAAAATTATTAACCGTTCGATCGCTCCTCCTTAAAATCTTAAACCATTCTCAAGACAAACTAAATCTATTGTAATTCAAATAGATCAAAATCATATAATTAATATGAGAAAACTATAAAAATAATATAAATATTGGTCTCTTTAACTCATATATATCATTCAACTAATTATTTCATATAAAGAAGAAGTGATTAAAAATGCATTACGAACGAAATGAATACAACGAAGGTTTTAGTATTTGTGGATTAATTATTGCAGGAGCTTTCTTGTATTGGGGTTTTAATAATTTGATTAATTGGGGGTTCTGGTGGTGGGCAGGTTTCATTTTAATTGCTATTGGAATATCCATAGTCTCAAGCCAAATTTATAAACTTACTAATAGAAGCAAACTAAGAACTGTCGTTAAACAAGAATTTGAGCAAAATCCTAACGCTTCAATTGAGGAAATTGCCAGTAAAACGGGAATTACCATTAAAGATGTCCGAGCAATAGTGTTAGACTTGAAGGCAAGAGGAGAATTAAGAGGGAAGTTTTCTACTAAAACAGGCGAGGCAAAATATATAGACGTTACAACTTCTAACAAAACTGAGCCTAAAGAAAAAGGGAACTACTGTGCAAACTGTGGCACACCTATTAAGAATGAGTCTGCATTATATTGCGCCTACTGTGGAGCAAAAGCTTAACGAATAACAAATAAATTTTTATTTTACTTTTTTTTAATTTAATTACTTTTAAATTCTAAATTAATAAATTCTAAAAATTGGACCATAGAAGAGATATATTTATTGTTTTTTTTATTTAATTAAAAAACAATTGAGTGTATTTTTAAATCTATAAATAAACCTTATTTTTAAAAGTTTTAAATCTTATTCCGACTAAATTTCTGATTATCCTCTTTTAAATTTTGTCGCAAAAATCGAGGATAGAGCTAGGTCCTAATAAGAAATCAAATAGTATATCAGTAATCCGCATTAATTATTCTAACTCTTAATTTTAAAAAATGAAATCAGTAATCTTTTGAGGGAAAACATTTGTTAAAGCGCCTTAATTCAACCAAAACATTTAAATAATCTCTTAATTTTATAATCATAAAAGAACGAGGAAAACAGTTGATTGTCTTAAAGTATAAAAAAAAGGATTCAATTACCCAAATGCAAATTACAGATTATATTTTTGGGGTTAAGAAATGTGTTTATATGATGAGCATTCAAAAGGATTACAGGACAGCGATGAAACTCATTAATAGCGTTCCTCGAAAACTTAAACAAAAACGCGGTAGAAAGAAAGATATTATAAAATTATTCCATAGAATTGACCATTTTATTAAAAAGGGAGATTTAACACCCATAAGACCTCAATATCTTAGGAGATTCCGAGACGTGGCGGTTGTACCTGAGTCAGAGATAAATTATGAAGGAATTAGTCGGGTTGAAAAATTAATGCTGAAAGTACTTTCTGGCTTTACTGGTTTTTTCGAACACATCATACTTTGCAATAATTTCTCTTATTTTGACGATATACAAGAGACATTAGAAGCAAAGGATATTTCTTTTAGAAATCGATTCTTACATGATGTAATCATCTTTGAACTCTCCCGCATTCACATAGGAATTGATAATTACACGTCGTACTTGAATGCAATTAGATATTTTCAAGCTAATTATCTTAAAACCGTGCTTCACGACCCGGACTACTTCCCTGGCGTAAATATAGTGAGTCATGCCATGAGAGCTATTCCTTTAAAAGCGCTAAAGCAATTCTTTTTCGAACTGCTCGAAGAAACTTACGAGTTTAAAATTGCTAAAAACAGAATACTTATTTGGGATTGTCAATTTGTTCATTCAAATAGTAGCGATCATTTTAATAAAGAAAAGGGCTCTTATAACGATCCGGATGCTGGATTTTGTAGGCATCAAGGAAAAATCTATGGCGTGGGATATAAGGTTTCTACAATTTACGCCTATTGCGGCAATCGTTCCGTTCCAGCCTATTGTGAGTTATTTTCGGGTAATACTGACGAGTATACAGTCTTTAAAGAGACATTTAGGCATTTTTTTACATTAGGATTTGAGATGCCCTTGATAATCCTAGCTGATGCGGGTCCATATTCCATCGAGATTCTACGGTGGCTGTTTGAAATGGGAATAATCCCTTTAATAAACTCGAGAAAGTCCATAAAAAATCATAATATAATGAAATTAACTGATAATTTCTACGTTAACATGGATTTCATTCCCTCTAATTGGACTAAAGAAGATTTAATCTTATTGATGAATATTAGATCTGAAATTGAGCGACAGTTTTCGCACATTATAGTGGTTTATCATGCAAGACGAGCAAATGTGCGTGGATTAGAAATGGTGTCAAAACATCGTTATTTAATTTTAATTTTAGATCTTCTCAAAATTAATACAGCCTATAAACTCGGTAGACCTGACCTAATTGGGAAAGCTCGTATCTTTACCATGACAAAAGGCGTTGATTTTTATTCAGTATTTCCCGAAATTGCAAAAAAAGACGGTTTTCAAATACTTTTACCAGAATACTCGCGAAATCCGACATTTTTACGAATGGGATAATCAAGATTTTAGTCGGAATAAGATTTAAAACTTTTAAAAATAAGATTTATTTATAGATTTAAAAATACACTCAATTGTAAATGATAAAAATGAAATACAAAAAAGACCAATATATTAATGGTTTCTCGATATGTGCCTTAATATTCGCAGGCATTTTTTTCTACTGGGGTATTAACGGAATTATTGATGGTTTTTGGAGATTTGGTGGAGTAAACTGGATGAGTTTTA
>DAOUUT010000257.1 GCA_030668025.1 Promethearchaeota archaeon
AAGGAAGTTCGCTAAGTTTAAAGTTATGCTTACAATTGATAACTGAGCTACAAGAAACCATGTCAAGGCCTCTTATTATAGAGGATGTCGAGTTAGCAGCTGAAATATTTGTGAAACACGACTCTTCATAGGTGTTATTTATTAAATTATGAGCTAATTAATTATATGTAAAAGAAATTTAAGGATAAATTGTGAAAAACTGACTATTCATGAACTTTAATTAATAGGATTCTGAACTCCTAAAAAATATTTTTTTGAAAAAACAGAAAATTTTTTTTGTTTACATTAATTTAAATTGTAATATTAAATTAAAAATATATCAAATTAACTTATTAAAATGAATCCTATAGAAGAACTTAAAAAAGAATTTACCGAAATAACTCGTCTTAATTATATCCGTGCTTTATTAGGGTGGGATGAGCAAGTTAATTTACCTCACGGAGCGTTTGAGGGGAGAGGAGCGCAAAGGGCACTCATGAGTAAAATAGTGCACGAACGATTAATTTCCGATAAAATTGGAAAGTTAATAAAAAAAGCTGAGAAACAAGAAGATTTAAATTTAATTGATGCTGCCACTTTACGCGAAGCTAAAAGAGATTACGAGCTGGAAGTTAAATTACCAACCGAATTAGTGGAAGAGATCTCAAAAACTGCTTCTCTAGGTCATGGTAAATGGATGGAAGCGAGAAAAAAAGACGACTTCTCAATTTTTCAACCGATTTTGGAAAAGATGATTGGTCTGCAAATTGAGGTTGCTAATAAATTAGAAACGCACCCCGACCCATACTCTACTTTAATTGACCTCTACGAACCAGGGGCGACAAACGATTGGATAGCAAAAGTTTTTAATGAATCAAGACCGAAACTCATCAAAATTATTAAAAAATTAGACTCGTCAAGCGATAAACCTGATTTTTCAATTCTCACGCAAAAATGGAACCCGGACGAGCAGTGGAAATTTAGTATCGAAGTTATCAAAAAATTAAATTTTGATCTCGAACATGGCCGTCAAGATAAATCGGCACATCCATTTACAACTTCTTTATCGTCAACAGATACGCGAATTACTACGCGAATTAACGAAGATTTCTTCTCAACATGTCTTTTTGGAACTATTCACGAATGTGGGCACGGTCTTTACCAAATGGGCTTTATGGATAAAATCCACGATACAATTATAGCAGATGGATGTTCGATGGGTATCCACGAGTCTCAATCTCGCATGTGGGAAAACATAGTTGGACGTAGTAAAGAATTTTGGAAATTCTGGTATCCAAAACTAGAACCAAGGTTTCCAAAAAATTTAAAAAAGGTATCACTGGAAGACTTTTATCGCAGTATAAATACGGTCCAACCTTCATTGATTCGTGTAGATGCCGATGAAGTTACTTACGGTATGCACGTTATTCTCAGATTTGAAATGGAAAAAGACATTATAGAAGGTAAAGTACAAGTTAGTGAGCTACCAGAGATATGGAACGATAAAATGGAAGAACTACTGGGGATCACTCCACCTAGCGATGCAGATGGCGTTTTACAAGATATACATTGGAGTTCTGGATATTTTGGTTATTTCCCAACTTATTTCTTAGGAAATTTATATGGTGCCCAGATTTATAGGGATGCTCTTAAAAAGAATCCAACTTTACCTGAAGAATACGAAAAAGGGAATTTTTCAAACTTATTAACTTATTTGCGAGAAAATGTACACCAACATGGTAAAATTTATCCCGCAAACGAATTAATTAAAAGAATTACAGGCGAAGACTTAAATCCAAGCTACTTTATAGAATATATTGAGAAGAAGTTTTATCCTATTTATGGATTCTAATTTCTTTTTCAATTTCTTTTTCTTTATTTTTTTATTCATGATTTTTAGGACAATTAATTCACATCCTAAAATTGGATTTCATTTTTGTTTTGTAAGATTTTTTGGCTATTTAAAATAGTATTGAATAATTGTTCTTCATCTTTCCAATTAATTTCTTCAAATCCTTTCTCTATATATGTTTTATAGCATTGATTTATCCCTTCTCTCAAACGAATCTGAGGTGTCCAACCAAGCTGGTGAATTGCTTTCTGATTAGAAATGCATTTAATACCTTTACTTATAAATGGGTAAAGACGTTTATTTTCTGGCCATCGGGCTTTTTTCAAATCGTCATCTTTGTAATACACAATATTAGGCTCACTCCCAATGATATTTCCCACCAGATTTGCAAGCAACTCTCCAGAAGTTAATTCACCTCCGGAAGCATTATAGATTTCACCAATAGATTTTGGATTTTGAAGGCATTCTACACATAATGATGCAACATCATCAACATGGACTAAATCTACATAAGCATTCCCTGGATATGGAATAAAAAGGGTTTTTTTAGCAAAAATTCTATCAAAAAAGTATTTTTCTCGATATTTATAATTGTTTGGGCCATAGATATATGTTGGTCGAATAATTGTAACTGGAAATTTACTTTTTTCATATGCTTGCATCAATAAATGTTCACATTTTCGCTTTTCCCGTCGATAATCGTGACTCTCTGTGAGATCCCCTTGTTTATCTGACTCAAAAATGGGAAAAGTTGAATAATCTTCCAAATGTGCCAAGTCATATATTGCATCAGTGCTAATATGAAGAAAGTGAGATATCCGATTTTTGAATATCTCGATAATTTCTTTAGTATCTTGATGTTCCATTGCACAAACATCAATTACCCAATCAAATTCATATTTCATTAGTGAAGATTTAAACTTAGTGCGTTTTTTTCGATCAATTTGGATATATTTGCACTTTTCTTTTGCGTCTATTTTGTGAATACCCCTTGTGATGACGGTAATTTCATGATTTTTTAAAGAGAAATGACATAAAATGCGACTTCCTAAAAACCCTGAACCCCCAATAATAAGAATTTTCATTTCGATCTCATTGAAAAAATCAAGTCATATCAAAAAAAGTTTTCCATCAGTATTTTTCATATTTCTTTATGAATTTATTTTTCTTTATTTTTTATTCATTATTTTTAGGACTAATTAATTATAAATTACCATAAATCTTTTATTTAAAAAATAATACAACTTTACATTACAATTTTACATTGGTGTAAAACAAGATGTTATTACGAGTCAAGAAGTTCTCAGAAAAACTATTGCTCCCTCTCGCTAAAAAGTTAACCAAAATACCGGCAAATGTAATAACATTCTTAGGACTTTTCTTTTCATTATTGGCTTTTTTTGGATTTATTTTCCAAAATTTAATTTTTATTATAATTAGTTTATTTCTTGTTGAATTTTTTGATCAGTTAGATGGAGTAATTGCTCGACTTCAAGGACCAACGAAGTTAGGGGCGTTTTTAGATTCTACATTAGACCGAATTGGAGATTTCTTTATTTTTTTTGGAATTATACTTGGGGGCTATACCGAGGTGTATATTGGGTTCATAACACTTGTTGGAGCTTTTTTGACATCTTATACCAGAGCTAAAATTGAAGCTTTAGGCTTACAAAACTTATACGGCGTGGGATTATTGGAGAGAACGGATAGAGTGCCAATTATTTTAATAGGTTCGATTTTACAAATCTGGTTTCCCACTGCTATCTGGTGGACCATGATTTTTCTTGCCATTGGAACTAATATTACAGCGATTCAAAGAATTGTTTACGCTATTAAGAAATTTTCAGTAAGAAGTAATAAATGAGCATTATCAGATAGAGCATATTTAAATAAATCTCTTGTTATATTCTAATATATTGTTAAATTAAATAATTTTTTCAAATATTTTTATCAAATGAGCAATTATGATTGTCTCTGAGATAAACATCAAGATTTGTGTCACTGGGCTTTGGGGCGTTGGGAAAACATCAGTAGTGAATGCTTTTGTAGGTAAAGACTTTCTCTCGATGTACATCCCAACCATAGGCTCAAATATAGCGAGAAAGGAGTATAAACTAAAAGATTTTCATATTAGATTGAATATATGGGACATTGGGGGTCAACGAAGCTTTAACCCCCTGAATCCAGTATTTTTCAGTAATTTAGACTTCGCTTTTGTGATTTTTGACTTAAGTAACTATAAAGAATCATTACAAGAAATCAAAAAAACGTATCTAAAAAATCTAAATAATTTTTCTCCTGAAAGTATTATCTATTTTATAGGAAACAAATCAGATTTGATAAAATCAGAAGAATTTGAAACTCTCTTAAATAATATTAGCCAATTTCAAATCGAAGAATACCCCATTATTTTCGTGTCGGCGAAGTCCCAAGATAATATTTCTGAGGTATTTTCTTTGGCCGTATCAGATTATTTGAGAAAACTAGAAAAAGAAAGCAACGACGTGCAATTTAAAAAAGTTCATGAACAATTTCTTAACTTAATTAAGAAAAATAAAAAGGAATTGCAAAAATTAATTGTAAATATAAAAGATATCGATTCAAGTAAGATTCCTAAAATTACAACTCCAAAAATTATAAAAAAGATTATAAAATCTTCTGAGAATGATGTTGTCACTCTTAAAGAAATAATTGATCTTAAAAAAATTCAAGAAGGCGGCATAGATGTTAACGTAATTAAGGATAACATTGTTAATGCCTTCGGTAATAATATAGCAATGATTTCAGAGATAATTAATAAATTAAAAAAAAGTCCAATTGATTCTCTTATCGTTAATATCGATAAAACCTTAGATGAGCTAAAGAATTTTAAACTAGATTTCCAAGTAAAACTAGACTCAATATTAGAGCTACAATCAATCAAAGAAACTAAAGCTAAAAAAGGTGGTCGAAATTCCTAAAAAAGAAATACTAGAAGAAAATTTCCCTGAGGCTTTTCAAAATCTAATTGAGCAAACAAAAAAATTAAACAATGCAATCAATAAGTTAAAAGGAGATCTAAAAAAAATAGAAGAACGATTTGATAAAGCTCAAGATAAAATAGATCTAATAGAAAAAAACTCTGAAACTATTCAAAATTTAACAAATCAAATAATTAAATTAGAATCTTCTTTAGAATCTGCAAAGAAAGAGATTTCAGCACAAAAGAAGGATTTCTCGTTAAATCATGAAAAGTTAGAACAAACTATTAAAACACAAGAAGAAAACCTCACGAATGTGATTTCAGAAACAAAAAAGGAATTCTCGTTAAGTCAAGAAAGTATGGCGAAATCGGCAAAA
>DAOUUT010000025.1 GCA_030668025.1 Promethearchaeota archaeon
TAAAAACTATAGAAACAGGTTCAAAATAGTGCTCAATAAAATCGTCTGGTAAATCCCTTACTTGGTACCTATAAAAGAATTCTTTTACTTCAACTTCTTTTTCTTCTCCCTTGATTTTTTTTATAACCGTTTTAGTCTTGATTTCCACATGCTCCTGAACGTAACCTTGTTCTTTTAAATAAATAACATCTCTAATAACATTTTCAGAAGGGAAATCTTTGACGAGTTTTACGATTTCTTCTAAAAATAACGGCTTGTTACCCTTTAGTTCTTTCAGTACTAATTTACGCTCAGTTTCGGCATCTATCATAGCATCAAGGATTTCGTAAAATTCTTTTTCAGAAAATTTATTTACTTCCAATATCTCTTCTTTTGCTTCAAAAAAAGCTCTTACTTGAAAATTTCCCGAAGCTTGATAAGTAGCCTCCATTAAATCTTTGGTAGAAGTTCCCTTAAATAACTTGCTATTTACAACTTGAACCATATTTCCTTCATTTACCTATTTATTTAATACACATTTTAACAAATAAAATTATTATTAAACTCCCTCCTTCGCAAGGTAAGTCATCTTATAACTAAATTTTTTTTATAAGATTCATTCTTCTACGGGAGTAGTTAATGTTTTTTGTTTTATTTTCTTAATATCTATGCTTTTTAACGGATTGGGTCCAGATCTCTTTACCTTTTCGTACGCATCCTCAACGCTTTTTACTAGCTTATCTGCCTCGGCTCCACTTAACCAGTACATGTTAATTCTTTGATTGCCAAATCCTCTAGAATCTAAGATCCTATTTGCTAAATCAATGTGCCTTTGAGCTGTAAAATTGCCATTTTTGAACTGGCATTCGTTTGGCCGTCATCCTACGACCATAACTCCATCAGCTCCAGCGTTTATGCTATGTAATATGTGTTTTACGTCGACTCTTCCAGTACACCTTACTTTTATAATCTTTACCGATGCTGTATATTTCATGCGAGAAACACCAGCTAAGTCAGCAGCCGAGTAACCTCACTTTAAACACGCAAACATTAGAATTTTGTAATTATCATCCATTTTGTTTAACCTCTTTCTAATATTCCATCAATTTCAGTAAATAGTTGATAATCTCGATAGTATCTTATATCTATTGCGTTAGTAGGACAACAAGTAGCACAAATTCCACACCCATCGCAGTTAATCTCGTCCACAACAGCCACATCATCGCCAACAACCGTTATTGCGTTTTTAGGGCATGCTTTTTCGCACCTTTTACACGAAATACACAGCTCGTTATTAACTTCAGCGGTTATTAGTTCAATGTCTACTTCCCCAGGGGCGGTTAATTCAGCTACCTTGCTCGCAGCGGCTCTTGCTTGAGAAACCGAATACGCAATATTCTTTGGTCCTTGAGCAAACCCAGCTATAAAAATTCCCTTGGTCTTAGTCTCTTGTGGCATTAATCCAAAGTGAGCCTCTGTTAAAAACCCGTTTCTATCGACGTCTAAGTTTAATACTTTAGCTATTTGGTCCGTACCTTTTGATGGTAATGCTGCTGTAGATAGAACGACTAGATCCGCGCTAATTTTAATGATCTCGTCGGTTAAAGACGAATAAACTCGAATATTTACGTTTTTAGTCTCTGGATCTTCAGAAATTTCGCCAACCTTACCCCGGATCATCCTAATATCAGAATCTTTAGCTCGTTGATAATATTCTTCGAATCCTTTTTCGTTCGTTCTTATATCTATGTAGCAGATGGTAATGTTCGCGTCCGGAAACTCTTCTTTAAGCAATTTTCCGTTTTTCAACGATAACATACAACAAACGCCACTACAATAAGGTCTTTCAGTGTCACGACTTCCTACGCATTGAATAAACACAATCTCTTTAGGTTTTTTGGCGTCCGAAATTCTATGAACATGTCCATCTAATGGACCATTCGGTGCTAAGATTCTTTCAAGTTGAGCTTGTTGAATCACATTTTCAAACTTTCCGTATCCGTATTCCCCATATGGTTCGTAAATATCCCATCCAGTTGCGATTATTATCGTTCCTACATTAAACATAACTTCTTCAGGCACTTGACTGAAGTCAATGGCATCTAACTCACAAGCTTCCACACAACTAAAACATTCAACGCATACATCTCTATTAATGTCGTACAAAAAAGGTACTGCTTGTCCAAAGGCTATATCTATTGCTTTTCTCACTCCTAAATTTTCGTCAAAATAGTTCGAAGCATATACCGGACATACTTCAGAACAGGCGCCACAACCATTACAATCGTTATTTATATAACGCGGCTTCTTCTCAACGGTGATTTTATAATTTCCGACATACCCTTCTACCGTCTTCACTTCGCTATAGCTTAGAATCTCGATATTTTCGTGGCGATTGACTTCAAGCATTTTGGGTCCGCAAATTCAAATCGAACAATCGTCGGTTGGGAAGGTTCTATCTAACTGAGACATTCTTCCCCCGATTGTAGTATTACTTTCGACTAAATAAACTTTTATCCCTCCATTAGCTAGGTCTAACGCGGAGTTCATCCCAGCTATTCCTCCGCCAACCACTAAGGTTGCTTTTTCAACAGGAACTGTTCTTACAGGGACAACTTCTAAACGTAATGCTCTATTAATTCCGCCTTTAACCAAGATTTTTGCTTTTTCTAGTGCTTCTTCGTTATCTTCAGTACACCAAGAACAATGTTCTCTTACGTTAACCATTTGAAAAAAGTAAGGATTCAATTCGGTTTTAGCAAGCGAATCCCTGTAAATTGGTTCGTGCGTCCTAGGCGTTCAAGCAGAAGCTACGATGCGATCTAATCCTTTTTCTTCTATGTCTTTGATTATCTCGTTTTGACCGCTTTCTGTTCATAGAAAAGCATGAGTTTTTGATATAACCACATCATCTAAACCTTTGGCAAATTGTACTAACTCGTCGCAATCAACTTTACTACGTATATTTATACCTCACTGGCATGCATAGTATCCAATCCGATGATTTTCAGATTTTTCCATTTTCTTTCTTACTCCACCTCAAATTTTACAATTTTGAATTTTTATTTAGTTGTTAATTAATTTTCGATACATTTACTTCTTATAATATCGAAAGAATTAATTTTTTTATTTTATATTGGTTATTTTATTTCTTATGTTATTTATATTAAATTATTTTCTATTTAACGGTATAAGTAAATTTTAATAACGCAATTAATAAAATAAGCACCAGACTGAAAATATTCGCTAAATGGATATTCGAAGAGAAGTTTATATAAAGAGAATTAATAAATTTAGCTTATTGATTGAAATTGATTAATGGACATTAAATCACTTCTTTTTTCGACTAATTCAGAAGTTAACTCTTCTAACTTCTCGATTTTTCTTTCTAATAGTTCTATCTTATTGAAATTGTTTGAAAGGATTTTTCTAATTAATTTATTTTCCGAGATTGTAAAAGCTCCAGCTTTTTTCTTAAAGAATTTAAACCTTCGGTAAAATTCTGATTTTTTTAAGAGATTTAATCGAACGATCGATTTAACCATTGGCACAAAATGTCTTTTCGCACGTACTTTTTTTTCAACTTCTTTATAATAATCTTGAAGTGTGTGTGTTTGGTAATGTAATAAATTTTCGGACTTGTTAGTGTCGCAAAAGCCACAATGAAAGTCTTTTTCAGCAAATCCTTCTTCAGGTAAATAATTTCGACCTAACCCAAAAATTTCCATCATATCATTAAGGTACTCTCTATAAGTTATCCTACATCTTTCTCCGCCAGCTAGATTGAATGTATCACCCCATACCCCATCACACTCAACAGCGTTAGCAAGCGCTAGTCCGACATCTTTAGTATCGCAAATTTCGATTGAAGTATCTAAAGGCATATGGAACATCAATGGGTCCATATTCAATTTGTTTACTGAAGTAATATATGTTAATCTAAATATTGCAAAATCTACACTCGAATCCCTTATCAATTTTTCGGCTGTAATTTTGGTCAAAGCATAATGATCTCCGCGACTTGGAGCAAGTATGTCAGTAGTTTTAATCATTGGGTTATCTCGTCTATCGCCATAAACGGCAATTGAAGAAGTAAAAATTAATTTTGGTTTTTGGGCTTGATTTTTTATCGCATTGAGCAAATTTTTAGTTCCTCCAACATTTACGGATTCAGCTAAACTTGTGTTAACATCTGCTAGCGGTGGAATAATGGCTGCTAAATGAATAATAACATCTTCTTCTTTAACTGCGCTTTCCACGTCGTCTTTATTTCTAAGGTCGCCCCAAACAATATCAATCTTGTTTTTGAATTTTTTAGCTAATTTTCTATTTTTTCGGTTATATACTTCAAATACTCTAACGTTATAATCTCTATTTAGTAATTCTTTTAAAGTACTTAATCCAACATTTCCAAATGCTCCTGTTAATAAAACATTCATATAATTCTCCCCTTTAACCTTAAATTTAATTTTTTCATAATTTAAAAATAGAATAAAATCTCTACATAAAAAGAATTAATACCGACTAAAGAATTGAATTGTTGCGATCGCAACATATAATAATATGTATTTATATTACTTATTAAAGAAAATATTACTCGTACAGAGTTTTAGTTTAATGAAAATTATACGATTACAAATACCGGGAAATTTTTTAGAATATGTGGGGTTTGCCGATTTATTGGAAAATCTTGAATTTATTGAAATTTTAAACGCTTTCCAGTACGACCAAAACCACTTCTTTGCTCTTCAGCGAATACGCTTTAAGCCAAATACTATAACGAACTTGGAAGAATTTATTAAAACTAAGTTTAATCCACAATCTTTCCATTTATTAAATCAAATTGGAAACGAGATAATTTGCATTATGAATCAGAATAATACTTCGGGATTTTTTCCGATTGTAGATTCTGGACCGTGGGCTTTTCTATTTCCTATTCATATTTCACAGGAACGTCTATTAATTAATTTAATATCTCAAAATGAATATATTAAGCAGTTATTCAAAGTTATTTCCTCATTTACAGAAAAATATAAAATCATTGGAATGACCGATTTAGATAAAATTGATCGCGTTGATGAAACCATTTGGAAGTCCGCTATTCCTTTTCCTAATTTTACAAAAAGACAACAAGAGGTTGCCGTTTACGCAGCTAAAAATGGATTTTTTAAATCACCAAAAAAAATTAGTGCAATTCAAATAGCTAAACATTTCAAAATATCAGAATCTGCTGTAAATCGTCATTTAAAAGAAGCGAGGAATCTATCTATGGAGTATTTTTTTGGAAATTTTATATAAGCTTAAATGCAATTAAATTGAAAATATTTTTATAAGCTAATAACTAAAATGTTAATAATCAAGAAAAAAATAATTTACTTGTTAAAATTAAATCTTATTCTATTATGTTTGATCCAAAGTCTTCACCACAAGAAATTTTTAACAAAAGGGAGGAATTTGGATTAGAAAATTCAATTAAATTATTAACTGATATTGTTGAAACTGAAAAGGATTACGGCAAAAGGAAAGGAGCGGTAAAATATTTAGGATTAGTAAGTGGAGAAGTTCCCTCGCTGAAGAAAGAATGCTTTAGAACTTTAGAGAATGTATTAATATCTGAAGATGGTATTGAAATTAAATGCGAAGCTGCGAAAGCTTTAGGTAGATTGAGGTTTGAAAAAGCTCTAAAGCCGTTGATGTGGATATTGGAACAGAAATTGGATAATGTTGATGTTAAGTTATCTGTTTTAAAAGCCATAAAGAAAATAAAATTCGAAGAACCTCAGATAAACCTATTTATCAATGAATTCAATTCTCATTATAATTCTATTAAAGATTTTGTCAAAAACCAATTATTAAGTCTTGGACCAGAAATTCTAATAAAATCGTTATTGAGTTTTTTAAAAAGCGAAAACATCTCAAATGAACACAAATCAGAGATAATTAAACTTATAGGATACGAATTGTCGAGCATTAACGTTTCTTTTGAGGATATTAGTTATCTAAAAGTTAAGTATCCAGAAGTTATCTCTAATTTGTTTCAAAATAAACAGCTTATATTAAATGAAATAACACGAATTTTAAAAGAGTTAGATCCTGAATTAATGGATTCTGCGGTTTCGATTCTAAAATTATTAGGCCCAGATATTAATCAGGATGTTATTAGATTATTACTAAGCGACGATTTTATCGTTAAAAAGAATGCTATAGCCCTTACTGGAAAATTAAAGCTAATAGATGCTGTAGATTTCTTAACACAGAATTTAGACAATATATACAACGAAGTAAGTATAGCTACAATTGAGGCTTTGGGAGAGATCGGGGACCTTTCGGCAGTACCAGAAATGCTAGGCATATTGGATATAGAAGATATTAGCTTCGAGTACACCGATATAGATATGAAGCTTTACATAATTGATGCAATAAAAAAGATTTATCTGAGTAATAAAAACGCTAATTACGATTCATTATTTTCGTACTTAAATTCTGATAACGATACTATCAAAGAAAGCATTGCATTTATTTTGGGAGAAATTGGAAATGGGGAATTTGTCAAACCACTAAGAAGTTTATTAAAGATTAGAAATTTAGACGTTAAAAAAAACACAATCATCGCTCTTGGAAAAATAGGAAGGATTGAACCAATTAACGACCTAATAGAAATAATAGAGAACTCTGAATCATACTGGCTTATAAAAAAAGTAGCAATAGATGCCATCTATAACATTTTTCAAAGAAATTGGTATAAAGTAAAGGATGATGACATAGAATTAAAACGTACTTTAAACAAAGATGTAGCAATTATAATAGATTACCTAAAAAGAAGCGATGACGAAAATTTCAAAGTTAAAGTAAGTTTAATCAAATTTTTAGAAATGTATGGAGAAGAGCACGCTTTAAGCGCCCTACTTTCGAGAGTAAATGATTTTCCGAGAATAGTTAGGATACACGCTTCTAATGCTATCAAAAAAATAGAAGAGAAACTGGAACTTGAAAATGCAGAATGAACATGTTTTTTATGAAAGCAAGCGATTTTTTTTTAATAAATTTTATTATTAGTAATCCATTTCCATTACATAGATCTACAAACAAATAAATTAAACTAATACAGAGTTTTTGATGATTAATTAACTATGACTGAGAATCAAACTGAAAAAGAGCAACCTCATTCTCAATACGATTATTCTTTTGATTTTATTCAAAAGAAACTCGAGGGAAAAAAAGACTCCTATGGAATGTTAATGAAAGAAATTGTGCGCGCAGGTATCTGCACGGAATGCGGGACATGTGCCGCAGTTTGTCCAGTTCTCGAGTGGGATGATATAGCGGGGCAACCTAAATTAATAGGGAAATGTACGGGGTGTGGTATCTGTTATAACCAATGTCCAAGGACAATTACCGATCCTATCCAACTGATGGGAGAGTTCAAGACAGGATATGTAGCAAATACAGATGTCCCAGAAGTTATTGAAGGTCAAGATGGAGGAACTGTGACTTCTTTACTAATCTATTTATTTGAGGAACATTTAATTGATGCTGCAATCGTTGCAATGAAGGATCCTAGTAATCCGTGGCATCCCGTTTCTCAGATAATTACCAGTAAAGAGGACGCTATAAAAGCTTCCGGTTCGATTTACTGTCACACTCAAACTGTTGAAGCGTTAATGGATGCTATACGACAAGATTATAGATCAATAGCTTTTGTTGGTACGCCTTGTAATATCGATGCCGTAGATAAGATGATGAGTTCTCCGTCGGGGATGTTAAAATATTTTATGCGCGCTCACATTCTTAAAATTGGTTTGTTCTGTATGGATTCTTTCTCTCCAGAAGCACTTTATCAATTTTTCGAAAAAGATGGGATTGACCTTTCAAAAGTAGTTAAAATGGATATTAGTAAAGGAAAGTTTCACTTATATCACGACGCTAAGGGAGAACCAATAAAATCATATTCCATCAAACAATTACATAAGTTTAAATCTCCAAGTTGTAATTTTTGCACAGATCTGACCGCCGAAAATGCGGATATTTCTGTTGGCTCAGTAGGTAGTGGGGCAAACAAAAACACAGTATTTGCAAGAACCGGAATTGGCTCTGAGATTATGGAAGATGCTGCCAAAAAAGGATATCTTAAAATTGAACCTTATAACGCTATAAATTTGAACGCAGTATTGTTTCTGGCTAAACTTAAAAAAGTTTCTCAATACAACATTCAAAAGCGTAAGGTCTTCATCGTTAGAGAGCCTATCGATAAAGAAAGCCCGAAAATTGAGACTAAACCTGAAGAAGAGAAACAGGCTACGAAACCACTCGGGACTAGAAAATTCTTGCGCGTTTCTAAAGATATAAAGGAAGATGAAAAAATATTAAAAATCTCGTTAACTAACACTATAGGTTACCTTTTGGAAGACATCAAAATCAGAATCGCTATAGTCGAAGAATTGTTTGAAAAGAAACCTTGGATAACTAATATTAGAGAATTATTCCCTTATGAAACTGTTGAGATAGGATATCCCTTAGAAACTGAAGATAATGAAATAATTTACGGAAATGTATTAGTAGAGGCCTCAACTGAGGCGTTTGGAAAAGTTTTTTCAAAAACCTTTAAATTGACACCTAAAGAAAAAAAATAATATTAGAATAATAAAATAAAAATAAATGAAATAAAGAATTATAAAAAACATAATAAAAAAAGGTGAAATGTACTATTAAAATAAGTTTAACTGGCCTTGGAGGTTGCGGTAAGACAAGCTTATATTCAGTAGCGTTTGCTGAAAAAACGCCCGAAGACACAAAAAGACTTAGCCCGACAATACTTTATGAAACTCGAAGGCATCCTTTTCTTGGTCTTCAAGTAGGGATTTTCGATTTTGGCGGTCAAGAGCAGTACCGTAACGAGTATATGGAAAAGCCCGAAGTATTTCGAGGAACGGATATTTTGATTTGTGTCGTTGATTTACACGACCCAAATTCCTTCGATCAAGCAAAAGAATATTTTGAGGGATTGTTGGATATACATCGGAAAAACAACGAAAAACCAAAAGTTTTGTTGTTCCTCCATAAGTTCGATACAACGGATTATCCTAAGGAACTTTTAGATACCAACGTTAAGCACGCTAAGGAACTCTTTCTTGATACCTTTAAAGATTATGAGTTCGATTTAAAATTGACGAGCATTTATCAACAAGACGAATTAGCCAAGGTTTTTCGGGATATATTAATTTCGTCCTATAAAGATTTGAAAAAATCCGTAGAAAAAGCTGAAAGCCAACTAGAAGAAATTAAAGCAAAAATAATAATTTCTGATGTTTCTGGAAATGTCATAGTCCATAACGTTCAAGGTGTAAGCAGTGGTTTGACACTTCGTGGAGATTTAAGAGATTTCATCGACGCGTGTAATACGGTAAGAGAGAACATCTTTATGTCTGACTCAGCTCAATTTAAGGGAATGAACGAGGATGGAAAAGAAATTGAGCTCCATATCTTTAAATACATTATTTCGGTACTCGTAATGAAAACAGGAGATTTGGATAGAGACTCTCAAGATAAATTAAATATATTGTTAAAAGACATGAAACTATTTGCAGATTTGATCATCTCTGCGCATTCGGATTAAAATTCTCACAGAATTAATTTAATTTTTACTTTTATCTATTTTTAGTATTCGAACTCTTTGAGTAAATGTTTTCGAAAAATTTTTTGAATTTGCATTATTTTTTTTAATAGTATAAAATGTCAGAAAAAGTCGAAGATCGAATAAAAGAATTAGAGGACCGATTGGCTTCCACCAAGGTAAACAAAGCTACGCAAAAAAGTATAAATTTCATTAAAGCACAACTAGCCAAACTCCGCGAAGATGTGATTCGCATTGCCAGTTCTAAAAAAGGTGGCGGCGCCGGCTTCGGTATTAAAAGAACAGGTGATGCCCAAGTGGCATTCATTGGATTTCCCTCAGTAGGGAAATCTTCTTTATTAAATTTGCTAACTGAAGGTAATACTCAATCTAAAGTTGCTTCATATGATTTTACTACTGTTACAGCCATACCTGGTATGATGGATATCGAAGAAGCGAAAATTCAGCTTATTGATTTACCTGGAATAATTTTGGGTGCTGCTGCTGGTAAAGGGCGAGGAAAGGAAGTATTAGCAGTAGTACGCTCGGCAGAGTTAGTGTTAATTATACTATGTTTTCGTTCTGATGGAACGATTAATCTTTCTGATTTGACAACTATTAGAATGGAGTTGAATAACGCAGGAATCCGGTTAAATACAAGACCACCTAAGATTGTAATTAAAGAGCGCACACGTGGAGGAATTCATTTTACATATAAAGGTCACCAACTCATGGATGCTGAAGAAGTTAAATTTCTAATGAATGAACTTAAAGTCCGGAACGCAGGGGTTTATTTCTCTGAACCAGATATTACACCCGATCAATTAATAGATTTCGTATTTGGAAATCGTATCTACACAAGAGAGTTTGTTGTAATTAATAAATCAGATTTAATGGAAACTCCAATTCCCCCTGAAAAGATTACAGAAGCAATTGGTCACGAACATTGGGTTATGATCTCAGCTAAAAATAAAGAAAATATTAATACACTTAAGCATAATATCTTTACGGAGCTAAATTTAATACGAGTGTTTTTGAAGCCACCAAGACAAGAAGCTGATATGGATGAGCCAATAATTATCCACCAAGGTGATACACTAGAGAAACTCTGTCTTAAAATTCACAAACGATTCGTAAGCGATTATCGCTACTCGTTAGTATGGGGGAAATCTGCTAAACACCCCGGTCAAAAATTTGATAACCTAGATCACGTAATTGAGGATGGTGACATAATTTCGATTTATCTAAAGCGATAGTAGGAATTTTCATGGATTATTTATAAGAAATATTTAAAACTAATCTAACAATTCAATTTATTATAAATCTAAATATTAATCAAACAAATTAGTGATCCAATTGTCATATACACAAGCTCCTCATTTAAATGATAAGGAAATAGATGATTTTTTGAAAGAAGCTCCGACGGCAAGAATATGCAGTATCAATGAAGATGGTACCATACATGGAGTTCCTGTTTGGTTCAAGTACGAAAGTGGACAATTTATTATAGCAACTCCAGAAAAAAGTCGAAAAGTTAGAAATATTGCTAAAAATAATAATGTCTCTTTAATAATTGATGTAGGTAGTCCAGCAATTAGGGGTGTTATAGTTTATGGTAAAGCTGAAGTAGATCTCAAAGCATGGGATTCAGATGCTATCAACTTGTTTGAGAAATACGTGTCAAGAGAAGAAGCTGAAAAGATGTGGCAAATTAATAATGATTGGGCGAAATGGGTGAAAATTACGGTTAAAACAGAGAGCATGGCATCGTTTGATTACACTAAGGATGAGTTTTGGAAAGATGTAACAAATAGAATGGGATGGGAGTGAATTTAAAAAGATCGTCGTCAAGATCTTCATACATCCGAATTCTTGCATAAATTGTTGAAGTATTTCACTCTTAATATCTATATTTTCTAAATTAAATGATGATGGGGGTTTTTTTTTTACTAATTTGAATACATCTATAATTTCAATTGTAATTATTTGAGTATTTAACTTTTTCGCGTAATTTGACTCGATAATGTTTGAAAAAAATGATTATTTATAGGTATAAAACTATTTCTATTAAGAATTAATAAATATCCTCAAAGCAAATAATGGACTCCTATAATGATATTAGTTGACAAAAAAATGTATTAATTAAATACATCAAAAAAAAAAAAGTATAAAAAAATGTCAAATATGGATGTTAGAAAAGATTTCTACGAATTTGGAAAAAATATCCAAATTGTA
Organism: Promethearchaeota archaeon; assembly: GCA_030668025.1. Next base: position 11,825 of record DAOUUT010000025.1, read on the forward strand.
GCAATTTGTACTGTTTTAAGTATAGTAACTGGTGTGACGGGCTTAATAGCGTTAATCTTTACGTTTATTGCTTTAGGAAATATCAAAAATGCAAATCTTAAATTAAATAACGAATATTTAGAAGAATTTCGTTCGAAGTACATTAAGGCTTTCATTTTAAGAATATGTGGTACAATCGTGCTAATATTAGGAGTTATAAACTTAGTCCTCTTCTTCTTTATACCATATTATTTCAGCTCTTTTTGGATAATGATTTCTATAAGCGCAATTCTTATTTTAACGGGAATAACATTTGGAATAACCAGCTTGGTAGCTGAAATGAAAGCATGGGAAAGTTTGAAGCGATTCTTTGTAGAAAATAGGAGTATGTTTCCAGGTAGTATTTCTCATGAATTAATTGAAGGGTGTGATAAGTTAAAAACGGCTGCCTTATTGAATGCGTTAGGGTTTTTAATAATCACTATAATAGTGGGATTTATATATCAAGTTATAGGATATTTTAATTTAGCAAAATTGAATACATTGATAATATATGATATTCCAAAAACAACACCGATACAAGTATCACCGATACAAGTGAACTTACCAGAGTCCCGATCAAATGGCATAAACGAAGTAGCAAGCAAATTTTGCCCAAGTTGTGGAACCAAATTATCTGGTTTAGGAAAATTCTGTCCCTTATGCGGCTCGGATATTAGTTAATACATGAATAAAAATTATTTCTTTTTTTCTGTTTTTATTTTATTTTTTATGCCTATCGTAATAAGTTTTATATTAGGTTTAATTGTTTTTATAGGATTCTTAGTGTTACCGCTTTATACCGGATTTTTGCACTTGGTTTCACAATAACACTCAAATCAAAATAAATAAAAAATTGGTTTTAAGATTTTAAAGTTTCAAAAATTTCATCCAAGTGATTAAATGCAACGGAAAGATGTCCTTCATTCGGAAAGAAATATCCCTTACAATTTGGGATTAACTCACACATCTTCCGTCCAAATGAATTCGGAACGAACACATCCATCTCACCATGCCATAAATATACCTGCAGATCTGATGAGATATCCTGTAAATCAAATCCCCATGGTTTTGCATATATTTTTTCTTCCATTACAACACCATCTAATCCGGGACGGAAAGCTTCTTTGGTTGCTTCTATAAAAATATTTAATAGTTGAGGATCTTGAAACAATATTCTATCTGGTTCGGGAAGTTTTTTAGCAAAATCTTCTATAGATTTTTGGTCTTCAAACGCTTTCATTTCTGCTTTTACTATCGTTTTTATAAGGAATGGAAGTCTTCGCGAGATAAAGAAGGAAATACGATTCGATAGCATCATTCCCTTTCTACTCCAATTAATTAGTCCCATCCCAGCAATTATACCGCAACACGTTAACCTTTCAGGGATTTTATACGCACAAGCAGCTGCGTAAGGCCCACCCCCTGAGATCCCCTCAACAACAAACTTGTTTAATCCTAAATGATCAGCAAGTTCGATAATATCGTCTGGCCAATCTAAAAGTTTTCGATTAGATAGAAAATCAGAAAGACCTACTCCTGGACGATCAACCGATATGACGTGAATTCCATGTTCCTTTGATTTTTCGCTAAAAAATCTACCTTCAAGACGAGATCCGGGATGTCCATGGAAATGAAACATTGGTTTGCCGTTTAAGTCTCCATATTCTGCATATCCAAGATCTCGACCATCCTTTAATTGTAAAACTTGATCTTCATTATTAGATCTACCCATGTTATATATTTAGATTCTAAATATATTTAAATCTTCTGTTTAAGTAATCTGTAAACATTACTTTATGATAATTATTCTATGAACCTAAAAAAATTGACATCCTAAAACTATAAAATGCTCCTATTTTTTTATTTATAATTCCAACCTTTAGTAATACTCAATAGAAAAAGTTTCTAATTTTTTTATTGCTACTCGTTTTTGCTTCCATAGTTGGTCTGCTTTCTTTACCCATTGATCAAATTCGTTTGTATCCTCTGGAAAGGTTTCGTAATGTTTTTTAATTTTTCCAGCAAGTGAATTAGCTGATAGCAATTTTTTCACGTGTTTAAAGGATAGATGTCTCTTTAGCAAGCCGCCAATTAATTTAAACAGAAATTTAAGCATTTCGCCTAGACTCATGTCTTCTTCGTACTCTTTATTAGGTTCAGGAATTTCGTCTTCGTCCCCAGTTTTGTAAAGTAATCCTGATTTTAAGACGTAATCCCATTCTTTCGCTGAAAAGTTTAGAATACCAGATAGTTGCATAAATAGGCTAGCAAATTTCGCACCTTGATCTCTATAATACTTTACATTAATGTCCCATAATCTCTCTTTAGAAATATACCCTTCTTCTTTAAGCGTACTTTCAATTACATCTGCTGCAATCATGCACAAGTTCCAAGTAGCGGTTACTCCGTGCCCCGAAAATGGATAAGTAATTGCTGCAGCATCTCCAATGCAGAGTAATCCATCACCTACAAGAGTATAAGGAGGTCTTCTATAGGGAGTAAATCCTTGTTCTTCTTTAATAATTTCATAAGGAGGTAAGTGAGCTTTTCCAAGAAACTCTTCTCTTGATTTTCTAGCATTTTCGTAAGAACCTGGTTGCCCAACTCCCAAAATGGCACCATTTTCAATCTGACACGGACCGAACCATAACAGGTAGTATTGAAATCCTGTGTCGGGTAGTGGATGTTTTTCTTCTGGGTTTAACCACTTAATATATTGTAGAAGGACATACATCACACTACTTGGGTCCAGTTTAAAAGTTTCAATTCCGTAGTCTTGAGGTAAGGATGTTCTGATTGCGGCACCCGTACCTGATGCATCAACAACTAATCGAGCATGGTATTCAATTCTTTCCCCATTTTTTTTGGCTAAAACCCCTACTATCTTTCCGTCGTCAAAAATTAATTCTAAAAATTTACAAGAAAAAACAAGCTTTACTCCATCTGCTTCTAGCACCTTATACATTCTATTTAAAAATGGTGTAAGACGCACAATAGTTTGAAGCGCTGTAATTTTAACTTCTGTCGTAAAATCCGTTGTTACTTGCGTGGAATGTTCTCGAATTTCAATACAGTCAGGGTCTCCTACTTTAAATGGTGGTATGCCAGCTTTCTTAATTCTATCGGTCTCAAAGTGGATAACATCTAACCTTTTACCTACTTTTTCCCTCTCATCTTTTTCTATGGTTACAACTGAATAGCCCTTTTTAGTTAGTAGCCAACTGAGATACATTCCGGCAGTTCCAGCGCCTACGACTAAAATATCGCATTTTTCAACCATGATTTTTAATCTCAAAAAAGAATATTGTATGATTCTATGTTTGTTTTAAAAATTATAAGTTTTTAGAAATAGTTAATACATTAATATCCAATTGCATATTTGAACGACTTATTAGCATATAATTTATTTAATTTATTTAAGTTTACTTTACTTTTACTTTTAACGACCCCCCTCCCCCTCTCTAAAACCTAAAAAAAAATTCATAATTGTTACTGACGAGTAGAGTTTTACCTTTTAATTACGTCGGTAATTTGTTGTCCTTTATTGTATAAAAAATTCAATTTTAATAAACTTTATAACAGATAATGTACCTTAATTTCATGAGTTTTAATACTTAATAGATAATATACCTTAATTTCATGAGTTTGATGACATGGATAGTAAAGACTCCGAAAAAGAGATATTTTTAAAATATTGTGAAGAGTGTATAAAGTCTAAAATCACATCTAATTACGATAGTCCTCCAGAATTAACGGAAGAAGCAAGGAAAGAAAAAGGGCTCTAAATTTTAATATACAACCAATATTCTTTTCTATTTTATAATTCAAACCCTAATATATATTATAGCAACTAAATATTTTTAAACAAAAAAAAATATTTATCTTTTAATTAGAATTAATTATTAAGTAGTTGTTATGAATTCAAAAGAACGTGTGAGGGCAGCAATTCATTTTAATCGGCCAGATAAAGTCCCAGTTTTTAATATTGTATCCGGCGATGTCGCTCCTCTGCCACTTATATACTCAAAAGATTGGAATCCAGGTTTTGCGGAAAATGAAACTGGATTATTCCCACATAATAAAAATCCTAATAGTTGGGAAAGACCAGATTGGACGAAAGATCGACCAGAGTTTGAAGATACAAATTGGAAAAGAATTCCTCACGAAGAGGTAGATGAATGGGGTTGTATCTGGAATATGAAGGGAAGGGATAAAGATATGGGACACCCAGGTAGACCTTCTTTACCGGATATAAAAAAAATAGATGAATATTTAGCACAATATACTTTAGATGCTTCAGATAAGAGTCGGTATAAAGCGGCTTTAGATTTAAAAAAATCATTAAGTGATGATTTATACAACATGGTAATTATGAGGTCACAAGGACCTTCTCATGTAGTTTCCGAAATGAGAGGTTTTTCTAATTATCTAGTTGATCACATTAGGCATCCTAAGGAGTTAAAACGTTTATTAGAACATGTTACTGAGTTCCATGTAGAAGCAATAAAAATGGCGTATAAATACGGATTAAAACCCGATGGTTTTTGGATTGCAGATGATTTAGGAGAACAGACTGGACCCTTCTTTAATCCCCGTCTTTTCAGAGATTTTTACGAACCGATATATAAAAGAATCGTAGACGCAGCACATGAATTAGGAGCTGATGTACACCTTCATTGTTGTGGCAAGGTAGACCACCTTATACCCGTACTCATTGACTGTGGTTTAGATTCTATTGAGTTTGATAGTCCTAGAATGAGTGGATATAACGAATTAAAGCAATATCGGGGAAAAATAATGTTCTGGGGTTGCGTTAACATACAATCTATTTATACTCATGGAACACCCGAAGAAGTCGAGCGAGAAGTTTGGCATATGGTTCGAAATTTAGGTACGAAAGATGGAGGCTTTGGAGCGTATTTTTATCCTCAACCTAAAGTAATAAGGGTTTCTCGAAAGAACATCAAAGCTTTTGGAAAGGGATTAGAAAAATATGGAACTTATTCAAATATTCCCTCAAAATGGTGGGATTATCCAACTATAGAAAATTGGAATGATTTTGAAGTTCCTCCTTTACCACCTATCGATCCTGATTAATATTTAATAAAAAATTGCTTATTATTTATTAGTCAATATATTAACTTTCGAGAGATAAAGACATCTAATATTCATTAATTAGAACATCATTTTCTATACTTCCATTACATCAGTGGAAATAGTGGAAGACTGGGCTCTTTATCGTGAGGACATGATATGTTATAAATACATCAAAATATATTAATAAAACACTATATATATTAATAATTAAATTTGAAGTTCTGGATATTGATTAAAATGATAAACAAACAAAAAAATGCATTTCATATTATTGCTCCTTTTAATTCGGATATGGTGCTCGACTATTCATCTCTTATTGGAAAATATGATGAATTTCGAAAGCAATTATGTTCAAAATTACAAAAGGATTACCCAGATCAAGTCCTAATAGAAAAATTTGCTAACGAAGAAGCGCCTTTTAAGCGCATTAGAGAGTGGATGCGTGAAGAAGATAAATTAAAAGTTAAATCGTCTATTGATGAATTGTTATTCAAAGGAACAGGGGGAAGTGGAGCAATGAAACGAGATAAAAGTATAATAACCATTCAATTCAATAAAAGGATTGAATTGCCCATAAATAGAATTGGAGATGACATTTTTAGTTCGCCTCCCTCCCTTTTATTAGAAACTATGAGTTTTCACGAATATGGCATTGGAATAATTTACTGCAAGGTGAATCTTTCATTTAAACAGGAGTTTATGACAATAGAACCCAGGAAAGTAATGGCAGATTTGCTTGATCAGATATTAATAAACGATACTTTAATAAGAACGACAAAATCTACTTGTTTAAATGTTTTCAAAGCATATGAAGAAAGTTTGAATGATTTGGAACTTGAAAATCCTCTAATGGTGTATAAAGATTTATTTGATAATCAAAAATCAGGCATTCCATTATGGGGGCACATTGTACTAGTTCGGAATAAAACAAGTAATGATGAGATTCTCCCTATTGATGAGATTATGAAGAAAGTTGTGGAAATAAGCCATCCTGATGGGGCAATCAATTTTTCTAAGGGAACAAAAGGATTTGTACACATTGGATGGGGTAATAGCTTATGGGCTAACTTAAATGATTCTGAATTAGTTTACGCAAAAGAAACTCTAAGATATCTAGAGATAGAATATCGAACTCTTCAAGTTTTTAACGATATTTTGTATAAGCGCTTAAATCAGTTAGCTTCCTATAGTGGATTACAAAAGAAACAGGTTAGAAAAACAATTAAATGGATAAATAAGTTAAGAATTGAAATGGAGATGTACTCCTTGAATAAAAATAATATCTTGCAAAACCTTGCTCCTTTTGCTCATTTTATCTATAATGAGTCAAACATCAGTTGGAGAAGCTCCCAGATGGAAGAGTTTTTTACGGATAAATTAGAAACTTTTGAATATCTACATAATCGAGGTAAGGAAAAATTACAAGAGATAAGTGATAGCAAGATCAATAACATCTTGTTCATATTCACTTGTCTATCTTTAATAAGCACATTTATTGATGGTTTAATGTTTGTATTCGCGGATAATATTGCAGAATCGCTAGTATTTCGATCATTTCTCTTGATATTTCCACCGGTGGCATTCATCGTGATTATAATGTTGCTTATCGAGAGATTTATGGGTTCGCGAAAATAAAAAATAAATAAATCTGTTTACCAACTTTACATTAAATCATTATCTTTTTTATTTACTTAATTTCCAGGATGTGAAATACGATAAAATTAAGGAGACTTGAAGTTTTAACTAATAAATAAATTAGTAAAATCCATGATTCAACTTTATCTTTATTGGAAGATGTTGGCGATATCATAGATAACTAAAAATAAAGAGATATTTGATTTTTATTAAAAATTTATTTTCCATGATAAGGGTTTATCACGCTTACTTTCACCTATAATGATTAAATGATTTCCTATTGCAGTAAACTCACTTTCATTTCCATTTATAAATATAGAATCAATTTTCTCAAGGTCATTTTTAGTTAATTCTAATGCCAATTTCCACTTACCTTCCTTTAGAGGATTATACCATCCCGAATATCCACTTAGAGTTTTTTCTAATCCAATGAGAAAAGATTTAAACCTATATTCTTCTTGAGGGAGAGTAGATTTTAATTCCACTCCTTCAGAAGTGAAATTTATTCCCATTATACGAGTCACATCATATAATGGCCACGCATGAGGATGTAAATTAAAAACAGGAAAATCGGTCCAAGCTGTTCCTACATGACCAAGATGCTCTTCTCCGTCTGCAATTTCATATTCTCCACTAATTAAGCCTTCGTCAAATGCAGTCTGCCCGGGATATTTAGATAAATCCGAATTATAGGTATCTGGACCGCTCCAAATCCCGTACCACACATCCGGAAAATTCTCAGCATGATACGCAAGCGTATTTTTTTTCCACTCGTCCCAGCCCATTTGTCCGTCAACCAGCGAAAGAGCCCATATTAAAGTACCGTTTATCGAGGGCCATATACCAGCGTTTACTCCTTGTCCTACATTTCTAATACTCTCAATTCCTTTACTATGAAGCCTTGCACCAATTTTTGAAGGTTTTCGTACTAATTCATTAATGGATTGAACTAGAATCATCTTTTCCGTATCATCAAGAGCGTTCCCAATAATAGCCCATGGTTGAGGTTCTAACCACATCTGGTCCTCACCTACCCAGCCTAAATCTTCTGTTAACCAGGCGCGTCTAAACCATTTTCCAATCCACTGAGCTCTAACTGCTTCTCTTTGGGAATCAGAATAATTTAGAACGTCTTCAGCTAATTCAGATTCGTTTACATACTTTAACATTTCAGAGTAAATTTTAAGCGAGAAAATAGCCATTGCGGCGTTTAAAACGCTTTCCCCTTCTTTCTGAATTTCTTTATGTTTCTCAGGTGGAATGTTTCCAATTACAACTCCATCGTTCCAATCTCCATTAGATAATCGTTGAAGCCCATGGCGTCCTGTTCCAGTTTTTTTAACTAGATGCCGATAACATCTTTTCAATATTTCTCCAACGCTTACTACCTCAACTCGAGACCCATAAACGGGGTATCTCGAAATATTCTCGGAAAGGAAACCTGTGTCTCGCGTACCAAGAATGTATTCGCTTGTCAGCCACAACAACCACATTTCTTGATCGCTCGGTTTGAAAGGAACGGGTAAAATTTGTCCGCTACCTGTAATACCGTAGGGTATTTCACCGCTCTTACGAACCGTTTTCAGAGTATACCTAATTACATTCTTAACTATGTCAGGATCGTTGTATATAAACGGTAACGCGTGTTGTAAAGGATCTCGAGCGGCGCCTTGAAATCCAATTATATACTGATACACATGACCTTGAGAGAGGATGTGTTCTTTAAAAAAACTATCGTAAGTCATCGCGCTTCGCAAGTAGTAATAATGCCAAAATACCTCGCGATTTACCCAAGCCTCGTTATGGATTTGTAATTGTATTCTACTAGCTTTCCATTGCTCACAAGATTCTTTAAACTTTGTGGATGTACTAGTCTTGTATTTATTAATTAATTGTTCTATCTCGAAATTATCGGGGAGATATCCATATAAAAAAGAGAACGTGCAACTTTCACCTGGGTTTAAACTTACTTTCCGTTCTAGAAGCATGGAACTTTCTACACCCGTTGAGTTAAGACTATCATTAAGATCGGTTTTTAAACTAACCGGAGATTCAACGCCACCTATACCAAAAAAATCTGTGCTATTCGTTTGCATCCCGCTGATTTCCGAGTCTAAGGAGACTAGGAAAGTTTTGGGAGGAAATTTATCGTCAAAACTAGGTTTAAGGTTGTTAGGATCA
>DAOUUT010000002.1 GCA_030668025.1 Promethearchaeota archaeon
ATATGATTTAAAGATTTGTTTATTTTTTTCATAAGTTTTTATCCATGCTTCAAAATTTTTACTCCACCATACCCAACATCTTACATCCTCGGGTTTCAACGAAACTCGAGACACTTGTTGTCGATTAAATGGATTAACCACGTCCACATAACCAATCTTGATTCTATCGATTACCCAATCCATTAAAAAAGCGGGAATATCTGTTCTGCGAGAACAAGAAATTATTGGTGATTTTACAATTTTCATTAAATCATTAGAATTTTTTTTATAATTTTTTTATAATTTAGGCGTTATTCTCCCGATAGATATAAAATCATAGCTGAAACAAATAAATCCTCTTTCTCCCTCATAAGTAGTTGCTCATCTATGCTCTGCAAACCATCAAGTGAAACTTTGAACTTTCTGAGGAGTAATTCATCAAAGATCATTAAATGAGGATTTAAAAATACTGCGTCGTTTTTTGTTTCTTGTCGTAGCAATTTTCTAAATTTAGGTTCTAGCCAGATTCTAAAAGGACCAGGGCTATGTTCTGCTTTATGTTTTATGTTGAATTTATTTTTAAGATTAATAATAACGTCAAAGATAGTTTCGCATATTAGTTTCAAATTATTTTCATTTCGTTTGTAGAAATACGGAATTGGGACTGGTAGGCGCATATGTAATAGTAATCCTTGACCCTTCCGAAAATTTATATGACCGTATCCAAAAATTACTTTATGGAACCCATGCTTTCTAAATAGTTCATTTATAGTCTCAATGATATCTGGTAAGTTTTTTGGTTCGCTCAAGATATCTTCAAACCCTGGAAATGCGATATAATCGATAGATTTGTCTTCAGTTTGGACTATTAAAGCAAAAGAAGAGCGTTCTTGAAGATATTCTTGAAATTCTTCTTCGGTTAATATTTTCCAAGAACAATCAGCCTGTTGTTTCATTATATCAATAAATTTATCAACATCATTTTTAGATCCTTCAATAAGGGCTGCCCATTTCACCTTTTTATTCTTATTTTTTTCTCTCCCAAGTTCGCTAAACTTTCCGGGAAGGCTTTCATCTGAAATTACAAATTCGCTAATTAAGGGAAAAATCTTAAAATCTAAAACTGATTGCAAACCCTTAAACGCTAAATTCAAATTATATCCATACATAATAGCTTGTTTTAAATTAGTTTCAGGACGATACAATCGAAATACAGCGCTCAATATTACACCAAAATAACCATTTCCACCAATAATTTTTAAAAAGAGCGGATTATTTCCGTCAATTTCAGCCATCTCTCCATCTGGCTTCATAATCCGAATAGTTTTTATCCAATTTTCGGTGGAACCTAATTTTCCTGAAGTTATTCCACTTGCATTTGAAGCTATTAAACCCCCTACTCTTACAGGTAGCTTTAAAGCACTTGCGGGTTGAACGGGAAAAATTAACTCATTTTCGCTTTTAATTAGAGTATATTTAATTAGATCTGATATTAACACATTTTGATTTACCCGAACAGTATTATTTTTAAAATCGAATCGCATTGGTTCTTTATAGGATTGAAAATCAACCATATCAACAATAATACCAAAATTTCCATAACCTCCAGAAAGGCCCGTCTTTCCTCCAGCAAATGTAATGGGTATCTCAAATTTCTGAGAATTTTTTACTATAACTCGTAGTTGTGTCTCTACTTTAGGTCTAAACAGAACGAAAGGTCTTATGTGCAGGTGTGAAGTATCTCGAATAACGCTAGCTTGTATTGGATCTCCGACAAGCATGACATAACCGGATTGAAAGAGTTTGTAATATTTATTACCTTTTGATATTTTTGGAGTCTTTATAAAAGTTAATTTAAAAAAACCTTCCTTTTCCATATGGTCTAGAAATGGATCCCATGGTAGTTTTTCTTGAAGACTTTTGATCAAAGTATTTTTTTCCATACCAAGCCATGTTTCTGTTTAATTTCATCTATCTAAGCTTTCCATTTTCCTAAAGTAAAGGAGCTTATCAAGATTAAAATAATTGCTGTAATAAAAAATATTTCTAATTTAATTTTTTAAACCATGCAATATTTAAGATTAATATGATACCGTCTATTGAATGGACTCATGATAATAAAGTGAAAATGATTGACCAGACTTTACTTCCGCATAAACTTGAGTTTTTAGAGTTTGTGGATTATAGAAGTGTGGCAAATGCCATTAAAATCATGAACATTAGAGGCGCTCCCGCTATTGGGATAGCTGCAGCAATGGGAATGGCATTAGCTACAATAGAATATAAAGCCCTTCCTAAAGATACATTCCTTAAAAGAATGGAGGAAGCTGCGGACACTATTCGCAATACAAGGCCTACAGCATCTAACCTTTTTTGGGCAGTAAATAGAATTTGGGAAATATTAAGTTCTTTTCCTGATAACCCTTCAAATATTTCTGAACTTGTCATCGAAGAAGCTAAATTAATGGCTCAAGAAGATGTAAATGTTAATAAAAATATTGGTAAAAATGGAGCTAGTTTATTAAAAGATGGAGATGTTGTTTTAACTCATTGCAATGCGGGTTCGTTGGCTACAGTTCAATATGGTACGGCGTTAGCACCTATTCGAAGCGCAATTGAAGGTGGTAAAAAAATTAGCGTGATTGCTGATGAAACGAGACCAAGATTACAAGGAGCTAGATTAACTGCCTATGAACTTCAATACGATAAAATCCCTGTAAAAGTGATTTCTGACACATCTTCAGGTCTATTAATGAGGCTTGGAAAAATAGATAAAGTAATAGTTGGTACGGACCGAGTTACTTCAGACGCAGTTTTTAACAAAATTGGAACGTACTTGGTCGCTTTAGCTGCGTACGACAATAAGGTGCCTTTTTATGTTGCGGCTCCAACTTCCACATTATCTCTGCATGAGACCGTTGACGATGTTACTATTGAGCAAAGAGACAGTAGTGAAGTAAAAAATGTACTTGGGAAGGTACAGATCGTCCCTGACGGTGTAGAGTGCTTAAACTACGCGTTCGACATCACTCCCTTTAGATTAGTAACCGGTATTATTACAGAACACAGCGTTTATACGCCCGAAGAATTATTAACAAAATATAAGAGTTAACTTTAAGAACACTATAGAAAAACTAAAGAGCTATTAAAAACTATTATTAGTGTTTAAAATGCAGCTAAATGAAAAAGAAAAAGATGCGCTTTTTAAGATTTTTATTTTTTCAGTAATTCAAATATTTTGTTTAAACATTCATTATATCATTTCTGCTCTCTCAGGAGATTCTGATTGGACAGTTGAAAGGTTAACATCTTCTTTTGGAGGACTGGTTATTCAAATTCTCCAAATAATTACACTGATTAATGGAGTACTTATCTTTATTTATGTCGTTATATTTTTATTATTACTTATAAATAAATAATTTTCTCGTTTCTTAATTATCAAAAATCTGTTCGAAAATATCTCGTAATTCATCCATAGTTTTTGCCTTAGAAATTTTTATCCTAATGTCGGTTGATGTTGAAATATTTCTAGTTAGCCATATCGAATTTTTTTTTAATTCCATAAATTTATATTTTTCAATAGGGTAAGGAAATTCGCTATTCTCATCTAAATAGTTATTTATGCAATGTTCGTAAAGCTCAATATGTTTTTTCATTTTAATTAAATTATTATTAAAAACCAGTTCTACTCCTTCTTTTAAATATTTATTAATTTGATGAAAAATTTCGGGATTCCCCATAGTTTCTCTTCCAATCATAATAGCATCAACTTTTGTAAAATTTAAAAACCTTTTTGCAGATTGAGGATTGTTAATGCTTCCATTTCCAACTACAGGTATTTTTAATAGATCTTTCAATTTTTTAACGGCTTCTAAATTAAGAGCGGCGTCATCGAATCCACCTCTTACCGTTCTTCCATGAATTGTTATGAAATTAATGTTCGATTTATTAACAATCTTCGCTAATTTATCGATATTATCTGTATTATTGAACCCTATTCTAACCTTTAAAGAAACTAAATGTGAGGAGTATTTTGTGGCAATTTTAATTAAACTACTTAATTTTTTCAAATCATTAAGTAGATACCCTCCTTCCTTTGCCTTAATTGCTCTTTTAGATGGACAGCCTGCGTTTATATCCAAAACATCAAATTGATAGCTTTCAAGAAAATCAATTGATTCTTTTAAAGCTATTGGATCTGAACCAATTAACTGCACGCTTACTGGTCTTTCCTTCTCAATTTTGTGTAAATTTCTTAATACGGTGCGAGGGCTATTTTGAATTCTTTTAGTGTAAAGCATTGGAACACTTACTAATCCTATCTTACCAAACATTCTACAAAATTGCCTATACGGTGCCGTAGTTACTTTTTGTAGCGGTGCAAGAAAAAAATTATTTTCTAAAACAAGCGATCCTAATTTCATTTTTAGGTAAATTATTTTTTTATTAATCTTTTATATTCAATAACCAAGAAATTTTTAAAAAATTTCATTTTATCTTATTTAGATCAATTTCTATTATATTTTAAAATCTTTTTAGAGTGAAAAAATTTATCATGTCAAAAAATATTAAAAAATATGTATTCAAATCAAAACCAAAAGAAATCACATACATTGACGATGAACCCTTAAAATTGAGCAAAGAATTCAGCTTTTTCCATAATAAGATTAAATTCAGGAAAGAATTAACTCGACTTCAAAACTTTTTTAAAGATTCTGCTAAAATCGCGCTCCAAGCTTCGGGAATAAGGGATTCTTATTTAAAAGAAGAGTATTCAGAAAACTTTCTACTAGTTATTTTTACGACAAATGAGATTATAAGAAAAGCCGATCTAATTATTGAACCGCACAAAAATCTCGAAATCAGTCCGGGATGCTTCTATCTTGAGTCTAACTCTGAATCAATGCTTTTATTAGCAAAGGATATGGATGGGTTATCATTTGGCGTAGATACAATGGAAGAGATTTTTGCTCAAACATTTGAAATTTATTTCGAACAAAAGAATTTTGATGAATATATAAAAATTAGACCGTTTAAACTCTTGAATTGTATTAAATAACCTAATCTCTTTTTATCTTAAAATTTGTTAAGCTCTCTTAGACATTAGAAAAAAAAAAGATATTTTTAACTCATAAATTTCCAAGGTTTTTGTTTTTTAAGTTTGTAGGCTTTTTTCGCATAGTCTTTCATCATCCTATTAGTGTTAAAGTAAGCTGCGAGAGAAATAGCGTTTTTACTTCTAAATAGCCATTCATCATGATTCATGTATGTAGGAATAATTTCGTTTTCTAGCGTTTCATATATAGCGTTTGAATCAATCTCCCAACTATTTGAGACTCCTGGATCGTCGGGATTTGAATCGTTAGGGCCAATTGCCCATCCTGCCATAGAGTTCTTGCGATATCCTTCCAACCACCAACCATCTTGAACGCTAAAGTTTAAAACGCCATTCAATGAGGCTTTCATACCACTTGTACCGCTCGCTTCGCGATATCTTTCGGGCGTATTGAGCCAAACATCGCACCCAGATACCATCAAATGAGCTAAATCCATATTATAATTTTCCAGCATTACAATTTTAACACCATAATTATCGTAAAGATATTCACCTGATTCGTAGATTTTTTTGATATAATCCTTGCCCATTGTGTCCTTAGGGTGAGCTTTTCCTGCAAAAATGAATTGAATCTTATCTTTGCAGATTTTACCTAACCGCTCGATATCGTGAAAGATTAAAGTAGCCCTTTTATAAGTAGCAAATCTTCTAGCGAAACCAATTGTAAGTAATTCTTCATCCAGTAAGTTCCAACTATGGCCTTTCTGATAACTAATTAGATTGAATTTATTTTCAATGTGCGCATCAAAAATATCTAATTCGTCTAATTCAATTGCGTTTTGAAGTAGCGTAGGTTTTGCCTTCCAATTTGGCCACTTTTTGTCAAATATCCGTTGAAATGGCTGGCTAACCCAAGTAGATAAATGGATACCATTAGTTATTGAATCAACTTCGTATTGAGGAAACATTTTCCGCGAAATTTGACCGTGTTTTTTGGCAACTCCATTTCTATATCGAGAAAGCTCCATTCCTAGAAATGTCATATTAAATTGACCTTTATCGTCAGCAATTTTTCGGATTTCAGAAGGCATTCTTTTTCCAAATACCTTATTAACTAAATCTTGATCAAATCGATCGTGACCTGCCGGAACTGGTGTGTGAGTAGTAAACACTACTTTTTCTCTAACTTTATCAAGATCGCCACTTAACATATTGTAAAGTTCTAATATTGAGAAAGAACCATGACCTTCGTTTAGATGGTATGTTTTAATGTTAGTGTAGCCCAATGAATTTAAGAGTTTAACGCCGCCAATACCTAATATCATTTCTTGTACGATTCTGTTCCATCGAGATGTGGAATCATAGAGAGAACCTGTCATTTCTTTCATCCAATCTTCGTTTCCCTCAATGTCAGTAGTTAACAAATAAATTGGTAGAACATGACCTGATTGGCCTATAACGCGATAAAGCCATGCAGAAACTAACACTTCTTTATCTTCTATTTTTATTTTAATTGGTTTATCAATTTTCTCGAACTCGTACCAAAAATTCCACTCAATTTCCTTTTCTTTCTGTTCACCAAATTCGTTAAAAAATTGATAAAAATAACCTGAACTATAACATAAGCACAATCCAACCATAGGAAGCTCTAGATCTGCTGCCGCTCTTACGGTATCTCCAGATAAAACCCCTAAACCACCGCTATAAGTTGGAATGTTCGAATCAATTGCGATCTCCATGCTGATATAGGCAACTTGCGTACTATTTTTCAAATCTTCGTTAATTTCCATTATTCAACACTTCATTATTGAGTTTTGAGTTTCTTAAGAAATTAATAATGTAAATATATATATATTTGTTTTAAAATTCTTATTTTAAATTCTTATGTTAAAATGAATATTATAATAAATTTATCTTAGAACTTTAATAGCCTTAATAGATAACGACTAATTATAAAAATGAATGAAAAGTTGAAACAAAAGAATATTAATAATTGTATCAAATTATTTCTTTTTTTTATAAATGAATCATCCAAATATTTTTAAATCAATTAATCTATTTTAACAATATCTAATGGAATCTAAATAAAAGTTCATAAAAGAGAAGAATATTATTTTTCTTCTTAAACAATTAAATTTTTCAAACACTCTAAAAAGAAAAAGGTTGTGTTAAAGTGGGAAAACTAGATGGGAAGGTTGCCGTAATCACTGGCGGGGCAAGTGGTATAGGTAGGGCTAGTGTGCAGCTCTTTATTGAAGAAGGAGCTCGTGTTGTGTTTGGAGATATACAAGATGATAAAGGTAAAACTTTTGCCGAAGAACTTGGACCAAATGCGAGTTATTTTCATACAAATGTGCGCAAGGAATCTGAAATTAAGGCTATAATCGATTTCGCTGTTGAAAAATTTGGACACCTTGATATTATGTTTAACAACGCTGGATTTGGTGGTGTTGGAGGGTTAATTGAGGAAACACTTACGGACGCCTTCGATGTGACTATGGAAGTAGTATTTCGTAGTGTGGTTCTTGGAATGAAACACGCTGCTCCAGTGATGAAAAAACAAGGATCAGGAGTCATATTAAGTACAGCTAGTGTAGCAGGTCTTCGAACAGGTTTTGGACCTCACATTTATAGTGCTCTAAAAGCAGCAATTATCCATTTAACTCATACTGTTGCTATGGAATTGGGTGAAGATGGCATTCGAGTAAATTGTGTTTGCCCAGGAGCTATTCCAACAGCCATTTTTGGAAGAGGATTCGGGCTTCCTCAAGATGCTGCTGAAAGGCTAGCGGAGTTATTGAAAATCCCCTTTGCTAATTCTCAACCAATTAAACGTACTGGCTTACCAGATGATATTGCTAAAGCTGCTCTCTGGCTTGTAAGCGACGATTCCAGCTTTGTTAATGGACATGCATTGGTTGTTGATGGAGGTCTTATCGGTGGGAAATTATATTCAGAAACTATTGATACATTCAATGAAATAACAGCTCTTCTAAAGCTTGGAGATGTGAGAGATATCTATAGAAAAATTAATGAGGAAATCGCCAAAACTAAATAAAGAAATTAATTATTCAATTTTTTTTTAATAATTTTAAAATAAGTCTAATCAGAATCAAGTTTCAATTCAGGTTTTTCAAGAGAAACCTTTTTAGAAATTCCGTAGTTATCCCATTTATCAAGATCTAACTCGTCTAACTTATTAATTAATTCCTTACTTTCAAAATTAGGAATTTTGTTTATGAGGTTTGGCGTTGGTAATTGGTTTATCAAATTTGGTTGTAATAATTTATTACTTTTAACTAAATATTCTTCAGTTCTATTTTTATTGTTAATATGATTTTTAAAAAACGGATTTTCTGGTTTTAAATTTTCGATCTTTGCAGCCTTAATGTTAATTGGGTTTCGAGGGACTGTAGATTTCGTCATTCGGCAAATAGGACAATTGTTAATATCAAGACCGTGTATGCAAGGCATAAAATATCACTTCAATAATTATTTAATTCTGAATTGTTTAAATTAATTTTATCTTATATTTTTTATTATAATTAATTATGAATGGATTTTTAGGGGATTATATATGAATGATTTTTTAAAAGAAATAAAATCTCAACCAGATGCTCTTAAAGACACGTTTAACTACATTGTAGGAGAAGGTAAACCTCAATTTTTAAAAATTAGAGACTTTTTAAAAAAAGGTGGTATTACTAAACTTATATTTACGGGTATGGGTTCAAGTTTTATCAGCTCATACTTACCTTATTATATTTTAAATCAGTATGGAATCGCTGTTGAAATTCGAGAAGCAGGAGAATTCTTGTTTAATACATTTCCTAACGTTAAACAGAATTGCTTTAAAGACATAGGGATTATAATTATTTCACAATCTGGCAAATCTGGGGAAATTAGAGAACTATTGAGAAAAATTAATGCAATAGATATTAATAATAAGCCGTTAACAATTGGTATCACGAATAATCCTGATAGTTATTTAGCTTATATGACAGAATTACAAGTTTATATGAATTTTGACGAAGAGGTTTCAGTTACTTCGAAAAGTTATGTTTGTACGCTGCTATTGTTGTATGTTATGGCAAAAACAATAATAGGCGAATTTTTTACAAATGAAACCGAAATTCAAAATGTAGAAGCCTTCTTAGGGGAAGTTAGAAGAATTTTACTTGATCAAAAACAGATTAATAAGATATGGAAAGAGCTTCTATCTTCATTTGGATACGATATTGATTTTCTAGAAATTCTCGCACGAAGTTCTTCTTTAACTACTGCGCATCAAGCGGCATTAAGTTTTAAGGAAATCGTTAAATCTTACTCTGAAGCAAGTTCTATATCAACTTTTAGACACGGTGGTATTGAATGCTTAAAAGAGAGTACTAAACTTATAATTCTTTCATCCGATAAAGAGAATTTCGCATTCAACATTCAATTCATAGATAAATTAATTAACGAATGGGCTTGTGGAAAAATTCTGCACATTACAAATCAAGAATTTGACGAGAAAGCAAAGAAATTACACGACGATCCTAAAATTATAACTTATAAGCATAAAATAAAGGATCCTCATTTAGCGCCGATAATGGAAATAATAATTCTTCAATTACTATTTTACAAGATGGCAGAAAAAAAAGGAATTGAACCAGGTAAGTTTTTATATTCACAGAAAATAACTAACGACATATAACAATATTAAGATACTAAGAAAAATTACTAATTATTTAATTTAAAATTTAATTCAAATGTTGAGAAAGATGGAATCCGCTGCTACGGTACAGACTTTTAGAAGCTATATATTTTTTTGGTCAGGTCAATTATTTTCGTTGTTAGGGTCATCTATAGTTCAAATTGTAATAATATATTGGATAACAATTGAAACCGAAAATTTAACGATAATATCAATAGCCGCTTTTTTCTCTTTTCTACCACAATTTATTCTTGGCCCTCTCGCGGGCGTATTTACTGACAGATGGAACAGAAAACTCTTAATTGGCCTCTCTGATTTTTTTCAAGCACTTACAACTTTTAGCTTAGTTTTATTATTTTTTTTTAATATTCAGCAAGTATGGTTAATAATTCTGATTAATAGTATTAGAGGGGTATTTCAAGCATTTCATTGGCCAGTTATAAACGCAATAATTCCCTTAATGATACCAAAGAAACATTTAAGCAGAATGAATGGTATTAATTATTTTTTTACCGGATTAGTTAATACAATGGGCCCAATTATAGCTGTCAGTTTATTACTATTATTTCCAATTGATCAAATATTATGGGTTGACATTATTACTTTTTTGATTGCGATAACTCCACTATTATTAATAAAAATACCTCCTTTACCGAAGAAACCTATTACTAAACATAAAAAATCGTATTTTAAAGAATTTAAAATGGGATTTAAAGCTATTAAAATTGTTCCAGGGCTTCTAATCTTACTCTTTGTAGCGACTATTTTGAATTTTTTAGGGAATCCCTTTAACACTTTAATGATATATTATATAAAAGTGACTCATGCCGGGACTGATAGCAATCTAGCTATTGTTCTAGCATCAATTCAAGCTGGGATGTTTGTTGGAGCTATGATCGTAGTGTCTAAAAAGGTTTGGAATAAAAAACCCGTAATTATCTTTGCTGGAATTTTAATAGGTGAGGTCGGACACTTAATATTAGCCATGGCACCTCCACAAAATTTTCTTATGATTAGTATCGGTGGCTTTATGTTTGCGTTTATTGTTCCTTTTGTTAACACCATGTTTTTAACGATTCTACAAACCGTCATACCTCCAGATAAACAAGGACGAGTTATGTCTAATGTAATTACTATTGTAACTTTAGTTTCTCCAGTAGCGATGATAATCTCCGGCCCGATAGCAGAAATAATTGGTATTACGACCCTTTTTACTATATGTGCTGCGCTAAATTTTATTTTTATAATATTTGTTTGGATTTTTTCAAACATAAGAAATAACGATTACGATAAAGTGTATGAATATGAATTGGATGAAAATATTAATTACCAAAATAGTTTTTAAAAAATAGCTTTTTAATTATTTTATACATCCCATTAAAACTTTAATTAAAAAAAAATGACGAAAGCAATAATTTTATCGGGCGGTTGGGGGACACGATTAAGACCATTAACATGTACTATACCCAAAACATTAATTCCAATCGTTAATAAACCCGTTATGGAGCGACAGATACTCTTATTAAAAGCCGCTGGCGTTAAAGAAGTAGTTTTAGCCGTAAGTGTGATGGACGATATTGTTAAAAGCTATTTCAAGGATGGTAGAATGTTAGGAATAAAAATCCATTATACGGACGAAAAACATCCAATGGGAACTGCGGGAGCAATTAAATTAGCAGAATCTTACCTCGAAAACGATAATTTTTTCATGTTAAATGGAGATGTAATTTTGAATTATAGTTTTAGTGATATGCTTAAATTACACGAAAAGTGTAAAGGTATTGGAACAATAGCCAGTAAAACCGTAGACGATCCCTCAAGATATGGCGTATTGATAGTAGATAATGAAACGCACCAACTACTAAAATTTCTTGAAAAGGACGAATACACTCCTCCAAACGGCAAAGACGTTCCCATGCCTATTAACGCTGGTGTGTATATCCTAGAACCTGAAATATTTTCCTTAATCGAACCAAATAAAAAAGTTTCTATTGAAAGAGATGTATTTCCTAAAGTTGCCGATAAAAATATGCTCTATCATTACCCTATTAGTGGAATATGGAGCGATGTTGGTAAACCCTACGATTTAATACAAGGAAATATTCTATTAATGAATGACTTAATAAAAAATCAGAAAGGAAATGTAAGAAATTTAATAGAACCTTCTACAGAAATCCACCCAAGCGTAAAAATTTATCCTCCTTGTACAATTGGTGAAAGCGTTGTAATTCGAGAGAATTGTAAAGTTGGTCCGAACGTAATAATTGGCGACAATGTATTTATTAACGACCATTCCGAACTTAAGGAATGTTTAATCTATAGCAAGACACATATCTCAAGTAATGTTCAAATCGAAAAAGCTATCATCGCTGATAATTGTAATATCCAAGAAAATGTAAACTTAAAAGGAAATAACGAAAATTTAATAATTTTAGCCTCACATGTACAAGTTATGAAAAATCTCGAATTAATTGCCCCTGAAACGCTCTCATTGACGGTATGTCATCACGAAGTAGTAAAAGAAAGTTTAAAGTAAAAATGAGAGATCAATTAACACCTGAAAAAATTTATTTCAAAGTACTTAATAGCGAAGTAGGAAGGAAGGACGCCTTAAAGCTATTCGAATCGTTAATAAATAAAAGTGATAACGAGGATATTAGATATTCAGGCTTAGAATATATCGGTAAATTATCGATTGAAGACGAGCTAACCTTTAACATAATTGAAAATTGCTTAATTTCTGATGAGTCTACTTTAGTTAGATTTGAAGCGGCTAAAGTATTGATCCAGAACTTTCCAGCACGGGATCATGAACCTTTATTATGGGCGATCCAAAATGAAGACTCTATATATTTCTTTAAAAAACTATTAGATTTATTTGAAACAGGCGAGTATCCTCAATTTGAAGAAATTCGAGAAAAAGCGTTAAACAAGATTAGAGCTAATTATAACTTAAACTCAGCAGACTCAAAATTTGTTCTCGATATCGATTACTTAGATTATATGAAATTTAGGAGCGAATTAAAGAATTTTTTACAGAAGTTTGAGCTATCAGACGAAGCTAAACAAGTACTAATTAAAGAAAACACCGAGATAGGGTATAAAGGACTAGGTCGCGTTAGAGCTGCCAAAAAAGGCTTCATATTAAGTTTATCTCTTAAAGATCTTAAAGAAATTCCATCGTCGATTTGTAAGCTATCAAAATTAGAATCCTTGGAAATCTCTTATTGTAAACTAGAAAAATATCCCGATCCTTGCCCAAATCTTTTGTCACTTAAGAAATTAGTTTTCAGCAATAATCAGTTAGACAAGTTACCTAGCTGGGTTGTAGAGTTTGCAAGCAAAAATAAACTCTTATAGGGTGTGTAAAATGGAAGATTTGAAGGAAAAAGGTTTAAAAATATATAACGCAATGTTTCAAGAAGAAAAAAATGTTGAAATTGACGAGATCGAATACCCCATTAAGAAATTTTCAAGCGGAATTAAATATGTTGATTTATTTGGGTATCGTTATATAGAACAAAATTACAGAAAAAAATCAGAATGGGGGAAAAAAGCTCGAGAGGGCCATAAAATTATGTGGATAATTAAAGGAAGGAGATACATCTCCCAAATAATAGATGGAGAATATACTGAATTAAAGAAAAGATCAGAATAACATTATTTCGTTTTTGAAAATACTTTTTAATTTACATATTAATTCATACAATTTCAAAAGCAATTCATTTAATCGCTTTTAGGGATTTGAATTCTTCAAAATTGCGTCCAATATAGCCCATTCGGCTTAATTATAGAAACAAAAGAAGAATAGATGAAGACCTGAAGATGTAAAACGTTTTAGAAATGGGAAAGCCCTCCCATTTAATGTTTTAAACTGTTACAGAATCACATAATTTAGTATTACTCAGAATTCTGAACCCACAAAGACTGGACTCCAGATTATTTTTAATTGTTTATTGCTATTTTGTAATTGTAAGAAAATAAAAATAACTTAAAATGGAGAATTGAAACATAATGAATGAATTAGTAGAAATTAATGTTGAATATTATGAATTTTTGAGTGTCATTCACGAAATATCGAGAAAATCGCAATCTATACAGAAAGATTTAATAAGAAAAGTCTATCAGAATTATGATTTAAGTCTATATCGAAAAAAATTAGAGAAAGAAATAGCAGAACTCGATAAATTAATAATTAAGTAGAATACCTACTTATCTTTTAAATCCTTTTTTTTTAATTTAATAGCAATAAAATAGAAAACTATTGGTGCTACTAACCAGATCAATTGAGGTAATAACGTTATATTATGTCCATTGAAAATAAATAATGTAGGATTCCACCAATAAGAAATAAATTCCCAAGCATTACTAAATGTGCTAATAAGCTCTACAGCTAACTCTGATAATTGACCCCAAATTAAAAGTATAGCCAGTTCACTAATTTTAAATTTCTCAAAATGAGGTTCTTTATTTAACCAGTGTATTAACCACACACCCACAAGAAATAAACCACCGTCCCATAAGCTATGGGTTATAACAATTACTGAAAAATGTACAGGTAATGGCGTTATAAATCTGGCAGGTGGATAAATTCCTATTTCATTAGCCACCGACATTGGGAGTTCCCATAATAATCCAAGACCCACCCCTATCCAATACAAAACCCAACTGAACTTCTCAATTCGCTTAGTTTTATAGAGAAAGCTTACAATTAAAAGAATAGATATTGCGATTGTAAAATCTACCCAATAAAAAAGATCCAAATTATTCCCCTAATGCCATAAAAATTGTTTTTTCTAAATATTGTTTGTAATAAGAAGTATTAAACTTTTAAAAATTGATATTTTTTTTATATTTTGTTTAATTTTTCTGCAATTAATTCCAAATAAGACTTTCTAATTGATTCTTCCTTCTTAATTTCAAATTTCTCTAAAAATTGAAAAAGATTCTTTCTACTTTTCTCTATATCTTCATACGATTCGATCATTATTTCCACTTCTACGAAATGTTGCTTTAAAATAGGTAAGAAATCGATTAAAGCTTCGATTCTCACATCTTTAAATAAAAATTCATATAATTCTCTTTCTTTAACGACGGTGAATACTTCTCGAAATCCTAATAGTTTGAGAAGATTTTTCATATCTTCAATTTTATTTATTTTTACTTCGATCTCTTCTCTTGTTTTGGTTGCCTTATCAATTTTTTTCCCTTTATAGGTTATAAAATAATTAATTTTCTGAGTTTTTTCAGGATTATCCTTATTAAATTCAATGGATTTTCTTAATCTTAGTGCTTCGTCAGTTTGTTTAAAATCCCTTAGACCCTTTGGCATGTTAAAATATGTGTCTTCATGATGCAAAGAAATTTTGTAAACCCCTTTGTTCTCTTCAAATCTTTTCCTCACTTGATTAGGATCAGTAATTTTAACTTTAATTTCGACTTCAATCATAGTGCTACTCTTTTCTATATTAATAACAAATATAATAAATAAATTTTTATTAAGTAATAATAGTTTCACTTAGAGTTGATATTCAATTTCCCAGAACGTTAAAACTGCCCATAAACTAGCGGAAAAATTTGGATATCTCCCCTATATGATTGAAAGATATTTTCGATTCTTAGGATTAGATGAGACATTAAAATTATTAGAGGCAAATGAGCTCCCATTAATGCCTTCAATACGCGTTAATAATCTTAAAATATCTGTATTAGAATTAAAAAAGCGACTAGAAAAGAAAGGAAACGAGTTAAAACCAATTGAATGGGTTCCTTATGGATTTAATGTAGTTAAAGAAAGTTATAATTTAGGCTCTTCTCATGAGTTTCTACAAGGTTATTATTATTTACAAAATATCGCTTCAATGCTTTCAGCTATTATTCTCGATCCTAAGCCAAATGAAATTGTAATTGATATGTGTGCAGCTCCAGGAAGTAAATCAACACACTTAGCTCAACTAATGGAAAATGAGGGAACGCTTATTTTAATAGAAAAGAATTTAAATCGAATTCCCGCTTTAGAAGTCAACCTAAGGAGAATGGGAATTACTAATTCAATTGTACTTAATATGGATGCTATTAATTTATCAAATATAAATGTTAAAGGAGATAAAATTCTATTAGATGCTCCATGTACCGGGGAAGGATTAATAAGACAAGATCCAAGTAGGAAAAAAAGTAAAAGAATGAAAGATATTGAAAAAATGGCTTCAATTCAAAAGAAGCTATTAACCACCGGGTTAAAATCATTAAATTCAGGAGGGGTGCTTTTATATTGTACTTGTTCTATTGCCCCTGAAGAAAATGAGATAGTTGTTGATGAAGTATTGAACAAATCTAATAAATTTAAAATTATTGAAATTTCTAAAAATTATGGCGTGAAAGGATTAACTAACGTTTTTGGAGTCAATTTATTAGAAGATTTAATGTTTTCACAACGCTTGTATCCTCATCTTCATAATACTATTGGCTTTTATTTTTGTCTTATAAAAAAAGATTAATAAATTTGTGAATTTTGGTCTATATGGATTTATAAGATAAAATAAATTACATGTAAATTGTAAATTGCATTTTTAGTGGAATCCTCCTTGTTATGTTGAATCTTATAAATACTCACCTTAAGGCAAATTTTAATGCTCTTGAAAAAATTAACATGTTAGTTCTACAAAATAATAGGAGGTTTGATACAATCAATAAAAGAAGCTATCAATTTATTAGGCTTTCAAAAAAGTTAAGAACTATTTCCATTTTATTTGTTTTCAAAGATCCTTTATATCTATATTTATTAAGAAGCAATCTTTATAGAATTCTTAACACAAGTATAAAAGTTACCAACTTTAGGAAATCATTAAAATATGAAATTCTGAAAGCCCCTGAATTTCAAGAATATTGTGTAGACTTCATTCTTATAACACAATTGGTTATCTCTATTATGGAAACTAAGATTTTATCTAAGTCTATGGGATTAGAGCATCCTAATGTGAAGAGAGTTATAGAGATAGCTGAGGAGATTATGAGTAAAAATCACGTCTTAAATTTAGAAACTCTCTACAATGTGGCAAAAAAAAGCTTGAATTTACCGCGAAACGGACTCTTATTTATAATACAATTTTTAATCAATAAAAAAATTTTAATTGAAGGTTCAAAGTTTTCAAGGGAAACAGTTCTTTCAAATCCTATTAGAAGAGGGATCCATAATTACATTAGAGCGAACCCCGGCGTTCACTTTTCTATTTTAAGAAAGAAGGCGTTATCTGATGAATCGGGAAGTTCAGGGCAATTAGTATGGCAGTTAGAGATGTTATTAAAATTTAATTATATCAATAGAATTAAAGTAGGAAATTACACAGTGTTTCTTCCTATTGAGATGGAAGTTGAGCTAGGAATAATTTATTTTTTATTAAGAGATAAAATAAATAGGAAAATTGTAGACTTATTAACAACACAGTATTCAATTAAAAATTCTGAGATTTTTAAAATTATAGATGAAAAACGAGAAAAAGTCAATTATCGACTAAAAAATTTGATAAATTACGATTTAATTTGCTTTAAGGAAGATCCAAGTAAGGAAGTCTATTTAAATCCAGATAAACAAGAGGATGTTATTAGTATATTAAATCAAATCAAAAAAAGTTTATATAAAATTAATTTGAATTAAACATTAGTGTGAAAGGGAAAATGGCATTAAATTGGACACCTGACGTAATCGTTGAAATTTTCACAAGCGCTTTAACCCTACTAGCTATGCTATTAATGTACATTACACCGAGAACTAAGAAGATAAGATCTTTATCTTATATTAGATTAGGGCTCTTTTTTATGGGCATGCTCTTTACATTAGACTTGTTGGCAAATCTTTTTTTGATAACATTGCTTTCTCGGATTTCTGGTCTTATGCTATTTCCTAGTGCAGTGTTTTTTGCGATTGGGATTAATTATACGATTAAAGAAACATTTAATTCACCTTTCTTAATTTTAGTAGTTGGTTTAGGTGTTTTATATTGTTACCTTGCGTTTCAACCTGGAGCTGTCGGATTTGAATTAGTGGGAGGGCATCTAAATTTGAATTGGATTGGATTGTATGAATTAATAGGTTCAATTTTTATATTCTTTGTTGGTAGTGCATCGTTTTATTGGGGAATAAAAACTTGGTTGAATGCTCCATTTTTAATAAAAAGAGAAGCTCTTATGTTTTTTATAGGTACTGTACTAAATGGACCATTAACGCTAGTTATTTATCTTTTTTATTATTGGAATCCGATTTTTATTCTATTTGCTTACGTTACTACAAGTTTAGGACTCTTAATTATTTGTTTAGGAATAATAAAAGAGCCTAAACTCCTTTATATTTTACCATTTACTGTTAATAGGCTTGTTGTAAGAGATCGAGAAGGAAATCCATTATTCGATCACGATTGGTCTCTTTCTAGCTTAAGTGAATCAATTTTTTCAGGATTTCTAAATACAGTACAACTTATGAGCGAAGAAGTTATAAATAAGGGGGGGTTATTAGACATTAATTTAGAAGAAGGCATTTTTACTTTATATGAATCTGAATTAATCTCAGTTGGTTTAGTCGCATCTAAATACTCTAAATTATTACGAGAGTGTGTTGTACAATTTACGCGAGATTTTGAGCAAAAATTTGAACGAGAGTTGAAAAAACAAGTTAAGGATATAGCCCAATACGAAGGAGCTTTTGAATTGATTGAAAAATATTTTTCTAATTTTCCTTATAAAATTATTAAAAGTAAAAAACAACCCTTATTATTAGCTGGAAAATTTGCGAAAATACCATTAGAGATAGAGAATAAACTGAACAGTATTTTTTCGGACGAAAAAGAGTATGAAACGATAAAAACTGAACTACTAAAATCACCTCTTGGACTATCTTCGGAGTTTTTTACTCTTTATAATGATTTAATGGATGAAACTACACGAATTTCTGAAGAGAAAATCCGATATATAATTGATGATACGGATTTGGATAAATAGATTTACCCCGTTTCATCTCTTT
This sequence comes from Promethearchaeota archaeon, assembly GCA_030668025.1. Next base: position 18,745 of record DAOUUT010000002.1, read on the forward strand.
TAATCAATTTTTCTATTTTAAGTTTTTGTGAATAATTAAACTCTTTGATAAAAATTTGGTCCTAATAGATTTATATATGCTAAAGACATAAATATCATTATGTAATTCTTTTTACAACAGAAGAGATATTGAAGCGAAAATTAAAGTTAAATTAATCTAAGCTTTACTGTTTTGTCTACAAGAATTATATATGAATTTTGATTAATAATTGTGACAATATTAACAATTTTGTTAGAAGTGAAATCTAAAATGAAAAATAAAAAAAATCTGTTTATAACAATATTGTGCTTTTTAATGATTACCACATCGCTAGCATCAATCAATTTAATGAATGTGAATGCCAGTACTCCCTTTGATCCCCCGCCAGATTCCCCTAATGAGAATGTTTCTTGGGAATTTGACGAGGGTGATATGATAGGTTGGAATACTGACTATTATAATGGTTCGAATCTCATGATGAAGACGGAAATAATCTATAATGTTTCAGCGATAACTTATTTCGAAAATTATAATGAAAGTGATGTTGATTATTATGGAGTTCAATTAGCAACAATGTATTTTAATGCTACTACATCTTTATTAGAAAGAGATACTAGTATTTCATTGTATAATCATTCTTTAGTGAATTTTACATCAGGATCAGGAGACTTCATTGCATATCCTATAAGTGAAAATTCAAAAATGGTATTTAACCCTTTTATTCCGACTAATGGCTCATTAATGATTCCGTGGTGCGGAAGTAGATCAATTGATGATTATGCTTTCATTATCGGAGGTGACACGGATGCAGATGTAACCCATCCAGACACAAATACAATTAGAATTGAAAATAGCACTGGATCTGGAGAATATGTAGAAATGAAATATTATCCTAATGGTACTTTAGAATCAGGAATACTGTTTTCTTATGGCATAGGAAATATGTTTCCCGAAGGAATGACATTAAATTGTACTAGAAACTTTGATTTTAATCCATTAGACGAACTTGAATGGAGCGTAGATATTGGTGATAATTTATATATCGGGATGATGGGGGGCGAATTTAAATATGAAATTGTGGATTTCATAGATTCCAATATTCCTTTTATGGAAAATTTAGCTGTTCAAAAAGTAGAAGCAAATGTTACGTATTGGGATTATTTTTCAGAATCTTGGGAATTCCTGGAGGATGAAGTTACTATTGGTGTGGCAAATGAAGATATTCCTTTAGTTAATTCAGGAGATCTGCAAGGACCACCTTTGATAGTCCCAATAGGGACGAGTGGAGAAGAACTTGCAGAATTTTATTCATCTTATAATATGGCATATCCTGAGCTTGAGATGACATATGGAGATTATTGGATGAAAATAATAAATACAACTGATGATGGTTATTATTTTGTGGAATTTTTCCCAAATGGTTTAATGAAATATTCGACTTCAAAAAATTTAATGTACCATGAAGATATGGTCATGTTTTACAAAAATTCAACTATTATTGATGGTGCATATGACTTTGAAATCGAACCTTATGGTACAGATGAGTTTTATGTTAATGTAAATATATCGGTTTCGGCTGACACACATTTACTATATGCGGGGATGGATCGAAATCCAACTAATATAGCACTTAACGATGGTTTATTATTTATTGACCTTTTCCTTAATGAAACTGATAATTTAGATGATTTAATAAATGTAACAATTGATTATGACTATAATGAGTATGGAAATATTAAAACATGGTGGTTTAATATGTCTGCCGATGAAGGAAATGGAGCTTGGGAGGAGATACCATATACATATCTTGGTGCGGGAAAATTAGAGATTTCAGTAAGTAATAGTTCATTTTTCGCATTAACGGGAACTTCTTTTCCTGGAACTTTCATCTTAAGTACAAATACAACCGATCCTGATACTAATGGTATCTTCAAATTAACCTGGGGAATTTCTGATGGAGCTGTTGATTACTCAATCTATTCAAGCAGTAGCACTATAACGGTTATCACAGGTTCAGAGACCCTAATTGCGACTGGTGTTACTGCTTTGGAATATACAATTACAGAGACGACTAATGGCATATATTACTATGTGGTTGTAGCTAATAATGCTGCTGGTCAAACACTTTCAAACGATATCGATGTTACTGTAACTATTCCCCCACCAGAAGATTTTGTTTTATCATCAAATGCGGGAGATCCTGATGCTGATGGCAATTTCGCTTTAGCTTGGACTAGTTCTAGTAGGGCAAATGATTACTCAGTATATCTATATTCAAGTTATATAACAGAAATCAATGGAAGCTTAACATCCTTAATCAATGAGACTGGAGCGCTTACTCTTCCCTTAACGGGGTATACTAATAGAACCTATTACTTTATAGTTGTAGCTCATAATGAATATGGTGATACTCTTTCTAATTGTATTAATGTTACTGTAGCTATTCCGCCACCAGAGCCCGAACCAGAACCCGAGCCGGAGCCAGAGCCCGAGCCAGAGCCCGAACCAGAACCGCCCGATATTCCGGGATATAATCTTTACGTTGTAATAGGCATGATTGGCATAGTTTCGATGATTCTTTTTAAAAAGCGATATAAATTAAACAACAATTAATTTTTTTTTCTTTATTCTTTATTTTTATATAATACAAAATTGATTTGTTTAAATTTGGTCCTAATACATTTAAATATCTCGTAGTAATAATCATAAATAATATTTAAATTCGCGATGGTTAGGGAGAAAACTGCGAAATCCAATGTCGATAAAAGAGGAATGTTCTACTTAATTCTTTCTTTCTATTGTTTTTTTCTTAAATAGTATCCTTTATCTAATAAATTTAAAGCAACTATATTATTTGGGTCCATTTTTTTAAATGAACTAGAATCTATTCGAGCTCTTGATATAGCAATAATCTCATGGTTTTGATTAAAAACAGCAAGAAAGTCGTTTTTTTTTAACTCTAATGGCATCGTTCTTACCATCTTTTTTAAAATATTATTTCCATAAAGAATTGATTTCTCTTCTTTTTCATTTACAACAACTCGTCTATTTATTGGAAATTTATCGAGTTTATGTAAAAACTCAGCTCCTTCTAAGCTCAAAAAAAACACTCCTTTCTTAATAAAACCGAAATAAACTCCAGCTGAACGCACGATTTTGGTTTTAAGAACTTTTTCTAAAAGGATGCTCTGGTTTTTAAAAATTAAAAAAATTGAGGGAAACTTGCTTTCTGCTTCCAACTCATTTAAGGAAATATATAATCTATAGTCGTTTTTCTTGAAAAAGAGTATTAGAGGGGGGGATAATTTTATAAGGGAGTCGTAAATCATCCTTGTCTCAATTTCATTAACTAGCCTAAAAGCTTTTAAATCTTTCATTACCAATTAGGGATTTATTTACTTATCTTGAAATAGTTCTTTTAACATTTTTATTAATTGTTTTTTAGATTCTGGAATATCTTTTGTAATAATATCCCATATTATTTCTAAATCAATTTTGAAATAACCATGAGCGGCGATATTCCTTAATCCAATCATTTCAGGCCAAGGAAGATTGGAAAATTTACTTTTAATTTCCTCTGGAATGTTTTTTGATGCTTCTCCTATAAGTTCTAAATTTCTTAAAACCGCATCAATTACCATTTGATTCTCGCTAAAATTTTTATAATCTAAACCCTCAGTATATTTTTCGATCAATAAAATGAATTCATTAATATCTTCAAGAAATAACTTAACGGTTCGTTTTTTCATACATAAATCACTTCATGCAGAATATTATCTTTCATTTGAGGTCTAAGAGCATTTTTTGTTACCAAATCAACTTTTTTGTTTAATATTTTTTCAAGAAATTCTTTAAGTATAAAATATTTCCAACCAATTGGACCGTTGAATTTAACATAGATATCTATATCGCTTTCAGGCGTTTCTTCACCTCTAGAATATGAACCAAAAACGCCAATTTTCTCAACATAGAATTGATTTTTTAAATAATCTTTTTGTTCCCTTAAAATAGATTCAATTTTCTTTAACTCAATCATAATCTTTGAGAATTAATTATTTTCAGATAAATATTTTTTTTATATTTATATATAATATTAAATATTAGAGGTTAAAAATTTTTAAAATCTCTCATTCTCTTATAAAATAAAAAGAAATAAGTAATTTTATTATTATTAATCATATAAGGTATTAAATAATAGTGATATTGAAAAATGGGCATTCGAAAGATTGAAGATGAAATTGATTTAAGAGAAGCTATGAAAAGGAAGGCAGCAGAGTTAAAAATTAAAGACATTCAGGCGAAAGCTTCAACAGAAAACTTTACAAAAGAAAAACTTAGGGAACTGGCAAAAAAACATGGTGTCATTTTAGCTTTAACTCCTGAATTGAAGGATCAGGTTAAAGACTTACAAAAACAGTATAACATACCGTCTTCAAAAATTATAACAGAACAAATCACAGAAAACGATGTTTTGAAAAAGTTTTCTAAAATCAACCACGAAAAGTTAGGAATGCTTGCCTATCAAAGAGTTTTAATGCAAAAAGAAGAAATTGGAGTTGGATTGATGCCCATTTCTGAAATTTATGACTTAGTAAACACAGGAATATTAAAAGAAGTGTTAGATATAAAAGATTTACTTAAAGCATTAAAGATTTTGAAAAAGGATCGCGTCATAGAGGAACTACAAGAATTAAGGGGCAGTTCCGTAATGGTAAGGTTCTTTCCAGTACAATATACTAACGATCAAGTGAAAGTTATAGGTATAGCAAAAGAAAAAGGCTATATATCGCTTGAAGATGTTTGTGTTGCTCTAACATGGTCTCAAGATCGTACCCTTCAGACCCTAAAATCGTTAGAAGATAGTGGAATCGCTAAATTTAGAGAATCCCTTTTAAAAGGAAAGCAGTGGTATTTCCCTTCAATGTAAGGGACTTATTCTATATTGATCTTAAAAGAAAGCTGACCGTCATCTAGTTTTATTATCTTCCCTCTCTTATCCTTTTCCAATATTTTAAATATTTTTATAATATCGTTGTGGGGAAGCGTGTTAAAATCTTTGTTAGATTCTCTTATTTCAAATATTAATATTGGTTCTAATGGTGAAATTTCCATTGCCCAATCGTAGAATTCTTCGGCCCAATTATCCAAACTTTTCCAATAAACTCTTAATTTCTCTTTACTTTTTGATAACCATTTAGCTTGTTCTTTATTTACTAGTTCTTCAGCGATTTCCTTTAAAGCAGAATTGCGATTATCAAAATTAGAAAAAGGTTTCTCTGATTCTAACTTTCTTAGATATAATATATGAAGAATAGCGTACCGAGCGTAGTCAAAAAAAACTTTAGACCACTCACTTTTCCAAGATTCGTAATCCTTAAGGTCTGTTTTTTTATTAGGAAGAGAAAACATGAAAACATATCTTTTTTCTTCGAGCCAAGGGTAATCGTTCAATAACAACTCGTAAGTTGATATTTCTCGGGCAACAACACCCTTCTCTCTTATTATTTCTAATTCAATCTCTTGAAGCTCTTTCTCGATTTGAGCGGCATTTTGTTTATAAGCTTGTTGATCGATTTCTCCTAGCTTTGATGTGAGAAAGTCTTCAATTTTATCTAAACGCGCTTCTATTTCTTCACTTGGTAATTTTTCGATTGTTTCTTCCTCAACAATGTCTTCTGTATTCCCTTCTTGTATCGATTCTTGCTTTTCTTTTGCTTTTTGGCTTCTTAGTTCTTTTAACCGAGCTAATTCTTTCCTTAAGTCTTCAAGTTCCTTACCTGCTTTTTCTTTAACTTCTTTAGGAACTTCTTTCGGTTTTACTTTTTGCCTCTCCATATTTCACAACTTAAATTTTTATTAATATTCTCCGAAATCTTTTGCCCATTGTTCATATTGTCTTAGAGCAACTTCAGTTGTCATTGGCTTAACTTTTTTTAATGTTTTAGAAAAATCTTTTAAATTAAGATCCCTTACAATTACTTCTTGATCGGAGTTTTCTAAAAGTCCACTCATATCTAATTCTCTAATTGGAAGCATAATAACTTCGCGGCACACGTTAGAAATATCTCTTCCAGAATATCCTTCAGATCTTACTCCTAATTCGATAAAATCTTCTTCAGTTAACGCCATATTAATTCCTGCGGTATGAATTTTAAAGATTCCAATTCTGGCTGTTAGATCTGGAAGCGGTACATACACTTTCTTTTCAAATCTACTAAGCATAGCAGCGTCAATGTCCCAAGGTCGATTAGTAGCACCTAAAACTAATAATGGTTTTTTAGAACCCGATTTAACGCCTTGAATTTCGCTTAACAATTGCGTTTTTACCCGTCTTTCGCCTCCTCCTTCGTGCCCTTCGCCTCTCTTAGTTGCCACCGAGTCAATTTCATCCATAAAAATTAAACTTGGAGCTTTAATTCGAGCAACTTTAAAAAGCGAGCTAATTAATTTCTCACTTTCGCCTAACCATTTGCTTAATAAATCTGCGGATGAAACGCTAAAAAATGTCGCTTCACATTCAGTAGCAGCAGCTCTCGCCAATAATGTTTTTCCACAACCAGGTGGACCAAACAATAAAATACCCGACCATGGTTTTCTTGCTCCAGTAAAAAGTTGGGGTTTCATAATTGGCAACACTATCGCTTCTCTTAAAGCTTGTTTAGACGACTTTAAGCCGGCAATATCGTTCCACCTTACGTTAGGAGATTCTGCTAATATTGTGCCTGAAATGGAATCTATAATCTCTTGTTCTTCAGCAGAATATTGTCCTTCCTCTCCTTTTCCCTCGCTATCTTTGTCCTCACTTGTACCAATAGCCGGTCTTCCTTTTCTAGCACGAGGGCCACTTAAATGTGCTTTTAGTACATTAGCACGATTAATATATTGTTCAATTTGATCGTGACATTTTCTAACCATTATTGGGTTTTTGTTAAATTGTACGAATTGAATTAGAATTTCTGCGGCTCTTTGATATTTATTTAGCGCTTGTCTATAATGGCCCTTTTCGTCCAAATCAACGGCAGCTTGCGCTTCTTGAACGGCATATTGGTAAAGTTTACTATCAACACTACTCAACAGTGATAACCTTTTAAAAGTAATTATTTATCTTATCTATCTTAAAATATTATTAATATTTATAGGTAATCTAGTTCGATACTTATTTTATTTATTAATACATCCAAATATATCAAATTTTCTCTTTAAAATTGTACTGTAAACATTGGTCTACAACAAAAAATTATATAATCTCGAATTTTTAATATTATTATATAGTAGTAATAACTAAAAAATTGATGGTTTAAGATATGGGTTTTCTAAAGGATATGTCAAAATGGCTCTCAGGTGGCAAAAAAACTGATTCTGTTCGTTCTGCTACCGTTAAATTAAAGGTGTTCAACAAGAGATTGGCGAGACAAACACGTAAGATGGAAATGACGTCTAAATTAGCGAGAGATAAAGCCGTAAAACTTAGAAAGGCGGGGGATATGGATGGTTCAGAATTTCACGCACGAAATTATCTTCAAGTTAAAAAACAAGCTAGAGCGATTGACCATTTCAGAACTAACTTAGAAGGAATGGTATTTAAATTGGAACAAGCTAACGCTGTTAAAGATATTTCCGTTATTATGCAGGGTATTGCCACTAGCTTAGGTGCATTAAAAAATCAGTTATCGGTTCCTCAGCTTACAGACTTGATGACAACAATTGGCATTGACATGGAAGATTTTTCTGTTGTTGAAGAGATAACATCTGATGGAATAGACGACATGACTCTCGATACAGCAGTTACTGATGGCCAAGTTAAGGAGATATTAGGCGAAATCGATGCGGAGATACAAGTTGAAGTAGGTGGAGCATTACCTTCTGTTGATCCCGATGGAAAGGTAAAAGAATTAGAAGAAGAATTAAACAAATTAAAGTCGAAAGATTAGATTTTTTTTTTTAAGTTTCCCTTTTTCCCTATCAAGCAAAATTATTTAAGCTAAAACTCTATTTTTAATTTATTCTCTAATTCAATATTTAAAAGTGTTAAAAATGAATCCAGAATTAATAACTATTGGTAGTTGTACTCTTGATTGTATGCTACAAGTTAAAGACATCCTTAGATTTGAATTGTTTGATAAAGAAATTGTTAAAAAATACACTGCAATTGAATATAGTCGCAAACTGAATATTGATGGCGTTCTATTTGTTCCTGGAGGGTCTGCTGCCAATATTGCGTCAAATTGTGCGATGTTGGGGATAGAAAGTACTTATCTTGGAGTAATAGGGAACGACTTTTCGGCAAGTATTTGTTTAGAAGATATGAAAAAAAGAGGAGTAGATCTTTCAAGAATCATTCAAACTGATGACGATTGTACGGCGTTCTCAGTAATTTTAAAAACGGAGTGGGGAAAAGACAGAAGTATTCTTGCCTATAAAGGCGCAAATAACTTGTTAAAACCTGAGGATGTGAAAGCCGATATTTTTCAAAATATTAAAGCGTTTGCTTGGACATCGTTAACTACCGAAAATGGTTGTAGAGCAATTGAGAAAGCACTAACGCTCACTTTAGAAAACGGTGGTAAAGTATTTGCTGCACCCAGCATGTCAATTATAAAAAACAACCCAAAATGGGCAAAAATTCTTATTTCAAACTCAAATGTAGTTTCATTAAATAAAGAAGAGGCTCAAGAGTTTACAAACGAGACAGATATAGTTCATATGATTCATAAATTTTTAGATCTCGGTATAAAAATAATATCCATTACCGATGGTCCCAATGGCTCAATTATATCTGATGGTAAACTTATTGTGAACAGTTCAATTTACGAGGGGCCGGTAGAAGACACCACAGGAGCTGGAGACGCTTTTCTAAGCGGGCTTCTAATATCCGAACTAAACGAGTTTAGTTTAGAGAAAGCGTCTAAGATGGCAACAGCAATGTCATACTTAGAAAGCAGAGAGGTCGGGGTTCGAGAGGGCTTACCTCAAAGTTTACGTGAATTAGAAGCCTTTATCGATAATAATGATATAAAACAAAAAGTTTCACAGATTGTTTAATTGAACGTTTGGCTAAAAAAACACAGAATAAGATATATAAGGAAAAAACAAGTAAATTGTGTATTACCTATAATGTAGAAGTGAATTTTAAATTAAGAAATTAATCTTATTACCTTCTTTATATTAACTCACGTTAAAGCAATAGATTTTAATTTCTTAATATATTTTTTATATCGTTAAACGACTTATACTAAAAAGCGCTGCTAGTATAGATTCTATTAAATATCTTAATAGAATGTAGATTGGTCAGTATACCAGGTTGCCAACAAATTACTACGAGCCGTAGGAATTGGGCATTTGGTGACCCGGGTTCAATTCCCGGGCGGCGCATTTTTTTCAATATTTCTTATATCTTTTTTAAACAAAAATGATTACCTAATAAGATGTATGAGAAGATGAGGTAATTTTAAATGGATGATAAAGAAGTTGGTAAATATTGGGATGAAAATGCAGAAAATTGGACAAGATTGGCCAGAATGGGATATGATCGAAGTAGAGATCTAATTAATTCACCTGCCTTTTTCAAAATTTTGCCCGATATTTCAAACTTAAAAGGGTTAGACATTGGTTGTGGAGAAGGATACAACACTAGAATTGCTGCAAAAAAAGGAGCAAAATTAACAGCAATTGACATTTCTAAAGTGTTTATCAAATACGCAAAAGAAAAAGAACAGCAAGAACCGTTAGGAATTATATATAAAGTTTCAAGTGCAAAAGAGCTTCTATATCCAGATAACAATTTTGATTTTGCAATAGCTACTATGAGTCTGATGGATATCGCAGAAACCGAAGAAGCAATAGCTGAAGCCTATAGAGTTATAAAACTTGGTGGTTTCTTCCAATTTTCAATTTCTCATCCTTGTTTTGCAACACCTAGATGGGAATGGGTTAAGGATGAAGAAGGTAGAAGGACTGGATTAATTGTAGGGGATTATTTTAAAAAATATAATGGTGAGATTGAAGAATGGATCTTTGGAGCGGCTCCAAAAGATATGACCGATAAAATGAGGAAATTTAGAATTCCCCGATTTAATATGATACTATCAGAATGGCTCAATTTACTGATAGCAAAAGGTTTCGTTTTAGAGGAGTTTTGCGAACCTTATCCTGATGATGAGGTTTTAAGAAATTTTCCAGGGGAGCATGATAGCACAATAATACCCTATTTTTTGATTATACGCTGTCGGAAACCAAATAAATAGACTTTTACATTTTTACAAAAGATCGCGAAAGGTCTGTTTCACGATCTGTATAACTTGAATTCTAAAAATAACAAAAAAAGTTAAAATTTTTATTATCTATTAATTGCTGGTATCGGTTCTTTCAAACCATAATGAAGTGCTAATAATCCCATGACTGAAGCAAAAATAGCTAAACTTGGCCAAAAAAAGGCCCATGGCGCAGCGAATAAATAATATCTTGCGTCAATGACATTATACCCTAATTGTACTAGCAAAGGATCGGTAAATCCAAAGAAACCTCTTGCTTCGAATAACAAAATATTGAATATCATTAATAACGGGAAATATGCAATTAACTTCTTTGCGATTAACTTTGAACTGTTATTTCCCTTACTGATTATTAAAGTGACCCCAAGTACCATAAACATTGCAATTAAACTCATTATTACTGAGATATTTCTTCCGCAAATATCCAAAAATATTATTATCATTAGTACGCTGATTATTATGAAAAGGACTATAATGAATCTCAATACCAATCCTTTTACCCACCTATGAACTTTAAATATATAAACAAATAATATTCCTATTGCAAATCCTATGAGACTAGGCAGGATACAGACTTTTATCAATGTTGATACACCATATGCCAATAATGCAAGTACATCGCGTCCAAACCTAGATTGTCCTAAGGGGTGAGTCACAGATGGCGGATCATAAGAACCTGAATAAATACCCATTGCTTGTTCTAAAGACAATGGCGTTAAAACCTGTGGAAATATAGCTACTATTATAGTAAACACCACAATTGCTAAACCTATTATTGTCAATGGAGATTTTAGACGATAAAAGATAAAATCTTTAAATTTTTGGTCTGAATCGATAGTATCAACTTTAATAATTTTATTCCGCTCTTTTTTTTAATAAATATAGATAATATAAATCCTTAAGATACTGAAATATATAAATGTTAGAGAATCTTATAGTACTCATATTTGCTATAGGGTGACTTTTAATTCTAAAAGCGATGTAGCCGGTTAATTTTGCACTTAAAGACTATTGGGACGGAAATAAACTTGCAAATGTAATATTTCATCGAGATGATGGATTAGTTGATGATTATTTTGTTAGTCATTGCTTTCGGAAACCGGAGGATTTTTCAGAATTAGAAAAAAAGGCATTAGAATCGTGTTTCTGGAAATTTTTTGATTTAGGAGCGGGTGTATTTTCAAATAATTAAAATAAAAAAAATCTTACTTACAAAGTTCCAAGAAAATTTGAAACTTCTGAAGATTTAGGCACATCAACTTTGAAATAATTCTCAACGATTTCAAAAAGAAAATCGAGATATTTTAATTGGATTTTTACGTTGTGAATTCTAGATAAATCTTCAATTATTTTTTTCGAATAAACCTTCTCTTTCTTTTTTAAACCTTTAACTATGTCAACTATCGTTTCAGATAGTTCGTAAGCTTTTTGAAGACCATTTTGTAGATATATTAAACTGTGTGTTGGCTCATATTCCTCGAAAAATTTCTGAATTAAAGCCCTTTCTACGTCTAATTTTTTTCCTTTAATAATACCATCTTCGTCCTTTATAACTTCCTTACTGTTAAAGACAATATAATCATTATAACTTTCGCTATTATATTGATCTTCTGAAATGAAAACAAGCTCAGTTTCAAAAGAATTTATTGTTATATAATCAAAAAACCTTCGAACTTCATCAATCATAAATTGCTGGTCATAAATTAAAACAATCTTTCTTTTATTTAATATAGCTCTAATTATGTAGGTTATTAAAGAAGCAGAAAGATTAAGCTTGATTAAACTTACATTAATTGAATCAAGTTGAGCGGAAGTATTAGGTTCTATACTTTTTTTGGGAATTATATCAGGAAGTTCTAATTGGAAATCTGCCATAAATGTGTCTCTTACTGAGAAATTCTTATCTATGTAAGCAACGAAAGAATGTTCGCAAATAAATCCTTCCGACACATTTACTGCAAACACCCCTCTTTTGGCTTTTTCTACCTCTTCTTCAGAAACTTCAATAAAACCTATACCCGTACATGAGGGGCAACGAACTTCTATTTTCTTCATATTCAATAATCTTAATGGTCGTAATATAATTTAAAAATTCCTATTAAATACGAACTGTAACTAAATTTTAATTACTTTAGTATTTAAATTTTAACTGAGTTAGTAAATTGAAATAGATGATTTATATACAGTTCTGTTTAATCTCTAATTTTTTTTAATATCTTCGTATTTTTGCGTATTTTTTCTCAATAAAATTAGCTATTATTAAGGAACTTAATGTGGCTAAATTCTCCGCAATTATAAATGACATGATATTGTTTAAGAAAGTATAACATACTCCATATGTACTAAAAAAGAGAATAGTAAAAATAGGGAAAGTTATAACTAAGGGTCTCACAATTGGAAAATTCAAGAATTTTTGAATTTTCGAAATATTTTGTCGCGATTTACTAAATTGAGATTTTAATTTTTTCCTTCTTTCGACTTGAGCAAACGATTCAAAAATAATAATTACACCAAAAAATAAGGCTACTGTTGCTCCAATAGGGATTAGGATTACAACAAGATGATTACCTACGCCAAAAATGTATTGAGCTACAAATATAAAAAACACTTGAAAAAGCCCACAAGCACCGAATAGTATAATAGCAATCGATATATATTCCTTAGATGACCAGCGAAATTTTATTGGCATTTTAATCTAATTCTTTTCTGTAATTTGGTGGGCCAAGGGAGGATTGAACTCCCGACCTTCCGCACGTCAAGCGGACGTCATACGACTAGACCATTGGCCCGAGTTTAATATCAATATAAAAAATACTAAACTTAGAGATATTTATGTTATATTATTAAAAAATAAATATTTTATTAGTTTTCTTGTGAAATTTTGGAATATTTAAATTTATATGGATAATTGTAGATTCAAGAATCCATTAAGAATTGATTTTCTTTTTTAGCTCAAAAAGATTTCTTATGTTTAAATCAGCTAAGTGATTAATTTTTCCATTAGGATTAAAATAGCAAGAATTTATTTTACTTTTTATAGCAGCCTGAATATCAATATCTCGATCACCAATCGAGAGTATATTTTCCCTAGGAATTTTATATTTCTCAATCAGATAAAGAAATGATGTAGGGTTCGGTTTTTTGGGATATCCATGTTCATGTGTTATGATATCTTCAAAAAGATATCTCATTTTGTAATATTTTAAAAGTTTATATAATTTTTTTTTTCCTCGATGCGTAACAATAAAATTTTTTGCTCCTTTATTTCTAATGAATTTAAGAATTTCTATCGCACCAGAAAAAGGTGGCTCTTCACTTTCTTTAGTATTTGAATATTCACGAGCAAATTCTTGTTGAAGTTTTTCTCTATCAATATTTAACTCTTTTGATATATGATTAAAACAAGAATAAAGACTATCTTGACACAATTCTTTGACATTGTTAAAATCTAAATCTTTATTATAATTTTTTTTTATTAGATTTACTATTGTTAAGGCAATGGCGGGATATGTATTAAATAAAGTTCCGTCAAAATCCCAAATAAAATATTCTAGATTTTCCATCTTAATTAAATATCCAAGTTTAAATGAAATTTGATAATAGTAAAAAAAAAAAATTATAAAATATTTTATGGTTTTTTTTCTCTTAAAGCCCTAACCATTGGTACATCCTTTCCAGATAATATTTCTAACAATGCTCCTCCGCCAGTAGAAATAAATGAAACATCTTTTGCATACCCAGACATTTCTGCTGCAGTTCCCATTTCTCCGCCACCAATTACGGCAAGTGCGCCCCCTGTTTTAGCAGCTTCAGCCATTGCTTCAACCATATCAAAGGTTCCTTTTCTAAACACTTCTTTTTCAAATATTCCTGGTGGCCCGTTAGCGATGATAGTTTTAGCTTTACTGATAATACTTTTAAATTCTTCCGTAGTTTTAGGCCCAATATCACCAGTTACGGCATTATATTTCTTTAATTCGTCGATATTAATTGCTTTTCTGTTGCCATTATCGTCAATTACCAAGTCTTTTGGTAAAATTATTTTATCTTTGAATTTTAAGTAAGTTTCCTTGATATCCTCTTTTGCCTTATCTAAATCTTTTGCTATTGCCGCCTTATTGGGTTCCCCCGTTTCGATTCCTATAGCTTCCATAATTAGGATTGCTGTTAAACCGGAGCAAAGTGCGTAATCAAGTTTTTCGTTTTCAAAATTAAATTTCATAGCTTTAAATTTATCTATTGCTTTCGCCCCTCCAATAAGCATAACCATCGGTTTTTCTGGGTTTTCTATTATTTTACTCATGTATTTAAATTCTTTAACTGTCGTAGGACCTGCAAGTAAGGTAGGCCACCCAATTATCGAAGGTTGTGCTCTATGGGCAGCACCAAACGCATCTGCGATGAAATAATCGAATAACGGCGCAAGAGTTTGAATCATTTCTAATTTCTCAGCTTCGGAGAAATCTTTAAACTGTTTAGTTTCAAGTTCCCAGGTTCGCACATTATTAAGAACTAATACTTCGCCTATTTTGAGTTCTTTGATCGCATGAATTGCTTTTTCTCCAAAAACATCTTCCACGTACTTTACAGGGCGATCTAATAGTTTTCGTATTTCTTCGGCATGCATTTCCAAAGAAGTAAAATCTTTAGCTCCTGGACGAGATTGGTGCGCCATAATTACTACAGCACTATCTTTCAATTCTTCTAATGACGGAATTAAAGCATGAATACGAGGTGATTCGCGAATTCTATTGTTTTCAATGTCGATATTAGAGTTGATATCGACTCTCATCAAAATTTTTTTTCCTTTTAAATCAACATCTTTATACGATTTATAATCAAACATTTAAAACCACTTTTAATGGATATATTTATAGTATTGATTAATATCAAAAAAAGTTTGATTAGTTAATATTGTTTTTTAAAAACAAATTTTTTATTCTTATACTTAAATAAAATCCTCGTAATGAAATATTGAAACAAATCCATTGGAACTATGTTTTTAAATTTATTAAGACCAAAAGATTCTATTTATAGTATAAATTATTATGAACTGAAAGTTTGAAATGTTTTAAATTGGTGATTGATTGTGGATGAGATTAGAGAAATTTTAAATAAACTGCTAGATAAAAAGTGTTCGATTGAAGAGGCAGAAAAAATGTTGAAGGCTAATACTATCGAAGAAGTTGGAGACTTGGCTAAATTAGATGTTTTCAGAAGCTTACGCACTGGCGTTGTTGAGGTTATTTATGCGGAAAACAAAACGCCTCAAATGATTATAGATATAATTTATGCGTTCTTAAAAAAAAATAAATTTGCTATTGTATCGAGGTTTAAAGACGAACAAAAAGCTTTAATTTTTAAAGAATTTGGTGTTAAAGAAGAATTATCATTAGTTGTTAATGATTTGGCTAAAATTGTAATAGTCAAAGAAAAAGATTTCAAATTTAAGAAGAAGGGTGGAAGAATTGGCATAATTTCAGCCGGAAGTTCAGATATTCCTATTGCTGAGGAAGCTAAAGTAATTGCGGAATCAATGGGGTGTGAAATTTTTTCTAGCTACGATTTAGGAATTGCTGGCATTCATCGTCTTTTTAAACCTCTCAGTGAAATGATTAAAGAAGATATTCACATAGTAATTGTATGCGCAGGGATGGAAGGAACCTTGCCGGGAATTGTTGCAGCCCTTGTTGACATTCCTGTAATAGGGGTACCCATATCTAGTGGATACGGTTTAGGGGAAAAAGGTATTGGTGCTTTAACAACGATGCTTCAATCATGCTCTCCCGGATTATTAGTAGTTAACATCGACAATGGGTTTGGAGCAGGGGCTTCTGCCGCTTTAATAGCTAATAAAATCGCAAAATAAATTTTTCATTTAAGAGTTTCTTCTTACTATTGGTAAGTGATTACAAATTTTGTATATTTTTAATAACAAGTTAATTTAAAATTATAATTATGAATTTAATTAAAGATTTATCGAACGCAGTTATAGACGGAAATTCAGAGTTAGCCGTATCTATCGCAAAAAACATAATTTCCCAAGGTGTAGATATTAACGATGCGATTTTTCAGGGGTTAAACGAAGGGATGAGCATAGTAAGCGAACTTTACGCTAAGAGAGAATACTTTTTACCTGAAATTATTATTTCTGCTGATGCGTTATACGAAGCTTTGGAAGTTTTCAAACCACATCTAGAGCTTACAAATACAAAAAGTAAAGCAATTGTCGTAATTGGTGTCGTACGCGGCGATGTGCACGATATAGGCAAGAATTTAACTAAACTTTTTTTGGAAGCTTCTGGATATAAGGTTATAGATTGCGGAAGGAATGTACAACCAGATATCTTTATTAAAACTATTAAAGAAAACAACGCAGATATATTAGCATTATCTACTTTAATGAATCCTACGTTAGAGAGTATTACCAATTTAATCGAGCTATTAAAAGAAGAAGATCTCAAAAAGAAGTTAATAATAATTATTGGAGGTGCGGCTACGAGCGAACAATTTGCTCAAAAGATTGGAGTAATTCATTGTGACGATGCTTCAAAAGCAGCTAAAATATTAGATGAACTAATATTGGAGGAAAAGAGCTAATGGAACTAATTGATACCGATTATTTTCGGGGGATATTAGGAAAATCAGGAACTAGCGTCCCTTCATTTCCAATTATATTAGGCTACTCTATATGGTCGTATCACAAGCATACAGGAATACCCGCCTATGAGATAATGAAAGACGGTAAAAAACACGCCGCTGCTCAATTGTATGTCGCTAAAGAATTTAATTTGCCTTTTGTTATAGGTTTTTCTGACTTAAATGTAGTTGGTGAAGCCTTAGGTGCGACTTTAACTTACATGCCCGATGTAATACCCGTGCACGAAATCGCAGCGGTTAAAACAGCAGAAGACATCGAAGCTTTAGAAACGGCAGATCCTCATAAAGACGGTAGAATGCCAGTAATCATTGAAACTTGCAGGAACTACGTTAAAAAATTTAAAAACTCAGAAAACATCATCGGTGCTGGAGTTGAAGGACCAATTACCGCCGCAGGTTCAGTGTGGGGTATGGAAAATCTAATGAGAAATATGATCAATAACCCAGATCTCGTCCATAAAATATTGGAGGTAACGACAGATTCAATCATTGATTTTTTAAACGAACAAATGGAAACAGGTGCTGATTTGGCCGTGTTATCTGATCCAAGCGCTTCGTGTACATGCATTTCCCCTAAATTTTTTCAAGAGTTTGCTTTTCCCTATTATAAAAAAATTTCCAGAAAAGTAAATACTGTTGCGTTTTTGGTACATATATGTGGAGAGGTATATAACATATTAAAACCTCTTACGAGAGTCCCTAAAATACTAGTAATTAGCGTTGATATGGTAGATTTAAAGAAAGCGAAAGAAGCTTTAGGAAAGAAATTTATTATTCTTATGGGTAATGTGTCAACAGCAACCATGCGATATGGAACGGCTCAACAAGTCGAAGATGAAGCAAAAAAGTGTATTAGTGCGGCTGCAGAAGGGGGTAAATTTATGCTTAGTACTGCTTGCGATATCGCTCCAGGAACTCCCGCAGCAAATATTAAAGCATTGATAAATGCTGGTTCAAAATATGGAACCTATCCATTAAAATTTTAAATATATAGAATCTTAATTTTATTTATTATTATCCTAATTCATTAATAAATAAGGAAGATCAGTTCCTAACGAAAAAAGTTTATATATATCAAAAATAAAGATTTTGCATAACTAAAATAAAAATTTAAAAAATTATAATAAAAAAGTGTATTAAGATGACACCTACAGACGCTTCTCTTGAAGCTTTGTCTAAATTAAGACAATTAAATCCGGAAACTGGATGGTATATAATCCCAATTTTAGCAATAGTTCTATATATTTATGGCGTTGAAATTAAACAAGCGAGAGAAACGAAAAACTGGAACACAGTATTTGCTGGCTTGACGGTATTAGGCTTAGATCTAATTAACGAGATTTGGAACGCTTTAGTTTTTGCGTTCAGTAATTACTCTGCATTTTGGACTACACCAAGTGCAAGTGCCTATATAATTTTAATAGGTTGGAACTTAGAAATCGCTTTTATGTTTTCTATAGCAGGTATAATCTTTGCTAAATTTTTACCAGACGACAAAAACGAGAAGATCCTAGGAATACCTAATCGATGGGCTATGGCTATTGGATTTGCAATATTTTGTGTAGTAGTAGAAATTTTTCTAAATTGGGGGGATTACTTAATTTGGGAATACGTCTGGTGGAATTGGTATAATCCCGTTTTAATTTTCTTAATTGGATATTTCCATTTCTTCGTTGGCGCTTTTTACGTCTACGACCTTCCAGAATTAAAGGACAAGATTAAAGTAGTTGGGATTATTTATGGCGTTGGCATAATACTTTTATGCATTTTCGGACCATTACTCGGACCATTAGGAATATTCTAAATTTTATTTTTTTATTTTTTAAACAAAAAAATCCTTCTTTAACGATTATATAATTTAATACCTTGTATTGTATTACAAATATGAATTACATTGTGGTGACATCCACATTTTAAAATTACTGGCTGATTTTCCATTTCTTTAATTAAGTCTTGTAACATCTATGGATTACCCCGATTTGTGTTAAATCTAAGGATATATTGTTTCAAAACCACCTTATTAGTTAAATCTTTTGCTCTGGCAGTTCTAATATAATCAGTTTGGAGAACTTCAATTATACTAAATCTGATCTGTCTTGCTATTATTGCGGGTTGGTAAATTATCACGCAAAATATAGGGAGAAAGAGATGCCAAAAATAATTAATAAGTATCAACAAATTGCCAAAAAGCAATCAATCAAATAAAGAAATTGTATGTTTATAAACAAAAGAATTATTACTCAATTTTTTTTAAGTCAATTGATATTTCTAAAATATCAACAATTCCCATTTTTTTTCCAATGTTTCTGGTATAATTAGATTTACGCGTTCCGAGAATATCAGATAAAATTAAACCAGGTATTGTTGCTAGTATTAATATTAGCACTACTGCAATCATCAATACTGCATATAAAATTAATGTTAATAATGATCCTGGATTAGAAAAATAAACCGACAAGTCCTCAACATTTTGAAAAGTAAATTGAATATATGAAATTATTACTCCGATCCCTGCATAACCTTTTAACAATACATTAAACCACTCGCCACTAGCCCTAATTTTAGGGAGTGCATTTAAATCTTCCATTTGCTTCTTATTTGTATGGACAATTCTTGAATCGATTAAACCCCAACTTGAAGAAAATAATAGATTTGCGAAAATAAATGTAATAGATGACAAAACTATAATAACACCCAATGTGAAACCTGAAAGAAATTGAAGATACAAAGGAACTTTATCTTCCATAAGTAAATCAAGAACTTCTGGTCGGCATAATATAATTGAAAAATTAATTGTCATTAAGGCTGGAAAAATTCCTTTAGAAAATATTTTTAATTGAGTAGAATTAGATTTCATCCAAATCCCATAAACATTTTTAGTACCAATAATTTTTTTATGTAAAAAAAGAAATACAGGCGCTCCAAGATAACTTCCTATTAATACCCCTAAAATGGATCCTAATGGAAAATATACCAAGATTATCAATAAAAGTTCAATGGATGCATAATTAGTAGGGATAAAGGGACTTAATGGAGTATCTTCACGAAATCCATAACCTAAAAAGGTTAATGGGACAATACATAAAATAGAGACAAAATAAATAATTAATTGTTTTTTATATTTTGATATAATCATTAAAATTTCATACTCTAATAATTTTTAATCTATAAAAATGACAATTGTATTTAACATTTTGTTAAATGCAAAAATGTATCTAAGATGCATACAAGTTCCATGTTGTACCATCTTTGTATATACCCGATGAATTCAAATTTAATTCTAAAATTAACAAAAACATTTTTTTTTTATTAGAAAATTGTAGAAGTTTTGATATTTAATTCAAACGCGCTTACTAAATCTATTAGTTAATATCCTAAGTTATTTGTATAGACATCCATTTGAACAATTTTTTAACGAGTGTATCGAATATCATTAAATTAGCTTTTTACCCAAATCAATTACCAAAATCAAATGTTATCCAAATTGAGATTATTAAAACTCTTTTGGTTTTTTAATATTCTTACATCTTTTTCTTCGAACCTAAAGATATATATAGATAGTGCAATATAATTAATATTGAAATTACTAATTCTTAAAAATCTAAAAAAAAAAATAAATTACAATGTAGTTGAGACTTAAAATGGTCGCAACAACCGAGAATATTCAGAAGTCTAAAGAGTTTTTTGAAAGTGGCGATATCATTAATACTTTAATGAGTTTCAATGAAATACTTGAGAATTACGATAGTACTAAAGTCTATAAAAAGGAAGAATTAATTCAATTTTTGAATAATATTTTACATTATTGCAAGGACAATAATCTACTAAACGAAGAAGCTATGGTTTTAAGAACTTTAGGAAGAACACATACTAAGTTTAAAGATTACGTAAAAGGCTTAAAATTTTCATATCAAGCACTAAAAATTCAAAAGAAATTAGGAAAGAAATTTGATGTAGCCGAAAGTTTAGTATTTTTGGCTGAGGATCTTGAAGTTTCTGGAAACTATGACGAAGTAATAAAATCTTATAATGAAGCTGCAGAAATTTTCCATGAATTAGGGGAACTAGAGAAAGAAGATATTGTAAAAATAGAAATTGAACGCTTAAAAGACTTTTCCAAGCAAATGGTTGACGATGAGTATTACTTAAACAAATATCAAGTAGATAAATATTAAGATAAGAATGGTATAGTCATTTAAATAAAAATCTTTTTTTTTTCTTTACTATTTTGTTTTTTTTAATTATTTCGTTTTTTTACTGCTTTCAAGATGATTTTTTATCTCAGATTGACAATAAAATAATATCTCTTTGATAGATAACTTACTTTCTTTACTAATTCTCTTAAGATCTTCAAATTCGGGTTTTACGTTAATTACATTGATTTCATCATTCATTTTAATGTAAGATATTTTAAAATTTAGCTCGTAAGTATTACTATTTATATCAATTTTACTTTTTTCAAATTTACGATCAACGCATACTCGCTTAATTGTATAAAACCTTACGCCTAATGTGCCTAACTCGTTAATCATTTTATGCAATATCTCAAAACTGTTTTGAGGATTACATAATATTTTAATTATGTGACTAGGTCTATTTTTTTTAGTTACACTTGGTAAAACTTGGATATCAAGT
The DNA here is from genome assembly GCA_030668025.1 of Promethearchaeota archaeon. The sequence continues at coordinate 40,290 of DAOUUT010000002.1, forward strand.
ATATTTTCATTTTCCATAGTATTGATGAAGTTTCCTAACATCTCCCCCGATACATCATCAACATCCGTTTCTAAAACAGCTACATCTTCAACATATTTTTGTAATGGGTCCATATTTGGGGTGATAGTTATCTCTTCGTTCTCGCCATATATTAACCGAAGAACATTTGAGAAGTTTTTAAACTTTTTTTGCCCAGTACTATATGTTACTCTTAATATTTTCATCTGGTTCGTAAATCGAGCAAACTTTGGATTTAAGTTAACCAAAAGAGCAGCACCAGTAGGTGTTACGAGTTCATTTTCGATAGGGCCGCCGAATACTACTAGTTCGGACAGTTCTAAAATTTTAGCTGTTGCTGGAGCTGGTACAGGCAAAATTCCGTGCGCAGTTTTTATACTACCACCTCCAAGCGGAACCTTACTATAATAATATTCAAAACTTTCGTTAAAACCCCCTAATTTATCTAATGCTTTAGTTACTCCTAAAATATCAATTAAAGTATCTACAGAGCTTAATTCGTGTAAATGAATATTTTCAACTAGATCTCCATGAACTTCTGCTTCTGCTTCGAATAATGTGTTTAATACTTTTTTAGCGTATATTTTCGCTGGTTCAGAGAAGTTTTTTTCAAGTAGAAATCGTTCCAGTGCGTTGTAAAGTGCATTAGATGTTCTATGGTTTTTAGATTCTTTGATAGCTAATTTAAGTTGATTAACAACGACTCCCATTCTTTTAACTTTTGTTAATTCAAGCTCGATATGGGAAACTCCTTTTAAAAAGTGCTTTAATTCTTTTAAATCAGCTATAATTTCGTTTGAATCTGATACTAAGCTTAAAAGGGATGCCAAGAGCATATCCCCCGAGATTCCTGAATTAGCTGTATCAATATATAAAGACTTCATTTCATAGTTTCTCTTACTTTTAAAAGTAGATAAATTTAACCTAAAATTTAAAAAATATTTACTATACTAAAAATAATAAACCGTCATTATTTTATAATAAATTGTAATCAATTTCAATTTAATAATTATAAATTTAAGAATAAATTTTTATTATTTAATTAAGAGTGAATTTTTTATGAGTGAACTACAAACTATAAAGTGTTACTTAAATCAGTTACCAGCAACACTCCTAAAATTATTAGGAATTGCTCCTCCGTCCGGTACTATTCCAGAGTCCGTCCAATCTGTTATCGATCTCTATCAAGGTGTTGAAAGGATCAGTATAAACATCATTGATAATTTTGGTTTATTCGAACTCACATATCATAAACCACAATTTATGATTACTAATTCTCAAGCGATGTTACTTCTATCTACCAAAAATCCTTACACTTTAGGTGTTTTACATCAAATTATGTACGGTGGGTTTGATCCTGAACCCAATGGTTTTCATTTGTTAAGATATCTAAATGAGCACGGAAAAAAGACTTGTTTTGTCGGAAGAAAAAAAGATATAGAAAGGTACGATGGTGGGACTCATTCAGTCCCAAAAGAAACTGACATGAGCACATGGGTGGAATCTGCAAAAATAATTAATAATTTTGAGCTTTCTTGGATGCATTATTTGGATTTTGAAAATCTTCATAAACAACAACAAGCACTTAAACAAAGAACTCCTGAAGATTTAATTGAAAAACTGATTTTGCGTACTGATAAGTGGATTTTAGGTAATTACAAACAGCTTAGAAATAATTCCTTGATGATAATACTAGGAGATCATGGTAGAGTGAAATTAAATTTAGAATACTCGGGTAAAATTGCCCAATGGCGAGAAGCAAGCGTTCCAATAGCAATTTTAATAAAAAAATAATTCATTACTATTAAAAAAAAGAACTAAAGATGTTTAAGATGGAGGAATACAAACGCTTTACAGTGTCTCTCCCAAAAGATTTGTACGATAAATTCGAGGCATTTAGAAACAAAATTGGTATCTCAAGATCAGATAGTATAAGAAAAGCTATGCATTTTTTAATGGTTAGTGAAGAAAGTACTCCTGTTGAGGCTGTGAATGTTGTAGGATGCATCCCTATTATTATGTTGCACGAACATTTTATTGGAAAATCCGAAAAAGAAGACTCTCACGAGCATTCGCATGGAGTCGATCACGATCATGACTACCACGACCACAAATATGATTCGAGACCAGTTTATGCTTCAGTTCAACAAACAGATGAAATACTAAAAAATGATATTCAACACCATTTTTATGACATCATCGTTTCAACGATGCACATTCATTTAGAGTTTGAAAAATGTTTAGAAATTATTGCAGTTTCAGGACCATATAAACGCGTCAAAGAGTTAAAAGAAGCACTACAAAGGTTAAAAAGCATAATATCTATTGAGTTTTTCATCATTGATAAGGAATTTTAACTTATTTTTAAAATTATAAAAGGAAGAGTTAAGAATAAAAAATTTCCTTCAAATATGAAAAGAAAAAGGATAAGGCGATTATTGAAGTATTTTTTATTCCGATTGGTCGTTTTTATTGTGTGTGTTAGAAATAATATACTTTTTTCTAATTAAAAAGTAAAATACAGTGAAAAATTATTAATTTTTAATTAGATTAAAAAATAAAATTTTAAAAAAAAATAAATTAAGAATTAAATTCTTTTTATAAAATCTTTTATAGATCTTTTTCTTGAACAGTTTTTCGTCCATTTGCTTTAGCGCGACCAATCGCGGCATCGAGAATGTTTACAATTGCTTCATTAAGAGCAGGACCATCAATTACATCACCACTAGTGTTGCAACCTTTTGACTTAATGTACTCTCGAATTTTACTTTTTACAAATAGGACTTCAACTGGTTTTTTAGCCATTTTTTTTATTCCTCCTTTTATTATTTAAATAAGTTTTAAAATTAATTAGTGTTTAAAGTATATTTCTCCTTGCTCATATTTAAAGTTAGTTGAAAAATCATCATAGAAGGTTAATATTCTTTGTTTACTAGCGATCTATAAAATATAAATTCGCCTTAAAAAACACGAGGTACAGCCAATAATCATTATAATTTGGAATAAAAAAGGATATGTAAAGAATTTGGGTTATTCTATTTTTACGCCGGCCACATCTATAGTTCCTTTTGAATTATCTATACCTTCTAGCTTCATGTAATCTTCTAATGATCTAGAAGTTACAATTTGAGAGTATTTAGCAATTTTTTTTTCAATGTTTGATGATAAACCTGGTCCTTTTTGTGTTTCAAGTATTTCATCTACTCTTTCTTTAGCAACTGCTATAATGTCTTTCGAGCCATTTTTCCTCCATATCCCTCTTTTCTCTCTGTTAATTAGCTTTGGCACAAATATTTCCTTTCTCGTGTTTTTAGCAGTGTGCTTTATCGATAAATAGTTTCTTTTTTCAGTTGCTACTTTTCTTATTTGAGCTAAGGCGAGAGTTTCTTCAGTGACGGATATACCCTTTAATCCCCGTTTAATAATACCTGCCATTTCGTCGTCGATCACAAGTAATTCAAAAGATTCTGATAATAAAGTTTCGTATGTACCTGCGCATGTAATGAAGTTGTGCCCAGCTGATGCCGCACAATATAATGTCATGAATCTTTCAAATCCATTTTGAACATCGAAACATTTTGAATCAGTTAGAGATCCTGATCCCTTGGAGGGAATATTATAATAGTGAGCTAATTGAGCCGAAGCGATAGTAATAAGTGAAAATTCGATAGAACCATATGCGGGGTTTCCATTAGTCGGATCCATTATCGTATTAGTAGATCCATATAAAACAGGAGTTCCGGGGTTAATTAACTGAGTTAGCACTATAGCCGATAACACTTCCATGTTCGCTTGAACAAGCGTACCAGCTAGAGTAACTGGCGAAGTAGAACCCGCGCTTGCTGCTGAGCTTATGAGTAGTGGCTGGTTATATTTAGCGAAAATAAAAAGACCATTAAGAAGGATTTTCGTTTGTAAAAGAGGAGATGTTGGGTTATATACGCCTAACAAGCGGGGCTTTTTAATTAACTCTTCTTCTCCATCTACAATAATAGAAACAAGATTTATCATATCTTGAGAAGCAGTTTTTCCATAACAGGCCATTCCATAAGGCTTATGGCTATGACGCCCCCACTCACGTAATGTATGACAATGTAATTCCGTAAAAGGAATATCATGAGGCCACACATCAACCTGAGAGCACGCAATATGTTCTAATCCGTTCACAATTCGGATGTGATTTATGGCATCTTCAAGTGTAGTTTTTCTTACTCCTTTTTTTTTTGTAGAATCATTAATATTTACTGTTGCTCCCATAGTAGAAAAATTCAAATTAGACGTATTAACTGTTACTTGATAAGAACCGTCCGGACCATAAAGAGAGAAGGACTCTGGAACTTTCTTTAATTGCTCAGTAACTAGACTTTCTGGGAACTTAACAAACGTACTCTTTTCTTTAACATCAATAGAAGCACCGTGTTCTTTAAGGAGCCCTATAGCTTCTTCAGATTCAATTTTAACGCCTAACGATTCAAGTAATTCTATTGAAGAATCGTGGATGCTCTGAATTTCATCTTTATTTAAAACTTTCAATTGATTTATTCGCATTGTAGATCAATAAATTTAATTCTTACAAATTGATTGTTATATATTCAAACTATTTATAACGAATTAAATAATTTCCCAAAACAACATTTAGTTTTAATCTCTTATGAGGAGTTAAAAGATGAGATTGAAAAAATCTCAGATGAAGAAATAAAATATCCAGACGAAAATTCCGAAAAAAAGAAACAATAGAATTCTATATAGAATAAAGCACTATAATTGTATCTGGTAATATAAATACTGAATAAAAACCCAAACCAAGACCTCCAATGCTAATTAGTAAAGCAAAAATTGCTAATCCATTTCCTTTACCCATATTATGTTTGGTTATTCTTTTTTTTAAAGAACACCTCTAAATTATTCTTATGATATTTATGTAAAAATTTGATCTTAGTGATTTTATATTGACTAAACAGATAATGATTTTTGGGAGAAATTATTTTAGGAGATTTGGGAGACTTGGGTGAAATCCTCCTTTTTAATTAATTTTATAACTTCTCTATTTTTTAATTGTAGAATTTCAGTCCTTATGACTTTTTATTATAAAAAACCTAGTTAATTAGTTAGTGACTTTTAGTCATAAATTTTGGCAAAATTTATATTAATTAAAAAAAAAAAAGTATATTTAAATGTCAAATAAATTTTTTTTATGGGCGTAATAATATATGAAACGAAATAAATTTAAATTAGCTTTATTAATCTCGTTGACCGTTTTTTTTGGTGGCTTCACATCGATTTATCTCTATAATAACATCAATTTATTGAAGGATAGTGTTGTCGAAGATTTAGAGCGCTTTTCAGAAGAATTAAAAATTTCTGCTTTTGGTTGGACTACATCTGAGGTGGTCTCCACGGAAAGCACGGAATGGTCTGGGGTTCCAACAATAGCAACGGATGGTTCCGGAAACGTGCACATTGCGTGGTGGGATTCTACTAATTATGGTGGTTCGGAAACGGATGATGATATATTTTATAAGCATTGGAATGCGATCACGGCGACCTGGAGCACGACCGAGGTAGTCTCCACGGAAAGCTCTGGATCTTCTAAGTATCCAAAACTAGCAGTGGACGGTTCCGGAAACGCGCACATTACGTGGATAGATTATACGAATTATGGTGGTTCGGGAACGGATACTGATATATTTTATAAGCGCTGGAACGCAACTACGGCGACCTGGAGTATGACCGAGGTAGTCTCCACGGAAAGCACTATTACTTCTGAGTATCCAACAATAGCAACGGATGGTTCAGGAAATGTGCACATTGCGTGGGATGATTTTACGGGAAATAATCGCGATATATTTTATAAGCGTTGGAACGTGACCACGGCGTCTTGGACAACTACCGAGGAGGTCTCTACGGAAAGCACGGAATCTTCTGCGGCTCCAACAATAGCAACGGATGGTTCAGGAAACGTGCACATTGCGTGGGATGATTATCTCACTTCGGGAACGGAAAAGGATATATTTTATAAGCGCTGGAACGCGACCACGGCGATCTGGAGCACGACTGAGGTGGTCTCCACGGAAAGCACTAATACTTCTGCTTATCCAACAATAGGAGTGGATGGTTCAGGAAACGTGCACATTGCGTGGGGTGATCGTACGAATTATAGCAGTTCGGGAACGGATTATGATATATTTTATAAGAGCTGGAACTCGACCACGGCGACCTGGAACTCGACCGAGGTGGTCTCCAAGGAAAGCACTAGTGATTCTTATGCTCCAACAATAGCATTGAACGGTTCCGGAAACGCACACATTGCATGGGAGGATTTGACGGATTATGGTGGTTCGGGAACGGATCGTGATCTATTTTATAAGCGTTGGAGCGCGACCACGGCAACCTGGAGCACGACCGAGGTGGTTTCCACGGAAAGTACTGCTCTTTCTGCGGCTCCAACAATAGCAACGGATGGTTCAGGAAACACGCACATTGCGTTTTATGATTCTACGGATTATGGCGGTTCGGGAACGGATATGGATATATTTTATAAAAAATTAATATCAACTCCATTAAATCCATCCATAGTTATAAATAATGGAGATGCGAGTACTAATTCAACCTTAGTGACTCTCACGCTCTCCGCGGATTTAGCCGTAGAAATGTGCTTTAGAAATGGAACTACTGTTGCTTTGACTGATTGGGAACCTTATTCTACAACAAAACAGTTATATTTAGAAGGCTCCATAGATAAAACGGAATATTCAATCTATGTTAAGTTTCGAAATGCAGCAGGAGAAACTTCACCAGTTTGTGATAGCATATTGTATTTAGCGATACCATTGAATCCATCCATAATTATAAATAATGGAGATACCAGTACTGATTCTACCTTAGTGAATCTCACGCTCTCCGCGGATGGAGCAGGAGAAATGTGCTTTAAAAATGGATCTACTGGTGCTTGGACTGAATGGGAGGCTTATAGTACGACAAAACAGTTGTTATTATATGGTAGTTCAAACAATACGGTATATACAATCTATGTGAAATTTCGAAATCCAATGGGAGAGACTTCCCCTGTTAGTGATAGCATTCTATATTTAATTACAGCTGAAGAAGAGGGGGAAGAAGAACCACTTCCCATTATTCTCGGATATCCTGATGGATGGATCATTATTTCAATGCTTGCAGGAATAGGAGTAATTGTACTGCTTAATAAATCTAAGAGAATAAAATTGAGAAACTAACTTTCAATTGATAGATTTTAATTTTAATAATTTTTATTTTTTTATAAAATATTCACTCCAAAAATGTTGAATTTTGAACATAATCGATTTGCGGTCATATATATCTTCACTGTTTGAGAACCTCTCGTTTTTCTTTTTGACATACTGAAATGAAAATTGAATTAAATGTAAAATTCATTTTTTAATTTTACAAAGTACCTATCATAAATTTTACCTCATATGAGAGGAAATCTATGGTTAAAACTAAATTTATTAAAATTATTTAATGTGTTATAAATAATCGTTCTAAAAAATAAAAATTTTAACTATTAGGAACATACAAATGATTATTGAAGAGAAAATTAAAAATTTTAGATATGAGTATAAATAAGGTAATCTTATCAAGAGCACCTGTGAGAATTTGTGATATAGGTGGTTGGACTGACACCTGGTTTTATCCTAAAGGTGCCGTTTTTAGCTTTTGTGTTGATCTTTATAGCAAAGTAAAGCTAATGGAAAATGGATTGAATAAAATAAGAATTTTCGCCGAAGATTTGGAACAAAGCACTGAAATTATAAATTTTAAAACAGTTGAATACGATGGAAACTTAGACTTATTAAAAGCCGCAGTTAAAAAGATGAATATTAAAAAAGGATTAGACATAAATGTGTGTGCAGATGCACCTCCCGGATGTGGAACTGGCACTAGTGCGAGTATTGCTGTTACTTTAATTTCTGCGTTATCTAAATATAATAAAGTAGATTTAACTAATTATGAAATTGCGCAATTAGCCCATAGACTTGAAACTGAAGAGTTAAACTTGGAAAGTGGAGTGCAAGATCAGTTTGCTGCCACTTATGGAGGAATTAATTTTATGGAAATAGATTATCCTGACGTTAAAATATCAAGCGTCAAAATTAACGATAAAAGAATTAGAGAATTAGAAAACCAATTTTTATTGTTATTTTTAAGTTCGAGAAGCTCGAGTGAAATGCATAAAGCTGTTATAGAAAATTACATAAAAAAAGACCCGAATACTATTAATTCGTTTGAGGTTATGAAAAGTTGTGCGTGGGAAATGAAAAGGGCAATTAAATCTGATTTAACAAGTATAGGTGAAATTATCAATAAAAATTGGGACGCACAAAAAAGACTCCATCCATTAATGGTTAACACCAGCATTGCGAAGGCAGAAAAAATATCAAAAGATAATGGTGCTCTTGGGTTTAAGTGCAATGGGGCTGGAGGTGGCGGTTCAGCAACCATACTAGCCGAAATTGGTCATGAAAACCAAATCAAAGAAAAATTGATTGAGGGAGGATATAGGATACTTCCATGTAAACTATGTTTTAAGGGAGTTCATAACATTATAACTTAGTTATCGAAAAGTTTGTGCTTTTTATAGTTTTAATGTAAAAGATTATCATGGGAATTCCCGACAATTCTGCTATAGTTTCAAAGATCAAAAGAACATCTGATAAATTGAATATACATAATTTATTCATTTTCAATAAATCTGGTATATGTATCTATGGCTTAAATCTTACAAATTTGTACCCCTTAGAACAGGAACAACTCATCTCTTCTTATTTTACAGCTTTGATGTCGTTTACCAAAGAACTGATTGGAGATAAAATCAAAACCTTAGAAATTTGCGGTGGAATTAAATTAGTAGTATTTGAAAAAAAAGCATTATTTTACAGTATTCTTTGTAATACTATCGAAAATTGGCAGCTTTTAGAAGAAATAATTTCAAAAATCCACACAAAATTTTTAGAATATGTAATTAAAAACGATATAAAAACCGATTTAGAATACATTAATGACGAGCAATTAAATTATCTCATCGAAGACATTATTAGGGAACCCTTTAGTAGCGAATTTGATTTAATCAAAGAAGATGAAATTATTAACTTACTCAAAGAACTCCACTTAAACGATGACATTAAAGGCGTTATTCTTTTAACTAATATGGGTAAAGTAGTTTTTTCCTCTTTCAATAAGATGATTATTAAAGATTTTATAAAGGAGGTCGATTTTAGAGTGAAAATTTGTAATAACACTGTTCTAAAATTATTCTACACCTCTAAGAACAACGAGCTTATTTTTTCTGAAAATGTAAATGATTTATATATAATAATTCTTATCTTTGATACTAAAATTAGGTTTGGAATGGCCGAATTTTATTTACAGAAAGTTGTAAACAAGATAAAAAATTTACTTAATGATTAGTATCAGAAAATCGTATTTCTAATCGGTCTATTTTTAGCATTTTCATGATTTGTTGCTAATTTTCGCGATTAAGAAAAGATTATTAATTATAAAATGAAACTTAAAATATTCTGAAATATAATTCACAATAAAAATTTAATGAGTTAACTTTAATATGACGAAGTCAGAAGAAGATTTAAAAGCCGCTTTTGCGGGCGAATCTCAAGCCAATAGGAAGTATCTAGCTTTTGCAAAAAAAGCAGAACAAGACGGATTTCCAGGAGTAGCGCGCTTATTTAGAGCTGCTGCGGCTGCAGAAACAGTACACGCACATAACCACTTGCGTGCCATGGGAGGCATCAAGGCTACTACCGAAAACCTAAAAGAAGCAATTGAGGGTGAATATTACGAATTTACAAAAATGTACCCTGATTTCATTAACGACGCCAAAACGGAAGAAAATAAAAGCGCAGAAAGGACTTTTAACCTTGCTAACGATGTGGAGAAGATACATCATAAACTTTATCAAAAAGCTTTAGAATTAGTTGAAAGTGGTAAAGATTTAGAAGAGGGGCCAATGTATGTCTGTTCTGTATGCGGGTATACGCACGAAGGAGAGCCTCCAGAACAATGCCCAGTTTGCAAAGCTCCTAAACAAGTATTTAATAAAATCGACTAAAACTAACTTAATTTTTCTTTTTATTTGTATTTGTAATTTAGATTATCCACGGTTTGTAGCCATCTTGGACTTTTTGGAAATAGTTATCAATTGAAAAATTCAAATCTTTTTCAGCCCTTCTTAAAGCGCCCATATTAGCACCATTAAAGTAATATTGTAGTAGTAATTCGGATATATTTCTATCTCCTAACGATATTAAAGTCTGTAATCTCGCGTTATTTACGATGTTTTTTGGGTTTTTAAATTTAATTGATGTGATGTTTTTTAACGCTACTTCCAAAGTTTTAAGTTTTAATTTTAAATCACTAAGATTATTTGATAAATAAAAGTGACATTTATTTCCATAGGGCGTGTTTAGTTTAGGAACAAACGGATTAACGTTTACTTTAAGTTCATTCCTCGTAAAACCAATTTTCTTAATGGATTTCAAAAGATTAATGATTTCTAAAACATCATCATCGGTTTCGTTTGGCAAGCCTACTAGAAAATAAAACTTTACTTTCTTTATCTTAGATTCTTTAATTTGGTTTAAAACTTGTAAAATCTTCTCGTTAGATATTTTTTTCCCTAAACCGTATCGTAACGATTCTGTTCCCGTTTCTGGTGCAATTGTAATCGTTTTTACATAGTTCTTTTCGAATATCTTAATGATTTTAGGCGTGATATGTTCTAATCGAATTGAGGGAACGCTAAAGTTTTTGCCTTTATTGATTATAAACTCGCATATTTCAACAAATTTAGGATGGGAGGATATACACGATCCAATTAGACTAATTTTTTTAAAATTTGAATGTTTTATACCTTCTTCGATGGTTTTAATTATCTCCTCATAACTCTTATTTCTAAAGGGAGAATTATGGAAAGAAGATAAACAAAATTTGCATTGATACGGACAACCTCTATTAACTTCAATAAAATAGTTTTCTTCAAATATCTTATTATTATTATTATCATTCTTAGCTAATAATTGAAATTGTGGTGTAGGAGATTCATCTAAATTTTTTAAAACTGCTCGATTTGTTTTATTATCGAGAGCTGGTATAAAAATACCTTCAATATTTTTTACTCGATCAAGAAATGCTTGAAAATTAATTTTTTTTAATTTGTAATCCATGAAAACATCAAAAAATATATTTAGATTTGGTTCAGCATCACCGATAAAGAAGAGATCAAAAATCTTGCTCAATGGTAAAGGGTTTGAAGTTACTGCGGGCCCTCCACCAATTATGAGGGGATAATTTATTCCATTACGAAAGTAAGAATCGTGACGTTTTTTTGCCTCTAATGGGATTTGGGCCTTGTCTAAAATCCATAAAATATTTTTATAATTGTTTTCATAATGAACTGAGAATCCTAAAATATCAAATTCTTTAGGTAAAACTTTATTTTCTATACTTCGAAGGCGGTTGATGGAAGATAGATCTTTAGATGCTGGAAAATTTATTTTTTCAGGAAGGTAAATTCGCTCGCATACAGCTCTTTCGTTGGAGTTAATTAAATGATAAAGAAATCTGATTGAATATGAAGATATTCCCAATTTATAATTGTTTGGATATATTAGACCAAAAGATAAGTCAACATTTCTCCAATCTTTAATAATCACGCTTTCTTCATACATATAAAAAACTTCTTAAAAAACTAAGAATTTTGAGAGATTACACAATAGGTTCTTGTTCTGATTTTAATTTTTTAATTTCTTCCACAATTAAAGGTAAAATAGTGCCTGATTTGTGGTGAATTACTACCGCTGCTTTGTCATCCAAATGAGTCGGTTCGTCATTTACAATTATTAAATTTCCTTTTTCCCTTAATGTATAGAGGGGTAGATCGCATATAGGGGCGACTGAGAGGGAGGATCCCACAATTAACATAACATCTGCTTTTTTAGCTAAAGCTTGAGATTGGAATATTTCAAATCTTGGTAATCCTTCTCCAAACAATACAACTGAAGGTTTGAGTGGAGCTGCGCAAAACTCACATTGTGGTCCCGTTTTTTTCTCTTTCTTCAATTTACGATAAATTTGTTCTTTTGTATAAGAGGCCTTACAACCTAAACAATTAAATCTATTAATACTTCCATGTACTTCATAAACAATTATAGAGCCCGCTTTTTGATGAAGTTCATCAATATTTTGAGTAATGACAGCTTTAATTAGATCCATTTTTTCGAGTTCTGCAAGAGCGTAGTGTCCTGGATTTGGTTTTGCTTTGAATAGGTTTGGGGCAATTTTATGTGCCAATTCCCAGAATTTGGCGGGATTTTTTAGGAGGCTTTCCAACGTACCAAATGTTTCAATCGGAAACTTCTTCCAAATGCCATTTTCCCCTCTAAAGTCAGGAATTCCAGATTCTGTAGAAACTCCCGCCCCAGATAAAACAATAGCTTCTTTAGAATTTAATAGTAGTTCTGCTGCTTGGTGAATTTTTTTCTTTTCAATTACTCTTAGAATTTTCATTTTAATTTACTCAATAAATATTATTCAAAGGATAGATTTTTTAAACCATACTCCTAAATTTCAATTATTTTAAACAAATTTTTTGAAATTATTAAATGTTAATTTACGAAAAAAAAATCTGAAATAAGATTTAAATAAACTAATAAATCCAAAAAATAAAAATATTTAGAATTTTGGTTGAAATTTATGCATTTCCTCCTAAATGTGCATATAGTTAGGATCTTTATTTTCATTCTCAATTGTTTTTAAATATTCATTATATCTCTTTTCCCAGTCTGAAATTAATTTTTGATATTTTTCAAAATAATCTCTCGTTATTAGGGAAATCAAATCTTCTGCTCTTTTTATTCCTTCTGGAGTGATGTTAATCTCTTTAAAAGAATTTGAAGTTTCCTGATTCTCTGTTATATATTCTAAATTAAGCAATCTTTTTCTATGTTTGCCAAAATATGAATTCTCTTTATCAATAATGTAATGAAATGCATTCAAAAAGAATTCAATTTTTTCCTTATTGCAAATAAAATAAACACAAATTAAAACAATATCAAAAGCAGATAAGCGTTGTTTTCTTGCATTATACTTTCTGCTTCTATGTTCCCATTGCGAAACTAATTCTTTAAACTCGTTTGGAAATTCTTCTAACCTTTCCTCAATTATTTTTTTTGCCTTTAGTATTCCTTCAACGGTAATTTTATATAAGAAAGAATAGAAAGAGCAAAAAAGAATCAGAAATTTTCTGATGCTGATTTTGTTGTTGATAATTCTGAAAAATTAGAAAATGCAGTTAATCAATTTTTAAACTATTTAGTAAGTGTGGGTACCTAATATTTATTTTGACCTTATTGTATTTTTTAGATTTAAGAGTAATTCTTTTTAAGTTTTTGATTAAATTTTTTTACTTTTTTAAGGCTAGTCTAAGCCTATTCTTCCATTTAAATAGAAGGTATACAGAAAACAAAGTAGTAAGATCGAAATACCAAGGGCACATTCCTATACTTTTTCATCATAACTCTAATTTAGTAATACAACCACTTCAAAGTTTCTGGAATTAGGATAATGTAAAAAAGAAAACTTTCTAGAATCAATTCTAAGATAACGATTATGAGAATGATGACTAAGGATTCTTGTGTATTTTGTTTGTATATA
>DAOUUT010000200.1 GCA_030668025.1 Promethearchaeota archaeon
ACATAAAATCGGAAGCCTTGGAGGTATGATCATCATATTCTCTGGTACAGAGACTTTTTCGTAGGGCAATCCAACCAAACTAGCAATATTTTCTAAATAAATTTCTGCAGAAAATTCACCATTTTGAGGAAACAAGTCTTTACCATGAATTTTGAGTTCATTTGAGATGCCTTCTTCAAATGCTAGTTGCTTTAAGATATTTTCAATAAACGGCTCTAGCTCCTCAACAACTACAATTTCATCTGTTGAATCGAATAATTTTTTGATTAGTTTTTTGGGTGGAGGATAAACTAACCCGAGTTTTAAAATTGATACTTTATTAGTAATGTCGAAAAAATTAAGAGCATCTAACAATTGAGAGTATGGTATGCCAGCAGCAACAAATCCATATCTAACACCGTTAATTTTCTCTTTTGATAATTTTAATGAGTTAAAAGGAAATTCGTCAGCAAATTCAGAGATGTCCTCTAACCTTTCTAACAATCTAACACGCAAAACTCGTGAGTGTGATGGCAAACAAACCCATCTGGAACGATCCCAATCAAAACCGTAATCCCGATTAATTTCTTTAATTTCTCCAAGAATAACATCTCCTCTCCCGTGGTTCAACCTAGTTGTAGTTCGAAATAATACTAATGAGTGATATTCTTCCGAAAAATCAAAAGCGTATTTTATCATTTCTTTTGCTTCTTGTGGTGTTGCGGGTTCAAACACTGGTACTAAAGCGTGAAGCCCAAAATATCGATTATCTTGTTCATTTTGAGAAGAATAGCAATTAGGATCATCTGCTGAAATTACTACCATACCACCTCGAGCCCCCGCATAACAAGCCGTCATGAACGCATCTGATGCGACATTTAGCCCAACATGCTTCATTACAGCAATTGAGCGTACATTTGACATAGATCCGCCATATGCTACTTCAAAACCTACTTTTTCGTTAATACTCCATTCTAATTTGAGATGTGGAAAATATTTTTGCATTTCAGCTAAGGTTGGCAATATCTCGGACGATGGAGTGCCAGGATATCCCGCCCCAATGACAACGCCTGCTTCCAAAATTCCGCGAGCAATTGCTTCATTACCCAACATAACGATTTTTTTTCCGGGATTGTCTTCTGCAAAGTATGGTTTACTCATTAAAATTCCTCCGTAGGTTTTTTCCTTTTTCAATTCCTTTTTCAATTCCTTTTTCAAATGCTTTTTTATTTACATCGTGTACTTTTGTTGGGAGATAGCTCAAAATAGCTTGTAGAAGAGACTCCTTTTTAAGGGGAATAGCTTTAGAACCTAATAGAACGCCTAGCATTACAACATTCATAGTTCGAGGATTCCCCAAATTCATTGCTATCTCATCAGCATTTACAAAATATATGTTTTGAGAAACTTTCTTCAAAAATTCGCTTATTTGTTTTATATCTGGATAGTCCATACCCATTTGATGAATCATAGGAGGGATAATGATATTCTTATTTATTAAAAAGACAGTTTTTGGTCCAGCAAAATTAAAAATCCTAACCGCCTCACTTGCTTCAAAAGCCAAAATTGTATCGGTTTTCCCTCGTGGAATAAGTGGTCCTTCCACCCCAGTACCAAAGCGAAGATATGACGCAACTGAACCGCCTCTCTGGGCCATACCATGCGTCTCCGCAGTTCTAACTTTATAGTCTTCCAATAAAGCCGCATATGAAAGAATTTGCGCTGCTCGGATTACGCCTTGGCCACCCACTCCTACATTCAATAAATTATACCTTTCAATTTCCATGATTAAATTTCATCAAAAATTAAGAGATTTACTATCTTTAATAATTTTATTTAGTCTCTTAAATTTAATTAAATTATTCGTTATTTACAACAATGGGAACATTTTCCCCCGCTTATTTCTATTTATAGGTTAAAGGATATTGTTAAAAATCAAATAGAAAACAAGTAAAAAGTTAAACAAACTGGTAATTGAGTACAACATATTAATCTCACCTTTTACGACGACTTTTTCCTTATTAAATTCTTAATAAAATCGTACATTTTACAATTTTATTCTTAACGATCAAAAATTTTGTACACTAATTTGGTCAAATAAATTGATTTTATCGATTTATATCTCCATGGAATTCGAGAAAAATATTTTTTTTTAATTAAAATTATGAGTTATCTTAGCAATTATATTTAATTCTAAGATTATATAGTTAAAATAATAGACAATCTATTTCAAACAAACTTATAACATGTAAATTTATTGAATATTCAAATAGAGCGTTTGTAAAATTAACGAATTTTTCGAAATATTTTTATATTTGAATGATCTTTATTATGATAGAAAATCGAAATTTTCTATTTGTAGTGGAATGTTTCTATTTTAGCCCATAATTTATTCCTCCACGAATGAGTTTTTCCCGCTAAATATATTCACATTCCATTACTTAATCTTTTTTTTCTTACGCCTTGTAATTCCTTTTTAATCGTAATTGAAAAGAAATTAGTCTCAGAAATATTATTATATTCATCGATCTAAAATATAGTATGAGTCAAAACAAAAGTCAGCGATATAATTATAGATAGTAATCTAGATCTAAATGTACGATCTTAAATAATAAAAATTTTAAATTCTTATTATTCTTCAAATTTATATTGAACAGTAAATTAAATAACAAAAAATATAAAAAAAACTAAAACTCGAGGTCGAATAAAATGGGAAAATTTGATGGTAAAGTAGCCTTTCTCACGGGTGGAGCTTCAGGTTTGGCAGAAAGAGCCGCTAAGGATTTCGCAGCTGAAGGAGCAAAAGTTGTAATTCTTGATTTTGATAAAGAAAATGGGTTGCGTGTTGAGAAAGAAATTAAAGACGCAGGCGGAGAAGTCCTTTTTATTGAGGGAGATGTACGAAAATCTGATTCGGTCGAAGCTGGAGTTAATCAAGCGTTTGAAAAATATGAAACGGTTGATTTTCTAATTCATTCTGCCGGTATTTTAAAGGATGGCATGATACACAAATTATCAGAAGAAAATTGGAACGATGTGATAAATACACACCTTAAAGGGTTTTTCTTGACTTTACAAGCGTGTGCTAAGCGATGGATTGCTTATTGCAAGGAAAATCCAAAAGAAAAGATCGCTGATTATCCTGATAGACGAGTAATTGCGATTAGTAGTCAAGCTGCTGAGGGAAATATTGGTCAATTGAATTATGCAGCAGCTAAATCTGGGATGATTGGAATGGTTAAAACTGCTGGATTAGAATTAATTCGATACAATATAAAATCTCATGCAATTATGCCTACACTTATCGAAACTCCGATTCTTGGTGAACTATTAAGTAAACAAGAAGGAAAATGGAGAAAATACTACTCAGGAAGAATTCCTTTAGGAATAGGAGAATCGAAGTATGTTTCTCAAGTAATATTATTTTTGTGCAGCGATGCCGCTTGGTTCATGAATGGAGAGGTCATAGGGATAAACGGTGGCCGTCTAGATAAAGTCTAAAATCGAATATATTTTATTTTTATTTTAAATTTTTTTTTAATTTTACTCAGACTTAGTTTTTTTAAGTTCTTTAATCAATACGGGTGCTACTTTATGTAGATCGCCAACGATGCCATAGTGAGCTACTTGGAAAATGGGCGCATGTGGATCTTTGTTAATTGCAACGATAATTTCTGAATTTTGCATACCAACTAAATGTTGGATCGCTCCAGAAATTCCGCATGCGATATAGAGTTTTGGAGAAACTGTTTTCCCCGTTTGCCCAACTTGTCTATCTTCGCCTAGCCAATTTAGTTCTACTGGAACTCTAGAACCTCCCAGTTCTGCTCCTAAAACATTAGCCAATTCTTCAATAATTTTGAAACCTTCCATTGAACCAACGCCTCTCCCTCCAGCAACAATTATTTCGGCATCTTCTAGATTGACTTTTTCCTTTTGTTTCGCTATAATCTTTATGATTTTAGTTATTGTATCTTTTTCTTTAAATTCCTTTTCAATTTTAATAATTCTTACTTTCTTTTTAGTGGTTTTATCTACTTTAAAAGTACCAGGTCTCACAGTTGCCATTTGTGGCCTACTCGAAGGCGTACGGATGGTTGCCATGATATTTCCCCCAAATGTAGGTCTCGTTTGCATCAAATTACCCGTTTCCTCTTCGATATCTAACCCCGTACAATCTGCTGTTAATCCGGCATTTAATCGCTTGGCAACTCTTGGAGCAAAATCTCTTCCTGTTGGAGTAGCCCCGATTAATATAATCTCCGGCTTATATTCGGTAATTAAATTAGTTAATGTGTTTACATACAGGTCCGAATAGTAGTTTTTTAATATAGCAGATTTAACGTATATAACTTCGTCCACGCCGTAATCACCAATCTCTTCCAATTTATCGTCAAATTTATCTCCTAATATGACAAAAGTTAAATTCACATTTAATGTGTTTGATAACTCTCGCCCTTTCCCCAAGAGTTGAAACGCAACTTTGTGAATTTCGTTTTTATAATGTTCTGCTATTATCCAAACTCCTTTATACTGTGTTTTATCCACCTTTTCGATTCGTTCTGCCCGTACCAATGTAATGGCATCTAAAGGGCATGATTCTATACACGCTCCACATAAATTACAGTCTTCAGTAAAAACAGCAATGTCATCGATAATTTTAACGCCTCCATAAGCACATGAAGTTAAACAGGCACCACAGCCTTCACATAAATCACTATCTACAATAATACTCATCTTCAAACCTCCTTTCACAAAACTTTATCGTCTTTTAGATTAATAACTAATTTAGAAACCATTTCTTCTATAGTACCATCCAATATGAGATGTTCTCCTTTTCTTTGCGGAATAAATATTTTCCAAACTTCCGTCATCGACCCGTTTAATCCTACATCTGCTTTATTAGCGCCTAAATCTTCAGAATTTAAAAAATGAACTTCCTTTTCCTGATATGCTTTTACAATTCCTCCCATACTTGGAGTTCGCGGTTTATTAATATTTTTTAATACAGAAATTAATACTGGTAATTTAGTTTCAATAATAACTACCTCTTCAGTTCTAAACACTCGCTCTACAACAACAAGATCTTCGCCTTTTAACTGAAACTTTAATACATATGTTATTTGAGGGATTCCTAACTCTTCTGCTAATTCTGGTCCTACTTGAGCAGTATCTCCGTCAATTGCTTGAGTTCCACAGATCACAATGTATTTTTCGCCTTTTTCTGCTTCTCTCAATATTTTTTTAATCGCTAAGGCTAATGTATGCGATGTAGCTAACGTATCTGCCCCAGCAAAAGCTCTATCCGTTAAAAGGTACGCTTTATCGACGCCCATTGATAAAACTTCTCGCAAAGCTTGCTCCGTCTGGGGAGGTCCCATGCTTATTGCGATTACTTCACCACCGTAATCTTCCTTAATTGAAAGTCCTAATTCGATCGCATGCTTATCGTGTGGATTAATAATTGAAGGTATTCCTTCTCTTACTAATGTATTAGTTTTTGGGTCTATTTTGACCTCAGAAATACCCGGTACTTGCTTAATACAAACAAAGATTTTCATGGTTTCAAATATCCATTTTTTAATGTAATTAGATAGAATTAAATCGTCATCATGTTATATCAAATTATTAAAAGACATTATAAAATCTTATTAAAATATTCAATGTTATAGATTTTTTTAGCTTACTTGAAATATATCTAAAAAAATTAGAAAATTGAAAAAATTAATTATTATTTTCTTAACATATGATTAGCGATAACTAATCTTTGTATCTCTGACGTACCCTCGTAGATTTCTCCCATTTTTGCGTCCCGAAAATACCTTTCAACAGCATACGCTTTCATTAAACCATAGCCCCCATGAATTTGAACCGCTTGGTGGGCCGCTTTCATCGCAGCTTCAGAAGCTACAAGTTTAGCCATAGACCCAGACAATCCATAATCCATTCCTTGATCGCACATATACGCAGCTTTGTAAGTTAATAACCGGGCTGATTCTATGTCAGTTGCCATATCAGCAATTTTCCACTGAATTCCTTGAAAACGCGATATTTTTTTTCCAAATTGTTCTCGCTCGTTGGCATATTTAATAGCAGCTTCTAAACATGCTTGACCTAACCCTACGCATTGAGAAGCTATGCTAATTCTGCCGTAATCTAAGATTTGAAGGCCAATCCTAAATCCATTCCCAAGTCCGCCTAATATATTTTCTTCGGGAACTCTAACGTCTTGAAATACTAACTCTGAAGTGTTAGATGCTCGAACGCCTAACTTATCTTCTTTCACACCTACTGAATAACCCGGTGTATCTGTATCTACTATAAAAACAGTGAGTTGTTTTCTTTTATCCTTTTCTCCTGTTTTAGCAACTACTAAGAGCGTTTTTGATATCCCACCATTCGTCGCGAAAATTTTACTGCCGTTTAGTATGTACTCATTTCCATCTTTCTCTGCAGTTAACTGAACGCCTCCAGCATCAGAGCCCGCATTCGCTTCAGTTAAACAGAAAGCGCCTATCTTATTACCTTTCGCAAGGTCAATTAGAAATTTTTGCTTTTGTTCTTCAGTTCCAAACCTATAAATAGGATAAGCACACACGCTCGCGTGAACGCCAGTAGTTATAGCCCAAGACGCATCAACTCGTCCTATCTCTTCAGTTAAAATCGCAAAACTTATAGTATCGTTATGCAATCCCGCACCTCCATACTCTTCTGGAATACAAGAACCGAAGTATTTTAATTCTTTCATCTTCTCAAAAACAATTGGGTCCAATTCAGATTTTTGATCGCTCTCTTGTGCCACTGGAGCAATATATTCTTCCGCAAATTCACGAGTTATTTTTTTGATCATTTTTTGCTTTTCAGTTAACGAAAAATCCATATAAATCCTCTACACTTTATTTATTTTACACTTTAT
>DAOUUT010000158.1 GCA_030668025.1 Promethearchaeota archaeon
ATAATGAGAAGACAAATTTCTGGAGAGTCTCCTTCAGTAACGGCAATAACGAGCGGAGAAGAAATACTTGCTGCTCAGAAACTAATGAATATGGTTTACATAGATGATAGAATCTTAAAATATATTAGAGACATTGTATTGAAAACTCGGAACCATCCTCAGATAGCTCTTGGATGCGGACCACGTGCATCGCTTGTATTAATGAAAGCTTCAAAAGCAAGAGCTGCAATCTTAGGGAGAGTATATGTAACTCCAGACGATGTACGCGCATTAATTATGCCTGCTTTGAATCACCGAATGTTATTAAAGCCTGAAGCTGAATTAGAAGGTCTAGATGTCAAATCTGTGTTAAAGAACATTGTTGAAGATATACCAATACCTATTTAATTTTGTTTTCTAAAAACATTGGAATAATATCAAAATAATTTAAGAATGGAGGAATAAAATGTTAGGAGGAAAAGGAAGGACTTTAATTCTATTTTCAGTTTTTTTTCTAACAGCTGGATTTGCATTTGAGAATTATTTTTTGATTTATTTCGCTATACTTTTACTATTTAGTACCGTTGTAAGCTTACCCCTTTTCTATTACCAAATGAACATAGAAGAGTTGCGCGTACATAGAGAGCTCGAAAAAGAGAAAGTATTCAAAGACGATTTTGTTCATATAAAAGTTGTAATTGATAATACTAGCAACAAAGGTTTTGATTTTCTGGAAATAAGGGATTACTACAACCCTCAACTTTTTAGATTAGTATTGGGGGAAAATTTTATTTCTACAAGAATAGGCCCAAAAAAGGTAATAAAATTTAGTTATGTGCTGGAACCAAAAGTGAGGGGTGAATACCCTATAGGTCCATTATCTGTAACGGTTAAAGATAGATTAGGGTTTAATTCAGTGGAAAGAATTGTGCCTGACAGTGTTTCAGATATACTGGTTTATCCGCCTTACGAAGATATTAAAAGAATAGAAATTTTAGGTGCTAAACGCTCTGTATCTTTAAATTATGGCCTACAAAGATCAAAACAGAAGGGACTTGGCTCAGAATTTTATGGAATGAGGAAGTATGTATTTGGAGATCAATTTAGACTCATTGATTGGAAAGCGAGCGCTCGAACTCAGAAGTTAATAGTAAAGGAATATGAAAGTGAAAGAGATGTAACTATCATGATATTGGTAGATTCATCGAGTTCTATGGCCGGTGGTGCAATAGAAAACACAAAATTCGAATACGCAATCAGAGCTTGTATGCTGTTAACTAAAGTGGCTTTAACTCGAAAAGATAACGTAGGCGTATTTACTTTTTCCGATAAGAAAAATCTCCAATTCTTAAAACCTAGGAGCGGAGATGATCAATTTTACCAAGTATTAGATTTTGTTGCAAGAGTCAAACCACAAGGAAAGTTAAGAATGGTTGAGGCGATGGATTTTTTTAACAGACGGTTCCAAAAACGTAGTTTAGTATTTGTAATTTCAGATTTAGAAGCAGATGTTAAAGAAATAGGACATGCAATTCGAAAATTGGCTCCATTTAATCATACAATTATAGTTATTAATCCTTTTAGTCCCTGGTTTGAAATTCATGAAATTGATTTGTCGTCAACAGATAAAGCTCTTGCTGAAGCAATCAGTGAAGAAATGATGGAGCATATCCTAAAATTTAAACAAGAGGTAAGACATTTAGGAGTTAATATTATAACTGTTGGTCCAGATGATATGATGAATCAAGTTTTAGGATCTTATATGGAAGCGAAGAAAAAAGGGAGTGCGTATTAAAAAATGACAAGATACTACATTTTAATTTTAAAAATTGTTAACGCGTTAATTTTTGTATGGATTCTAACTATTTTTTTCTCAATATTTCATTTTGAAGAAGTTGTTACAACTTCAAGCGGAGAACTTGTATTAACTGCATTTTTTATTAGTTTAAAAAATATGGTTACTTATCTTATTTTTACAGCAGCGTACGGCGTTGCTATTCTTAGCGTTCTTATCTCATCCTTTATTTTATTAGCAGCACAACCAAATATGATTACATTATTAGAGCAATTTTTTCGAGGTCTATTAAGTCTTTGGTTTACATTCCCTAATGGGACAACTCCAGATATTCTTCAAATTCCTGAATTACTCGGGCAAGAACTCGCTGTTTTAAATGAGAATATTTATTTAATTGCATTTCAAATCTTAATTATAATCTCAATAATTTATGCAATTAAAGCTTTTCTTAAAACAAACCCAAAGAATGATCTTGTAGCCGTTGGTTCTATAATTCTTATGTTAGTAATTCCTCTTATGGTGTTTGGATTTAATGATATGTTAGATTTATTTAATGTTAACATTCAATATTTAGAAGAATTGCCGTATCCTCTTGATATTTCTCTAATGGAGATACCTATTGATGATGTATTTCAATTTTTTGCAAGTCCAGTTATACTTCTTGCAATAACATCTTATATTTATTTAGAAATGGCTTTTCAAATAAATTATACTTATATTGTTACTAAACCGTCTTTAGAAAGAAGCCATCGATTAGAGGCACAATTGACTATATTACAAAGCGAATCCCATTATATAACTGCAAATGTCGATAAAATAAAAGAAGAAGCTAAAAAAAGAAGAGAAGAGTTAAAGATTGAAGATAAAAAAACAATGGGTATTAGCGGTTTTTTTGCGAAAACTGGAGAAAGATTTTCATATGTAAAGGAAATGATTGAAAAAAAAAAATTAGAAGAAGAAGAAAAAAAGTTAATAACCGCGGCATCAAAAACCAGAAGGCTTGGAAGATATATGGATCGCCTTTTCCAAGAAGATTTTGAAGCCCGTGATACTTTAACGGCCAAATCTTCGGCACCTAAACCACAAAGTCTTGTGGTTTCAACAATCATTAATTTTCTTTTCCGAGTTGGGATCTTAGTAATTATCAGTTTTATTATCATTCATCCAAAATGGTTCATGGAACATGTTTTTCAATTACCTCCCGCTATCGTTGAGAGCGTTGTTATGTATTCTCCAGAAACTATAATAGTTTTATTAGTTCCATTAATGTTAATATTCCCTGTAATCTCAAAATTAATTTCTTCTATAAAACATAGGAATCTAATTATTCGACTTCAACAAGAAGGACGAATTAAAGAAATTTTGATTTCTGTAGGTGATTATGTTAAAATAGGGGAAGTTGAAGAAGAAAAAGAAGTTGAAATTGAGGAAGCGCCAACACAAAGTACTTAAGACAAATTTCTATGTTTTAATATCCATTACAAACTGAGCTAATTCTTTCTTTTTTTCTAAGGTTACCATCATTGTATCAAAACAATAAGTAAGTATATCCAATTTCTCTATTTCCGATTTTAATTTACAATCCTTTTTATCAATAATAAAATGACCAACAATCTCACGATAATATTTTGCTACACCAACGCAAGAAACTTCTATTCCAAAGCATTTCATTAATTTATCCGCTGGACCCTGTACCGTTGCTCCTTCTATAATGGGGCTAATTGCTATTACCTTTTGTTTAACATTTTTTAATGATTCTCTAATTCCCTTTACACCTAATATAGTCTTTATTGACACTATCGGATTCGAAGGGCAAATTATAACCTTCTTTGCTTTCTTAATATAATCCAAAATTTTATTTGCTGGCCTTGCTTTTTTAATGCCTTGAAATTGCACATCAATAACTTTAGGTTCACAATGGTATTTAATAAAATATTCTTCAAAATGCATTTTTTTTAAATCCGTTGTAATAAATGTTTGTACGTCTTCATTACACATAGGTATAAGTTGAGATTTAATTCCAAATTTTTCACAAATTATCGAGGTTATTTCTGCCTTATTAAACCCTTTTTTAAATAAATCAGTACGATAAATATGAGTTGCCAAATCTTTATCTCCCGCGTTAAACCATTCAAAACCGTAATACTTTTTCAAAATGCTTAAACAATTAAAAGTATCATCTTGAAAACCCCATCCCTTTTCTTTGTCCACTATATTGGCTAAAGTATAAGTAATAATATCTATATCGGGACACATTTTTAAACCGAATAATTCGATATCGTCACCAGTGTTAATAACTATCTTTAATAGCGCGGGATCAATAATATTTGCTAGACCTTTAATGAATTTTGCGGCTCCAACACCTCCAGCGAGTATTAAATAATAATTATCATTCATATTTATTCACATGATTAGTTTTTTATACTTTAAAAATTATATCTTTCAATTCTTTACGTTTTGGTATTTGTTGCGTCTTTAAAGATTGCCCTACTGTAAAAAATGCCATTGGAACAAAAGAAGAAGGTAGATTCAATGTATTTTTAATAATTTCCTTAGCAAATAAAGGAGCACAATACCAACACGCCGCTAACTCTCTTATTTCAAAGGCGAGAAGAAGATATGTTGCTGACGCGCTTATACTTTGCACTCCCATAATATATTCGTTTTTCTCTCTTTCTTGATCAGAATATTTCTCTAAGTCTTGTGTGTCTAAACATAGAAGGATTAAATAAGGAGATGTTAAAAATTGATTTTTTGTTTTTTCGATTTTTTTTTTAATAAAATTTTTCGATTTACCATCTTTTAACAAGTCTTCTTCTAGTTTAGAATTTATATTTTTTATTAAATTTTCACGCAATTTTCCTTGTTCCATTATAAAATAGCGCCAAAATTGACCATTATGAGCGCTTGGTGCCCATTGCGCTATTTCAATGCAATCCTTTATCACACTATTCTTTATTTTTTTATTACTAAACTTTAATTTGTAACTTCTTCGTGATTTTAATAAATTCTCAAAATTCTCTCGAAGTTTTGAGTCTCTAAACAAATCTATCTCTCTTTTTCTTAAGATTTGTTTTATTGAAGTATTTTCAGTTATATTAAAATCGTACCCTCTTATAATTACAACTGGCTGCCCTTCGTCAGCTTCCCCCATAATTAATTGAGCTGCAGATGCTAAATTATCAATTTGTCCCACAATTGTGCTCTGTAACTCTTTTCCATATAAATCTTTGCTCCCTCTTTTATCCAAAATTGGATTTATGCCAGAAGCTCCTAAAGCTACGCCCACTGATCCTATCCTGAACGACCTCCCAAATGAATCAGAAATTATTACAGCAATTCTTTTTCCAGTTAATCGTTGGAGTGAAAATCTAATTTTTTCTGCTTCTTTATCTGAATCTAAGGGTAACAAAGTAATTTCATCCTTACCTTCAACATTCGATTTGTCAATACCCGCATTAGCACATACAAAACCATGGTGAGTCTCAACAATCATTACGTGTTCAGTTTTTATTACTTCCGTAGATTCGTCTAATATAGCTTGAATTAATTCAGAGCTTTTTTCTGGTAAAGAATTTTTCCTTACCAAGGGCGCTATTTTTTTATAGATTTCAATAGCTTTTTGACTTGGCTTAATTTGACTTAAATTCTGTGTCCTTCCAAGACATTTTGAAATTATAGTTTGGGCAATAACTAAAATATCTCCATTTTCTAACGCCAAATTATTTAATTTTAAAGCATTAAAAATAATTTTAGGAATATCATCGCCAGCTTTTATTAGAGGGATTTCCTTAATCGCCATTAAGTTAATTTTATCTTTCATTTTCTTAAATATCCTTTATTTATCGAATTAGATTTGATAACTCTTTAAATCAGAAGCTTTACTTTGGGCAAATTTCTCAAATTCGTTTGGAATTGCACAACA
Source organism: Promethearchaeota archaeon (assembly GCA_030668025.1). The sequence goes on from DAOUUT010000158.1 coordinate 5,700, forward strand.
CGCAGATAAAAAATTAAAGTTCACATCAGGATCTACTACTTTTACCCATTTTAAAGTTTTTTTTGAAGGAATTTCGATCCTCGTAATACCTGCTCGAATTGCGCATTTTTCTATTTCTACTTTTATGTCCCCCCTTGGTCTCATACATCCTAAGGAAGTTTCTACTTTTGGATAAATAAATCTAATTATTGAAATAACTTTTGCGATATCAATAGGTTTTGGTCTACTGAATTTTGTTTTAGAATCCTTAGGGGGAATTAAAGCAATTAATACTATTAAGGAGGGATTTAATCCTGATTCTTTTATAAATTTTATTGATTCTAGTTCTTTATGGAGTTTTCCGTAATGTAAACCAATACAGATGTGAGGAACTACATTCAATTTGTATTTTTGCAGAATTTCTATTGCTCTTTTATAATCCTCCAAATCTTTATCTAAGTGATATATATCTTTTATAATTTCCTCATCCATGTTTATATCAAAAGATACGATATCTACACCTACTTCGGCTAATTTCCTAGCCGTTTCTTCACTGAGTAAACCCGTGTGCACATTTATTATTAAGTTCGTTTTCTTCTTTATTTTTTTTATAGTATCTAAAAAATTAAATAAAGGAACTGAACCGTCGGGCTGACATCCTCCTGAGATTAAAGCTCCAACGCCATCGTTACTAGATAAATCTATTAAAAAAGCTTCTAAGTCGTTATTATTTAAAATTGATATCATTCCATCAAGGTATTTTTGATTACAGTGTTCACATTGTAACGAACATTCAGATCCAGTAATGCTTATTGCCGGAAACCTCTTATTGGGGATATAAATTTTTAAATCGTTGCCAAAATTTTGCTTTTTAATGCTATAAGCAAGTTTAAAAAAAGGTTCAAAATCTTTTGATTCAAGATTTATCAACTCTTCATAATCAAACCAAGTCTGGGTACCAGTTTCAAATTTCTCTAATAATACTTTAATTTCATTCATATTTCTTTAACCATTCAATATTCGAATATTTCTGTAGAACAAGTTCTTCTGCTAATTTCAATTCATAATCTGTATAAGTTCCTTCCTTTAATTTTATTCCTAATCTGGATTCAAAACCATCTTTCAGAGATAATAGAAAATCTTCTTCGTTATAATAATTTAAGTGTTCCTTTATACCAATACATTTAGCAAAAACAGACTTTACCATTTTCGATTTACCTACGTTATGAGGTGCTTTTAGAACTGAATACATAAGTTCTGGATCGAGTTCTAACAAAATAGTTCCATGTTGGAGGAGAAAACCTCTTTTTCTAACTTGTGCATTTCCAGAAAACTTTTTTCCGTCTAAAAAAATTGCGGGACAATGTATAACTCCTTTTTCGGGTTGCAATCCATACTTTGCTAAACCTGCAATTATTCCAGCCTCTAATATTTCAAACTGCTCAATCACTTTCTTTGCATTAAGCCTTTCTAGAAATTTTATAGGACACACAATAGAATATGTAATTTCGCGAGTATTATCGTGAAAAACCGCGCCCCCTCCTGTAATCCTCCGCACGACATTAAAACCCTTTTCAATAGCTACACTCGTGTTAACTTCGTTTGAAAGGCTTTGATTTCTACCTATTGACACTGTTGATGGTTCCCATTTAAAAAACCTTAAAGTGTTAGGAGATTTTTTTTCAAGAACAGCATTTAGAATAGCCTCATCTAATGCCATATTCCAATACCCATTTCTAACTTCTATAGGAATAAATCTCCATTCTTTCAAACTTTTTACCATTGTCTTTAATGAACGAGGCTAATTAAGGATTGAAAAATATTATCTTTTTCATTTGTTATGAGTTTTCTCGGGTAATTATAGATTGGACCAGAAGGTTTTGATGTATAATATGGACGATTGCAACCTGGACATCCCGATGTTAGAAATGCGCTGGTCTCGTCAATAATATTCCATAAATCTCTTTTATTTAAATTGAATTTGATTACATCGCCGTTAGTATTAAAAGTAAAATCTTTAAGGTTTTTAAGTCCATTTATAAGAAGATATCTTCCAAGCTGTATTTTTCTAAAATTAAAAACATCAGGTTGCCTGAGGTTTTCAAGATTTGTTCCTTTAATTGGTGTAAATGCAAATAAACTCACTCTGATTCTTAGTGTATTTAGTTTGTTAATCGTTGTTAAAATTTCTTTCTGAGTTTCGCCTAAACCAACGATTAAATGTGTGGTAACAAATCCCTCTGAAAAAATTTCTAATGCCGCTTTAAGATTTTGAAAATGACTATCCCAATCGTAAGGGCTATTAACCTTTTTACCTTTTACCTCCTCAAAAATCTTAGGCGTAGCGGCATCTAGAGCTATACCAACCCGCTCAACTCCAATATGTTTTATTTCTTCTAATTTTGCTCTCGACATAGGTGGTATTGCGACAGATATTGGTGTATTACTGTTCTTTTTAATTTGAGTAATAATTTCCTTCAAATCTTGAAAATTTTGAGGGTAATTTAGTGTTTGAATGCAAACTCTTTTAAACCTTTTTGTAGGTGGTAAATAACTAATTTTTGTTAGAAATTCTTTAAAAGGAAAAACTGGCCAACTTATTCGCGAGAGCATCTCAACTGAACTTTCTGATTCCCTGGCTTGGGGACAAAAGCCACAATTTGCAATACAATGGCCCTCTTTATAAGTCATGATATAACATGTAGTTGGAGCATCTTTAAATCTTTTACTTTGATATAATCCAAGCACTGAAGCGCTCCCAATTGACACCC
>DAOUUT010000087.1 GCA_030668025.1 Promethearchaeota archaeon
CATAAAGCCTCAAAAGAAGTAATGGAGATTGTTAATTCCTATTCAGATATGTTTCAACAAGTAAGTATTGACGAGGCTTACATAGATGTATCAGATAAGTGTATAAATTATAAAGAAGTTAGAGATTTAGCTGAAAAATTAAAAGACGAAGTTCAAAAAAATGTAGGCATTACAATTTCGATTGGATGCGCTTCGACTAAATCTATAGCAAAAATAGCTTCTGATTGTAATAAACCTAATGGAATTACCGTCGTAAAACCAGAATATATTAAAAAATTCCTGGGTCCTATGGATATTACTAAAATCCCGGGAATAGGTAAGAAATCAAAAATATATTATTATAAAAAAGGGATTAAAACTATTGGCGATATAATTAATCTTACACTTCCTAAAATGGTTCAGTTGTTTGGAAAAAACGGCCAATGGATATGGGAAATAGCGAACGGGTTAGATACTAGAGAAGTAAAAGAATTTCACGGCGATAGAAAATCTATTAGTAAGGAACGAACCTTTTATGAGGACACAGATGATCTTAACGTAATTTTATCTAAACTTGAAGAAATAAATAATAGAATTCATAAAAATGTGATTAAAAATAAGATATATTATAAAACGGTAACTCTTAAAATAAGACTTGAGGGATTTATAACATATACTCGTTCAAAATCCTTTACCCATCACATTCAAGATAAGAATCATGTATTAAAAGTAATTATTGAGCTATTGAATCAATTTTCTACAGTGAATAAGAAAGTTAGACTTGTTGGAATAAAATTATCAAATTTAGAAAAAGCTCCAAGTGTGGCACAAACTACATTGATTAATTATTTAGAAGTATAATTCACATCGTTTCTATTTTTGAGAATTTCATTCGATTTTAGAGCATTTAATAATTCTTCGTGCCTAATTCCATTTGAGGCAATTAAGCCAGGCGCAGTAACGCTACATCTTTCGTTTACATATTTAATTGGATTGCCTTTTATATCTGTGATCTTTCCTCCTGCTTCTTTTATTAGTAAATCACCTGGTAAAAAATCCCACGTAAATGAGCGCGTCATGTTTAATGGTTTAATGTAAATTTCAGCGGATCCCTCAGCTACCATGCACAATTTTGCCATACTATCGATTTGAACAAAATTAGTAATACCAAGCATACTAGCAAATTTCATTACCCAAGGTTCGTCGTAATGAAGTGAATGGCAAAAACGAAATGTCTTTATTTCTTGATTATTACTAACACGAATTTTGTTAAACGCGTGGTTTCCATATGAAATTCTAGCTCCATGGTTTTTTTGAGCTGAAAATATCGTCAAATCTCTATTTTTATAATTTGGGGTACCAATTGCACAAACTGTCGGCTTAGAATTAACCATGAATCCAATTCCTATAGCATATACTAAATTTTTTTGGTATCCTTTTGTACCGTCAACCGGGTCCACTGTCCATTGACGCTTAGAGACCGGACCACTGTATGTTAGAATATCCTTTAAGTTATCTTCAATTTTATAGTTTAAAGCTATATAACACTTCTTTAGAATATCTAATACATTCGGATTTAAGAAAACAGAAGCATCTTCCTCAGCAATAACTTGATCCTTAGGAAAATTCTTTTTAATTTGAGACGTTATAAAAATTTGGGATGCAAAATCTGCAAGTGTGACAGGGGATTCATCATTCTTGGTAAAAGATGAAAACTTCTTAGTTCTAAACCATTCTGTAATTTCTGAGGCTTTTTTAACTAATTTGATTGCTAACGATAATTCTTTATTAAAGCTCGACATAAAAATTAAACCTTCTACGCATGTCGTATTCTCTCTCTCTTTTATTAGAAAACTTTTAAAACAGAAAGTTAAATTATTATATGTTATTAAGAAATTAAATTTTAGTTAAATTTATTAAAGGATTTGGCAATTCTTTGAGAATTAAATTATATTTTTCATCAATCAGATTTATTTCTTTGAAACTTAAAGTATAAATACTTCTACTTTTTAATAATTTATATGGCTGACTTACAATTCGTTGGGATGATTTTTGAGACATTCATTATTTTAGTAGCATTGATTTTTCTAGTCTTAATCCTAATGAAATATTACGAAAAGAAACACCAGTTAACTTTGTATCTCTTCTTAATTTTCCTAAACTACGTAATTGCAATTGTATTTTCTTGGTTATCGAAGGTTTTTGTGCTATATTCTGGAATCGATTATGTATATAACACAATCCTTCCAGATCCTGGTACTTTAGTATCATGGATTCTACTTAGAATAACTGATTTTAGAATAAGTTTTGTATTCTTGTCTATTGGTATCTATCTCTCGTACATTTTCAAAGTAAAAATTTTTGGAAAAGGGTACAATAAGGTTTTAAGAATTATCGTATCTCTTTATGCGATTATTACCGCAGGATTTGCTTTATTTGTATATCAGAGAGGAAATACACTATACGATGTTTTTGCTTTTCTATTTATTTTCATTTTCATGGCAGTAATTTACATACCCTTTTTCATTGAATCCTTTAAATCGTATAAAGATACAGATAATAAGGTTTTTAAAACAGCCTTTTTATCTTTAGCAATAATGGCTATATTCTTTATTCTTGTGCCACTAAGTTTTTTAATTGATCGAATACTAATTTTAGCAGGAGGGCCGGGATTTTCGTTATTCTACTTTTTAGCCTGGATTTTTGTTATTTTTGCCATTTTAGGTGCTTACTTTGGATACATTAGACCAAAAAGCGAAAAATAGATTAATTTAAACCTTTTTTTTCTTATTATATTATAAAAAGACTAATGTTTGAATTTGAATGAGATGACCACCCATTAAAGTCTTACAAGATATTTGGATTCTAACCGAAACTGGAATCGTTCTTTATCATCGTAAATTTGACGAAAAAGTAGACGATCAACTTTTTGGTGGGTTAATGGCCGCGTTAAATTCATTTGCTGAAGAACTTGTTAATAAAGGGTTATCTAATTTTGAATTACAAGATAAACGTTATACTCTGTTAAAAAAAAATGAAATATTATTTATAGCAAATTCAGCGAAAAAAGTAAGAGAAAAAAAAGTTATGCAAGAAATGTTGTTTATTGCTAACAAATTTTTCGACCTATACTCAGAGGACATTTTACTTAACTGGGATAATGATGTAAGCGTTTTTGTGAATTTTGAAAGAGAAATCGAAGATAGTTTAGAAGTAACTATTAAAAAATTCCAAGATGCTTTTTGGTGAGCAATTTTATAATAGCTTCTCAATCGAATAACTTTCATTATATCTGTTTATTAATTCTTCCATGATTTATAATTATAATGCGAAAATGTTTAATTTTTTATGGAATATAATCTAAACTTATAATAAAGATACTTAACTCGATGAATTAGTGAATTTAAAAAAATGAAATCAATTGGACTTGTGTTTTTATACGATAGAAATTTAGGAACTCCAGATGAAGTCTCAAAAAAATTTAGTGAATTTTTCTCATTTGTCTCTGAAAACCTCGTACTAGAAGGTTTAGTAGAGTTGCCAAAACTGAAGGAAATTATGGATTCAAGAAAAATATATTGGGCTGGAATTAAACAAAATTTTGAAACAATTCTGGAAGATCATGACGCTATTGGTAAAATTGCCTGGAAAGTATTTAGCGATTATTCAGGAATAGAACCTTCTGAGGAAGTCAAATCACTGGTTTACGGTAGTGATAAATCACCTTGGAAATTTACTTTACTGGCATGTGTTCTTTATGAATAAGTTTAGGAATTAATAATTCTTTCTATTTCCTTAAGATATGAATTTTTTAAATTATCTCTTTCTTTAAATGAATTGGTACCTTCTAAATTGGAAAAATTACCACATAATGAATTATAATTCTTTAAAAACCATAATAATGAGTAAATATCAAGTTTTTTGAAAAAATCTTGCCCAATATTAGATTTTTTCTTATATCCGTTATAAAAAGATCCTCTAATATCAATGTTATTTATGGGTTTTAAGGTATAAAATTCCATTTTTACAAAATCTTGTGCCTTAACACCAACTCGCCATTCATCAAAATCTATAATCCCATTTATCTGGATTTTGTTAGGGGAATCTTTTACTATTAGATTTGTCCATTGGAAATCGTTATGAAGTACAACTGGTTCGTTTTCTTCTTCTAATAAAGAAATATTGTCCTTTAAAAATGTGTTAATTTCATTATCATAACCAAGTTTTTTTTTTCTTGCTTCTTGACTCTCTGTTTCAAATTCTGAACTAATAAGTTTTAACCAATTAATTTCAGATTTTTTACCTATATTATAAATGTGCTCTTGAAATGAATCAAAAGATATTGTATGCAATTTCCCTAAAAGTTCTCCTAACTCATTAAACAAAGTTAAGAATTTCGACCTGGAAAATCTGAAATCCTCTTTACTATATTGATTAAACAAATCTTTTAAAGACTTACCGTGGATATATTCTTGGATAGTAAAAATATGTGGAATAACTTCTTTAGTTTCATCAAAATAAACTAAATTTGCTACTGGTATAATAGGGGGGGTATCTCTATTAAATTGGTAGTCTCCTTTCTTGATAGAAACGATTTTTTTTATTTTTTCTCGAAGATCAAAGGAATCGGAATTTAGCGACCCGTCTAGGAAAGGAAATAGAAGTTTTTCTTTTACAATATTTTCATATTGAAAAGATTTTAAGGTCCGGAATTTGAATATTAACTGATTCTTTTCAAAATTTACTCTGTATATTGTGTTTATGTCAGCATCGAAAGGACCAATAACCTTCTTTATTGTACCTTGAGAAACGAGGACTTCTACATTAGAAAATATTTTTATCATATCATCTAATTGATATATATTATCTTTCCCTAAAGAAAATAATTGATAAATGTGTTTTTGGTTTATTAGGTAGTTCACATATGCTTCTATTCTTTCTTTTGTGATTTCATCGAGGTTCCCTTTTAAATTTGGACTTAAAATATTCAAATCTTCTATTAAATTTGGTGAAAAACTTTTATATAAATATAAAAACGCATATTTCAAGCCTCGTTGCTCTTTTCCATCTTGAGCTTTAGTATCATATATTTTATTTCTAATATCGTTTATTTGTTCTTGAAGTTGGTGTAAATCTAAAATCTTTTCCTCAATTGCACAAAAATATAACTTTGAACTTAAATTAACTAAGTTACTAACACAGGGAACAATTCCAGCACATTTTCTTAGATCTAAAGGAACTAGTTGAAGGAATTTCTGAAAATTTTCTTCGTTCTCACACAATAATGAAAAATCTTCGTTTATTAGTTCTATATATGATTTGCAATAATTTATGTTATCACAAGAGTCAATAAATCCAGAAAAATTACCACAACCGATCAATTCCTTAACAATAGAAGGGTTAAGTTCATTTCCAGCAAATTTCTCACGATTATTGTGGATATAAATATGGTTATCAATGTTAACAGTTCCTAAAATGTATTCTAAATAAGAATTAACGTCTTCAATTTTTTCTAAATAAGGTGGGGCTATTATAAAATTAAGGTTATTACCAAATTTTTTTCCTAACTCCTCTAATTGGTCGATTACTCGATCCTTATTATTTCCAAACATCCCTACAATTAACGGAGTTTTTTTACCGGTGAGTTCTAATGTTAAATTTATCAATTTAATCTTTTCTTTTAATTTATCTGAAAAATAAAACCCAGCACCTTTAGTCCCAAATAAATAAATTGAATCCGCTCCGTTCACGAGTAGATGACGCGTTAGTAATGAATGAAGTTCAGTATTAACCTCTAAATCTTTATTAAAAAATGTGAGTGATGGAACAATAACACCACGGATTTTAGTCATACTGATATCCTCATTTCGAAAAATAATTTAAAATTATAAATTTTATAATTTATACTGATTTAATGATTTTACTCATATTGAATTTCTTACTTCCCTCTGTCCGTGTAATTTTATAATTTTTCTCTTAAAGTAACATCAAATATTATATTTTTAATTATGAGTTTCAAATTAATAAAGTGAATAAATTATTTTTATAATAAAAATGCTAAAAAATACATAAAAACGAATTTAATAGCGGATTATGGGCAACTAAATTTTTTTCGAATCTTTGAAAATATCAAATATATCCATTTCATAGTCAATTACATCTTCGGGTAAAAGGTATGGTTCTTTAATTAGTTTAGCAAGATAATAGATTTTAGATCCTCTTTCTAAGTATTGTAAAACAGTACAAGCGCCTTCTAAATGACTTCCACAACACAAACTTCCGTGATTTGCAAGTATTACTGCGTTTCGTTCTTCTAAACTTTTCTTTACATTATCAGCTAATTCTTCACTACCCGCTTCTCCATATTCTGCACACAAAACCTCTCCTCCTAAATAAGGAACAAGCTCTTCCATTGCGGGAGGTAACGCTAACTTGAGGGTACTAAGTATTGTTGAGTAAATACCATGAGAGTGAATAATTGCGTTAACATCTTCACGTTCTTTGTAAATACCTAAATGTAAGTGTTTTTCTACTGAAGGGTTTCTTTCTCCTTCTACTACTTTTCCCTCAAGATTAATAATTAAAATATCATCTGGTTCCATTTCTTCATAATTTACATTACTAGGGGTGATTAAAACGTATTCATCGTCTCCACTTTTAATTCTAATACTCACATTTCCCGCTGATCCTATCACATGCCCATCATTCAATAATTTCTTACAAGTACTAACAATTTCTTTCTTAAGTTTTTTGATTGGTTGGTCTAAAAACTTATTTTTTTCTTTAAATCCTTCGAAAACTTCGGGATTCAAGATATGTGAAGGAATACCTTTATTTAACCAAATTGTAATATCTTTCAGCAACATATTTGATTGTCTATTAATTACTTCAACGGTATTTCCTCCAATATGAGGCATTACAATAACATTTTCTAATTCTAAAAATTCATTATCTTCATCGATAGGCTCTAAAGGAAAGACATCTAAAGCAGCTCCCGCAATTTTATTACTTTTTAAAGCATCGTATAACTTTTCATAATCTACAAGACTTCCTTTAGCTAAATTAATTAAAAAAGCCGAACTTTTCATCATTGTTATTCGTTCTTCGTTAATAAGATTATCATTTTCATCAGTTGCAACAGCGTGAATGGTTATAAAATCGGATTCTTTCATTAACGAATCTAAATCTGTTTGTATACCATAATTTTCAATAATTTCGTTAGAAACATATGGATCATAAATAAGAAATTTTACTCCAAATGGTTTTAAGCGATCAGCAACATGTCTTCCGATCTGACCAAAGCCAATAATACCGATATTTTTGTTTAATAACTCATTTCCCATAAATCTATTATAACATTTTATCCAATCTTCGAAATCGATAACTTCAAATTTATCACTATGTAAAAATCGATCTAGCTTTATCAAATTTCTTGCTATTGAAACGATTAGTCCAACTGTCAATTCAGCAACAGCAACGACATTCCTAAGAGGTGTATAAATCACAGGAATGTTATTTTTAGTAGCAGCATCTAAATCGATGTTAAATGGATCCCCCCGGCAAGACACAATCAATTTTAAGTTAGTTTGTTCAAATAATTCAGCTTTTTTTAAATCGTCTGCGGCAGTTATAAAAATATCATAACCTTTTAATTTTTCAACCATTTCTTTGACATCAAAATAAATATTTCCTGTATCTCTCCAACTCTCGTAAGTGACATCCATTTTCTTTTTTAATTCTTTTAAAACATCATCAGATATACTTGCCGTAATAAATGCTCTCATAACTTCTCAACTCAATAATATTATATAAACTAAATAATAATATGTAATAAGAATTTAAAATCCATAAAAAAAATGAATAATTTTTTTAAAACATTAAACTTTTTAGTTTCATTAAATTTTTAATTTTTCCTTCTACAACCTTTATCTTTCCCGAAGAATATGCTTTAACTGCGCCAAGCTCTTTATTGAATAAATCCAGCATTGTTTTTTCCGTCACAAATTCAATTTTAACAGGAGCATTTTCATCGCCGGTATTATCCTTTACTTCAATGCCTTGATCCTTATTTACTAAAAGTAAGACGCTCCTATTTGTTTCTAAAAACCTTATTTGTATTGGTTCATCATAATTTGCCAATTTTTTACGCACTTTTTCGGTATTAATATAGCGATTTTCAATTTCCTTTAAACAAGATTCTATACTATCAAAATTTGACAATTTCTTACACCTCAAAATTAAGAAAACTTTTCTTGAATTAATTAACTTTCGTTTATAAAAATATAAGAAATAAATTACAGATCGTCAATTTTATTTTTTAAATTCTTCCATTCGAGATATATATTTTTGTATTTATCTGAGATGGTAGGATTGCTGAAATTTTTTTCATAAGTCAAGAGTTTTTTTGTCATGGATCTATAATCCGAATAGTAATTTAAACCTTTTAATGTATTCATCGCTACTCCAATAAAAGCTGCGTCTTTAGTATATGGAACCGATATTTCAGTGTTTAAAACACTAGCTAATATCTTGCAAAATCCTTCTGATTTAGCCATGCCGCCAGCACAATAAGTTTTTGTATTTAAATTAGTAAATTTTTGTATAGCTTGATAATTTTCGAATATACCATAAGCTATATTTTCTAAAACGCTTCTAGCAAAATCTTGTATTTTAGGAAGTTCCTCAGATATCATTGTAGGCGGTTGAAAAACAAATACGCCTCTTTTAATAGAAGTTTGGTTTTTAATATTCATTTTTTCGGGTCCTAAGAATGCAAAAGTAGAAAAAGCCCCTGGTGTTGAGTTCTTTAAATATTGTTCCATCAAAGAATCTGAATTATTAGTTAAATTTGATAAAAAGCATTCTTTAAACCAATTATACGCAGCCCCAGTGTTACCTGCATGTGCTTCAATTAACCACTTTCCCTTTATTGAGTGGCACGATGTCCAATAATTATTATTGGGATCAAAAATAGGTTTATTTACGACGAGATGAACAGGGGCGGTTGTGCCTAAACTAATTCCAATATCTCCATCTTCAATAACACCCATGCCTAATAATGTTGCTTGAGTATCACCACCCGATTTTATAACCGGAATATTATTTTGATTAAGGTTGAAACTTTTTACTAATTCGGGCTTTAATTCGCCAACGATCGTCCCAGATTCCACGATTTCAGGAAAGAAATCAGGATCAAAATCAAATGTTTGAATTATTTCCGAACTCCATTCTCCACTCTTTATATCTAATATCTGAGATTCCGCAGCTGATGATAAATCAGAAACATAGTTTCCAGTAAGACGATAAACCAACCAATCGTCTAACATTAAAACTTTATTTATTTTTTTATATATTTCTTCCTCTTCTTCCTTAAACCATAATAAACGCGCTAAACAAAATAATAAAGATGGATTATGACCTGTTATTTTAAATAAATCATTTTCTGAAAATGCATCCTCTATTATATAAGCCGAATCTATCCCCCGTACATCAGTATTGGGACCTCCGTAGATTACATTGCCGGCATTATCCAAAAAAACCGTAGCAATTCTTTGAGCGCAAGTAGAGATTCCAATAATATTAACGATAGATTTGCATTTTTTCAATATACGATTTAATCCGATAATTATTTTATTCCATAAGTCATCCATATCAAGTCTTTTAGCAAAACCATCGATATCTTCATTGATTACATTAATATTTTGAGAATCAGTAATTTCTAATTTTAATTGTTCTGAAACCAACCCAATCTTTACAGAATTAGATGAAATGTCAATGGTTATTATCTTATTTTCGTTATTGTCCATAATGCTCACTATTTTTAAGTAAATTTCAGTGTGGAGTGAGATATTTCCTAATAACTTCTCCCCTTGGTTCTTTTTCTTCAAACAGAATAGCTTGGAAAGAAAAGATTTTTGTTTTATCGTCCTTCCAAGCGTCATTTGAGAGCCATGCTTTAGCGCAAGTATGACCTAAGAATGTTTCTACATCCCATTCTCTCCCATGATCAATTGGTACTTGAGGAAGAAGCAATCCTCTCCTCATACCTTTTTCAGCAATTAGTCCATCTCTCCCGATAACAATTTTATCAAGATAATCTTTTGGATGATTTACTTCGATTAATTTAGGAGGTGTTAATATAGAAAGCTCAATAACAATATCGTTCATTTCCTCGAGTGAAATAGATGGAAAACGCGGGTCCTCTATTGCTGAACTAATTGAAACTCTATGAATTACATCATATAATGGAAAAGTTGGTTCAATATATCCTATACAACCTCGTAAGGTGTTACTTGGCGCATTTACTGTATTTAAAGTGACAAATGCTCCATATTTCTCTGAAAATTTATTTTTAACATCATCAGGAATGGGTATCCTTCGATCGTTTTTAAGAAAAAATTCAATATTGTCTCGAGCAAATCTTGTTAAAGATATACCATCTTCTAAAGTAAAAGTGTTCTCATCAGTCATAATTTCTACCTCAAGACAGAATTATTATTATATAATAATATTCTTCATACATTTATATTTTACATTCTAATGATTTTACCCTTTGGTTCAGATTTTTCGGTATTAACCTCATTACCTCTTAGAAAAACCTTCCAAATCTGAATAGTGGTTTTGTAATCTTCGTAGGGGGAAAATTTTGCTTTTGTTTTGAATTCTTTTGATTTAATAGTGTATTCTGGAATTTTATCAACTATAATTAAATCGGCATCGTATCCCTCTTTGACAAATCCTTTAGTCTTTAAGTTAAAGATCTTTGCCGGGTTTTCTGAAGTAATTTTAACAAATTTTTCAAGAGAGAGTTCATTTTTACAAACTTTTTCTAATAGAGTTAATGGATATGTTTCAAATCCAGGAAATCCTGAAGGAGCATCAAGATATCCTCGTCCTTTTTCTTCCAATGTGTGCGGCGCGTGATCAGTACCTATAAGGCTTATATGCCCTTCTTTAAGTTCCTTAAATAAATATAAGGAATGTTCTTCATCTCTTAAAGGAGGTAAGACTTTGCCAAAATTTGGATTGCTCATTTTTATTTTATTAGTTAAAAATAAATGATGTGGCGTTATTTCGTAGGATATTTTTAAGTTATTGTTCATTTCTAAAGCTTTTCGTATTAGAGAATAACTATTCTTGCAACTTATGTGACAGAAATGGACAATTGGATAATCCTTCGGGCTTAAATCTAGATCTACTATAATCTTATAATAATTTTCAAGAACAAAATTCACGTATTTAGCTTCCATGGAAACGGGGTAAAGTTTATTATGCAATTCTAAGGTTGGAAATTGTTCCAGCGTGTAATTCTCGTAAATTTCGTCTTTTTCTTCAGAAGAAAGAGGCCAATCGGGATGTATAAATATAGGAATTTGCAAATTTGATGAAATATTAAGAATCTTTTGAACATTTAAGTAATTTATCCAATCGATCTCATTTAATGAACCTAGTGGATAAATTTTGAATCCAATAACGCCTAAATCAATAATCGAAATAATTTCTTCGAAATTAAATTCTCTTGGAACTCCAGCAATAAACCCCACATTCACATAAATGTTATTTTTAGCTTTTTCCATCCATTTTTTAACTTGAAAAGCATTTATAGCTGGAGGTATTGTATTCGGCATATTAAATACTGTCGTTATTCCCGAAAAAGCTGCTGCTAAGGTTCCTGTTAAAAAAGTCTCTTTTTCGCTCTGCTCCATATCTCTTAAATGAGAATGAATATCAATAATACCCGGTAAAACTATTCTCTTTCCGCAATCTATCTCTATTCCATCTTCGTTATGACTTCGAATTTTATTTAAATCTTCCTTCGATTTTTTATTTACTACTGATTTAATCGTTCCATTATGTATTAATAGAGCTCCATTTTGGAGTGAGCCATCCGTATATATAAGAGCATTTTTCAATATCATTTTTCTATTTAATAACTAATCTTTTACTCTTTGATCAATTCGAAAGTTAATATATAAGATTTTATTTTCAATCCCTTTAATGTTAGAAAGATTAATACATTTTAAATTGTACTCTTCTTTAATTGCTTGTAAAAATCTAAATGATCTCTGAGAATTTTGAGAATAAGGAATGATATAACAATAATCGTAAATATCTTCTAAATCTTCAATATCAATAGAATCTAAAGTAAGCTCCTTACATTTAAAGTCAAAGACGATTGCTAATTTATTGCGAAAAATCTCATGGTTACTTTCAAAAATTGAATTAAAATTTGGTAGTTTTTTAACAAAAATCCCGGGAGTAGATTGTTTCCATTTCTCATCGTTAACTTTTTCGTTCTTATCAATTTTATCTATTGCTTTATTTAGAAGTATTGCTTGAGATCTCTCATCAGAACCTAAAAATCTCAACTTTTTACCATCGTACTTTATTAGAAGTTGGAGTGATTCAAAATATAGATACAGGTTATTATTTTTTCTGATTGAATAGGATAAACAAAACGATTCCCGAATTATAGAACATAAATTATACACATAAATAGGAGTTTTTCCTACATCTATATTGCTTTTAGAAAATTTAGGGAATTTCTCAATTAGTATTAGAAAATTAACCAAATTTATCAAATTTTAATTATTTTTAAAATTTAAAATCTTTTCCTAGTTTATTCATAAATTGAGCTCCTTGTTTTCCCATTCCCGGCATTCCTGGCATACCCGGCATTCCTTTACCTTTTTTTTGCATCTGTAAGGCTTTTTTGAAGAACTTTTTCATTTGGTTATATTGGTCTAACATTCGATTTATTGTAGCATAATCTGTACCGCTTCCAAGAGCAATTCTTCTTTTTCTGGTTTTTTTGATAATTTTTGGGTCGAACTTTTCTTCCGAAGTCATAGAATCTAAAACCACGCGCCATTTTTCTAAATTCTTCTCAGCGTCATCAGTTAAAG
>DAOUUT010000141.1 GCA_030668025.1 Promethearchaeota archaeon
ATTTGACGCAAACACGCTTTAGCGTCTCCTACTACTCCAACTGCAACAGGATAATTTTTGCCAATTTCGTGTGGATCGATATCGATTTGTATTAATTTTGTTGGTGGGATCGAAAAGCTTACACCATCCTTGTAGGAGCTAGCAGTTTCGTCGGCAAATCGACAACCTATAGATAGAAGCACATCTGCAGTTGAAGTCATTCTCAACCCAACAGTAGTCCCTTTGCTACCAGTGCTCCACGCGAATAACGCGTGATCGTTTGGAAATGCGTCTTTACCCATCATTGTAACGACGACAGCAGCACCAAGTTTCTCTGCTACTTCTTTAACTTCGTCATAAGCTTCGGCTGTAACTACGCCACCACCTAACAATAGGACTGGTCTTTTCGCTTTTTTTAATAATTCTACTGCCTTTTTAATTTGTTCCTGAGCACCTAATATTTTTCCACTTGCCCTTCTTTCCAAAGGATCGTGTATTTCAACATCAATTGCATCCGCTTGAACATCCATAGGAAGATCAATGACAGAAGGACCCATTCTGCCAGTCATCATTTGATTAAAAGCTCTTTGCATGACTGTAGGTAATTGTTTTACATCAATCACTTGCCAAGAGCGTTTAACAACGGGTTCTAATATTCGAGGCATATTAGAATCTCTATTTCTTTCAATCTCTTGAAGCACCCCCTTTCCCCTCATGTGTGTGTGAGTGTTTCCAGTAATGCAGAGTACCGGAAAGCTGTCTACGAAAGCATCAGCGAGACCAATGGCAGTGTTAATAGCACCGGGACCTATCGATGTAAATACGCATAAAGGTTGAGAAGTAACTCTAAAGTAACCTATTGACATATGAACGCCACTCATTTCCTGTTTGGGTTGGATCAATGTGATTCTCTCTTTGTTTTGGAATAATGCATCCACGAAGGCTAGGCACCCATGTCCAGGTATCCCAAAAACATATTTAACACCTTCTTTAATCAGATATTTGGCGATTATTTCGCCTCCTGTATATTTAGGCATTATTATCAATCAATTGTTTAAGTATAAAATAAATATATCTAATATTTAATTGAAAAGAAATTAAAACTTAAATTTTTATAAAAATAAAAGCATATTTTAAAAATTCAATATGCCCCTCGATTTATAAAGTAAACATCAAGAGATAGATTTATACACATTATAAAAAAAAACAATACTATTTTACTGATGATTTAGGTGCCGTCTACTTTAGAAAAGATTCGAGTCTTGGGAGCAAATTCAAAATATGATATTTGTGCAAGCACCGCTTCCAGTCGCACTAATAAATATCCAAAACTTTTTGGAGAGTCGAAAAATTGGATTGGGGCCACAGCAAATGCTGGAATTTGCCACAGCTATACCCCTGATGGTAGATGCGTGAGTCTTTTCAAAACTCTATACACTAACAAATGTATCTACAGTTGTAAGTACTGCTTTACTAATAATTGTAAGCACCGGATGAGTTTTACACCAGAAGAATATGCTCGCACATTTATGAAACTCTATTCTATGAATGTGGTGGAGGGCGTATTCATTTCATCCGGAGTTTGTGGCAGCGCCGATGAAACAAGCGAGGAGATGTTGGAAGTGGTTCGACTACTTCGATTCAAATATAACTTTGGTGGATACGTGCATTTTAAGTGTTTGCCAGGTGTGAGTAAGTATCTCCTTAAAGAGGCAATATCTCTATCTGATCGTATTTCAATTAATTCAGAAGCTTCCACTAAAGATCATTTAGCTGAAATCGCAGAACAGAAAGATTATTGCAACGATATTATAACTCGCCAACGCTGGTTAAAGCAGATCCGCATCAGACACAACGAGGAAACTCTCAAAGTCTTGAAAGATTTAAAACAAGACAATCATTTGAGATACCAAGAAAATATGATTAAAGGTCGACGGGAAGATGGGTATAAAAAATTTCGATGGGATGGTGCTCCAATTCTCAATAGTGGACAGACCACGCAATTTGTAGTGGGGGCAGCAGAAAGTGAAAGTGATTACGACCTACTTAAACGAATTGATTGGGGATATAAAGAGATTGATTTAAGGCGTGCGTATTTTTCTTCGTTCATTCCAATTGAAGGGACACCATTAGCAGGTAAACAAGCGGCTTCATTAGCAAGAGAACATAGATTATATCAAAGTGATTGGTTATTACGAATCTATCATTATAAATTACGAGATTTGAAAGAAGTATTGACCGAAGAAGGTAATTTACCCGAAGGAGATCCTAAAGTTCACTTAGCAAGAGAGTATTTTAAAGATCATAGCCCAGTGGATCCAAACCAAGCACCATATAAGGAGTTACTCCGCGTTCCTGGAATTGGTCCAATTTCCGCTAAACGGATAATTAATTTACGAGCTAAAAAATTTTCGTTTAAGCGCAGACAAGATCTAAAATCTGTTGGCGTAGTATTAAAAAGAGCTGACCCGTTCCTCTTGATAAACGGACAGAAGCAAAGTACTCTTTCTGATTTTACCAATCTTAACAACAGCACAATTTTACAGAGTGAAATCTAATGAAAAAGATATCAAATAGTCAGGATCCATTAGAAGTTATTGGGCGCGCTAAAGGATATTCTCGCGAAGATTTGGTTCTTAATCTTCCGCGCCATTCTAAATTTTCTCCTGCTCTAATGCAACATATTAAAAATATTCCAGAAGTAATTTTACGCAATTCAGGAACACCATTGGCAAAAAAAATTAACCGGATGATGCGAGAAGTGTTTACTGAAGCATATCGTGCAAAACAATTCTCACGAACAGAAATAAATAGTCGTGGTGTGCTATTCGGAGTGGTCCACATCAAGCATAAAGTGATTGATCTTGTCTTAAACTATTTTCACGATAGATGGCCACAATGTGTAATCTGTTTGTATAATGAACACACCCATAAAACCGGGTTAATAGACGAAAAAGGAATAATTCGTGAATTTATCTCTCCTCTAAAAAATGTTGTTGAAAAGGTTAGTAAAAATCGTCCCAATATCCCATATTTTGACGATATTCAATTTTCTGGTGAAGAAATCTTCGAAACGCTATACAAATCACAATTCATATCTGAACGAGAAAACCAACCTTACTTTAAAAGGATGATACCTGGCCAATGTTTTAAGTTACCGGGGATGAGAAATGGTGTAGAAAAGCGTTTTCGAAATAGGAACCTTAATGAATTTCTTTAACACCCTTTGATTTGTTTTCTCAAATTATCATTTTGGATGTATTGTTACTGTAGAATAAAACTCATTTTTGAGTATTTATTTATATCGTTGACTTATTAATATTTTCTAATAAAATTAAAAATTCTGAGTTCAGAAATTAAGTAGAACAGATAGTAATAAAATTAAATATTATGTCTTCAGAAACCTTTTCAAAACATAGTAGAATCGAAATTCTATCGTTTAGCGGTGGTAATTTTATAACAGAGTCCGTAAGTACTGTATTCGGTAGTTGGCTCTTTTTTTTCTAAGATATCAAGATCGGTTAACATAGGTAGGTTAGCATGACGATATCTTAATAAATCATAAAAGCAAACCTTTTATGATTTGCACTTTTTTTTTCACATAAGCTCCTGTAAACGCAAGAAAGAGAGTAAGAATAAAAATGACGTTAAAAATTATATCGTTTAGCGGAAAAGGTGGGGTTGGTAAATCTACCTTGATGGTGCTCATGCTTAAACACATCTTGGAATCGAAAAAATACGAGAACGTATTGGTTATTGACGCCGATCCCGACGCAAACATCGGAGACATCATCGGTGAAGAGGTTGGGTTCAAACAAACGGTAGGGGGAAAAATGACAGCGCTCAAAGAAAAAATTCAGAAAAGACAAATACCCCTCGAAGTTTCGAAAGATTCAATTATCGAATCTGAGGTTTTCGACGCTCTCATAGAATTGGACGACTTTGACCTTTTAGAAATGGGACGCGGGGAAGGGGAAGGGTGTTATTGCAGCGTAAATAACACGTTAAAGCGTATAATTGATGTATTATCGAAAAATTACGACATCGCCTTAATAGATTCTCCCGCGGGGTTAGAACACTTTGCTCGAAGGACGGGGCGGGACGTGACTGACCTCGTTATCGTAACGGACGCGAGTAAAATGGGATTTCACACCATGGAAAGAATCGTCGAAGTAACCAACGAAGTCCACTTAGACTTTAAAAACATACTCGTTATTGGTAACCGTTTTCCCGAAGACATGAAAAACTTGTTAACCGAAAGAGTTGAAAAAATTAAAGATGACAGGATAAAATTTCTGGGCTTGCTCCCTAACGACGAAGAAATTAGTAAAATGAACTTACTCGAGAAAAACCTGCTAGATATTTCTGCTGAAAACAAATTTTACAAATCTGCAAAAGAGCTTTTCGCAAAGATAATCTAATCTTTACCTGATACAAAATAAAATAAGTGTTGAAATCTAAATATTTCGTTTAAATATTCTCCAAGCCCTACTAAGAAAGGAGATCAGTATTATTTCAGTATACTTAAAGAATTTATTCGGTCAAAAAAAATTGACACTGAGAAAAACGACGAGAAAAATTATTAGGAAAGCAAAGAAGAAAAATAAAAGCAAAATTACTGTTGACGATACATAGGAACGATTTTGGAAGTGAATTCTTCTAAAGTGTAGGGAAAATCGTCTTCGCTTGAAATCTTCCCTAATTCCATCAATATCTGTCGTGCTAACAACCAAAAAGCTAAACCTAACGCTTTTTTCCCTCTATTATTTGCAGGTATTGCAAGGTCGATTCCGTCAAGTATATCGTCAGTATCGAACAACGCTATGACAGGGATTCGAGCTAATTGTGCTTCTCTTAAAATTACTTTATCAGCATGAGGATCAATGATAACTACCACAGACGCATCTTTAATATAATCCTCTATGACGGGATTCGTTAAAGAACCAGGAATAAAACGCTCGGTGATTGCCCTACATCCTAACACTTTGCAAAATTGCTTTACGGGTTCCTTTCCATATCTTCTGACAGAGGATACGATCACCTTATCGCTTCCCCCTTCAACATATTTGCTCAGGAATTTTGCGGCAACAGTTAGACGTTCGTCAGTTTTAGTCAAATCAATAACATACAAACCGTAATTAGTTTGTCTGTACACAAATTGTTTCGCATCTCCAGATAATAATTTAGTTCCAATGTGGATTCCACAACTTAGATATAATTGCTTTTTTTCTTCATCCTTATCAATAATTTTTTCAGCTTGCTCAACTTCAGCGTCTATATCGTCAGTATCGAGTAAATTAAGTTCCTTTTCGATATCTAAATCTTCATCAAAATCTTCATCAAAATCTTCTTCGATATCTACTTCTTCTTCCTTCTCAGGTTTCTTAGTTTTTTCTGTTTTTTCTGTTTTTTTCTTTTTTTTAGCCAATGTAGATACCCACAATAGAATTAGTATATTAAAATTACAATCTTAGATAAACTAAATAAAATAACATAATTTTAATATTTTATTAAAAGAAATCTTCTAATTCTCTTAGAACTAAAGATTTAATATAACAAAATAATTAAATTTATTATTAAACTCATATAACATATTTGATTGAAAATGGTTTCTTATAGATTATTGCTTGGAATTGTTGTTGGATTTGTTTTTAGTTTTTTTACAGCATTCTTTTTTAATATGGAACAGATAATAATCCAATTACAACTTTATTCACAAATTGACGTTTTTAAAATTATAATCATTTTAATTGGAGCTAATTTTAAATTTGATCTCTTTTCATTATTTACCGGATCATCCACAATAATCGACATTTTCGCTCCACAGCTTCTAGCGAGTATTTTTATTGGTTATTTGAGTGGTACTATTTCAAAAGGTTTGAAACGAGGGCTTCTCGCAAGTGCGCTGGTTATTATAATCGATTTTTTAATCTGGATGTTGTTAAGCGTTATATCTGGTGAAGATTTAATGGCTTTATTTCAAGGAACTCAACTATCTGTTACAATTGGAGGAATACTTACTGCAATTATAGGTTCTATTACAGGAGGCTTAATTGGAGGGGTAATTAGTGGACCGTATGAAGAAGTTTATTAATTTATTAAACAAAAAAAGTATGGGATAGATTTTGTGTCCTACCATAATTCTTAATTTTAGACTAAACCTTATAGTTAATAATTAATTATTAAAGTGTAATGGTAAGCGAAGAGACTCTACCTAATAGCGATTTTGCTTTTGATTTATTGAAAAAATTAAAAGTTCCTTATAACGTACGGCGTCATTCTCTAAAAGTTGCTGAGAAGGCCTTAGAATTAGCAGAAAAAATAAAGTTGAGAGCGGTTGATATGGATTTAATTGAGATTGGAGGCCTATTACACGATATTGGTAGGTGTAAAACCCATGGATTTAATCACGCCTTAATTGGGGCTAAAATGATTAGAGAAAGAGGTTTATCAGAGCGGCTTGCCAAAATCTGTGAATCTCATATTTTAGGTGGGTTAGATAAAGAAGATGCTAAGCAAGTTGGGTTACCTGAGAAAGATTTTTTACCACAAACTCTTGAAGAAAAAATTATCTGTCTTGCGGATAAATATATAGCTGGAACTAAAGAAGTTTCAATCGAACAGAGATTTGAAAAATGGTTCAACAAATATGGTAAAACACAGATACTTATTAAAGCTAAAGAGCGGATTGAAAAAATCCAAAAAGAAATTGAGGATTTAACATAATTTAGAATGTTAAAGTCTTTTTTTTATTTGGTTTATGATTCCTCCGTTTTCTAGAATGTCTGTTAAAAATTTAGGTATTTTTTTGAAATTGATAGTCAAATTTTTTGATTTGTTTATTAGAACACCTTTTTCTAAAGAAATTTCTATATTATCTTGTTTCGCAAATTGTTTAGATTCCCATTCTAAAGTAATTGCTGGAATGCCGTTGTTTATTAGATTCCTAAAATAAATTCTTGCAAAAGATTTGGCAATAATTGCTTTTATTCCCAAAATTTTGAATACATATACCGCTTCTTCACGAGAACTTCCGGTTCCAAAATTCTCTCCAGCTATTATAATATTTCCTTTGTCAACATGTTTGGAAAAGTAAGGATCTATAAATTCTAAAGTGTGTTTAACCATTACATTTTCTTCCCTTATAGTTAATGTATGGCTCGGAATTATATCATCAGTACTAATATCATCACCAAGGATATAGGCATACCCTTCAATTTTATCCATATTTAGAGCAACTCCCTTGGATCAGTTATTTTTCCCTTTATTGCTGATGCGGCAACCGTAGCTGGTGATGCTAAGAAAACTTCTGAAGTAGGGTCTCCCATCCTACCGATAAAATTTCGATTTGTGCTACTAATACAAACATCTTCTGGTCCCAATACCCCAAGATGCCCCCCAATACATGCGCCACATGTAGAATTAGTAACTACAGCTCCAGCACTTAAAAAAATTTCAATTAAACCCTCTCTTAAAGCGTGCAAGTATATTTCTTTTGAAGCGGGCGTTACAATCATTCTGGTATTGGAATTGATTTTTTTACCGTTTAATATTTTGGCAGCAATTCGAAGATCTTCCATTCTACCATTAGTACAACTACCTAAAAACGCTTGGTCTATTTCATATCCCTCTACATCTTCTATTTTAGCTAAATTTCCGGGATTTGAAGGTTTAGCTACAACAGGAGTAATTTTGGATAAGTTGTAGTGAAATTCCTTCTCAAACTCCGCATCTTCATCTGGCAAAACTTTACGATATTGTTTTTCTGTTCTCTTTTCTAACCAATCTTCTAGTTTTTTATCAGGTAAAAACAGCCCAAATTTTGCCCCCGCTTCCACAACCATATTTGCAACGGTCATTCTAGAGTCAATAGATAAGCGTTGAGCACCATTTCCATGAAATTCTAATGATTTATAAATAGCTCCTTTAGTGGAGATATCTCCTATCAAGGTTAAGATAAAATCTTTTGACATTACACCTTTATCTAGAGTGCCAGATAAATTAATTTTAAACGATTCGGGAACTCTAAACCACATCTTACCCGTAGCAAACACGACAGAAATATCTGTGGCACCTATACCGGTGGATAAACAATTAAAAGCCCCGTATGTTGTTGTATGACTATCAGAACCCACAATTAACATTCCTGGCCTTGCAAAACCCATTTCGGGTAAAACTTGATGACATATACCTTTGTCTAATTGGTATCCATAGTTATTAGTGAATTTATATTTCTCAGCAAATCTTCTTGCGTCTTGATGCATTTGGGCTGCAGATATCGTGGGAGGAGGTACCCAGTGATCTAATATGAAGAAAATCTTATCAGGATCCCATACATAGTCTATTCCGAGTTTTTCGTATTCTAAATGAACCCTCCCACCTAATTGTTCGTGAACCATTATCAAATCAATATCAGAATTGATAAATTGTCCAGGCGATATCTCTTTAAGATTTGAATGTTCTTTTAGTATTTTTTCTGCTATTGTATAACTCATTCTTTAACTTGAATCCCCTCAGCTTTAAATTTATTTAATACAAGTTGTTGAATATTTTCTTGAACAATTTCAATGATATCGTCCGTATTTATTATAAAATACCCCTCTTCTTTGGCACGGGTAATGTAGAGTTTTCTTACTTGTTCTAAAAATGAAGTATCTTCGAATTTTTCTAAATCCTCTTGATTTTTTCTTGCTAATGACATTTTAGGATCGATGTCTAAAATGATTGTCAAGTCGGGTTTACCTGCAAATTTATTTAAGCTCTTCACCCATTCAATTGTTATTTTTTCAGATTGACATGATTGATATATAATAGAAGATTCAATATACCTATCTGTTATGACAATATAACCTTCTTCTAACTTCATTTTTATTTCATTTCTATAATGAAGATCCCTGTCAGCAGCAAACATTAAGGCGTCCGTTGTCGGTGGAATTTTATCATCTTTCAAAAATTTTCTTAATAATTTTCCAATTTCGCTATTTGAAGGCTCTTGAGTTAAATGGATTTTTAAACCTTTCAAGCTTAAAAAGCCTGCCAATAATTTGCTATGTGTAGTAGTACCAGAGCCATCTATACCATCTAATACAATAAATAATGTTTGTTGCATCGTTTATTCCATGTTAAATTATTATTTGAATCTATAAAAATTCATAGGAAAATACTGTAATTTCTTTATAAATTATTAATCATTTGAATTTTAACTAATTTAGGTTTTAAGGTTGATTAAAATTTTAAAGGAAAAAGTGTATTCAATATCTTAATACATTTGCATTAATAAGTTAATTAAAAAATAAATTAAGACGATAAGTATGACAACAAGAAATCTCACAGGATTTTGTCCTAATTGCAAACAAAATGTTTTATTAGTTAGAGAAGAGATAAATTGGCCATTAGTAATAATTTTA
>DAOUUT010000094.1 GCA_030668025.1 Promethearchaeota archaeon
CATCCGGGCGTGGCGGCAGACGATGTCGGTGGCGGTATAGCCCTCCGGATGCCCCACGTGCAGACCGGCGCCGCTGGGATAGGGGAACATATCAAGGACGTAAAGCTTGGGCTTGTCGACGAAGCCCGGGGCGCCGGGATTCGGTTGAACAAACGTCTGGTTATCGTCCCAGTATTTCTGCCATTTGGGCTCGATCTCGGGAAAAGGATACGAATTGCTTTTAACTGTTTCGGACATCAGGTCTCCATTGTCATTTTAACTCGCTAAAATAAAGAAAGACAGGCAAATATACAAGCGTAAACAGTGAACAGTAAACGGTAAACGGATGTAAATTGTGTTGAGTGAATGGAAAGATAGTCGCGTCATCCTGCCTGTGCCGATGAATATCGGTAAACTTATTTCAGCCCGCCAACTGGCGGGGTCCCGTAAGGGAGATCTATGCGACTATCCTGATTCTAATTTTAATTTAATGCGAGGAAAATTGCATCAGGTGTATTAATCATTTCAAATCCTCACATTTCACATTAAATTTCAATATTAAAAAATAAGCAATAAAGGACCAATCATGAAAAAACTCACCCTTCTCCTGATCGCAATGCTGGTCATCATCAGCTCTTGCTCCTCAAACCGTGAATTTACAAAATTAAGTTATTCTGAAAAAATCAATGAAGCAATTAAATTGATGAACAAAGTTAGATCCTTGTTAATGGAAATTTCCGAATTTCGAAGTAAAATGGTACTGAAAGGAGCAGAATTTCACGCACTCGTCAAAGAAGTCCAACAAATAGATAAGAACGAGGCAGTAAAACTACTTGAAGCTAAATTGGAAGAACTAAAAACCAAAAAACCCACAATAAATAAAAAATATAAAAAAATTCTGTTAACAGGTTCAGATTTAGACGATACGGAATTCATTGAATATATCGAAAATCTCGGCTTTCAAATAGTTATCGACGATTTAGGCGTAGGTACAAAATATTTTTGGAATAAAGTTGACGAAAATAAGGAACCCATACAAGCCTTAGCCGAATATCATTTAGAAAAACCGATTCATTCGACTAAGTTTCCATCTTACGAGAGATTTGATGTCATTAAAAAATTAGCAGAAAGCTATAAGGTAGATGGAATTATGAATATTGCTCATAAGTTTTGTGAACCCGTTTTATACGACCATCCTTATTTAAGCAAAAGATTTAAAGAATTAGCTATACCATATCTTTTTATTGAAACAGAATATAATAGAGAGTCTTATAAGCAGTTAGCAACAAGATTCGAAGCTTTTGGAGAGATTATTTAAAGGAGGGATTGAAAAAATGTCGAAAGAAAAGAAAAGTGGGATAATGTTAAACGCAACCAACAAGCTAAAAAATGAAATGGGAAGGCATTTTCTAGCGATAGAACAAGCGTATAGAGACGGAAAACCAACTGCTTGGGCAACTGCAGGAACTCCTGTTGAGCTTTTATACGCTATGGATGTTCAGGCAATGATGCCTGAAAATTCAGCAACAATATCGGCAGCGCTTAAACAATCGAAAAATTTTATTGAAATCGCCGAAGATCAAGGATATTCCTACGACTTATGCTCTTATTTCAAAACAAGTGTTGGTGCCGTGTCAAGTAAAGCTGAAATGAGTGTTGGTGGAACTAGAAAACCTACTTTTATGATGTCAAGCGATGTAATATGTGATACTCATGTTAGATGGTTTCAAATACAAGCAGAAAGACTAAATGTACCTCACTTCACGCTAGATATACCTCACGTAGTGAGCAACACGAGCAATCGTCAACGCGACTATTTTAAAAAATATATCAAAGAACAGCTTTGGGAGCTATTAGATTTTATTACGGAAGTAACAGGTCACGAATATAACGAAGAAAAAGCGAGAGAGGTAGCCTCAAATTCCTATGAATTAGGAAAAATATGGCAAGATGTGTTTGAGCTAAGAAAAAATGTTCCCAGTCCAATCTCAACGAGGGATACTTTTGGTGGACTTTTTCCATTATTCACAATGCCTGGACTTAAATCTCCGATTAAATTATACAAGAGAATGTATAAAGAAGCAAAAGTAAGGGCAGATGCGGGTGTAGGCGCGCTTGAAAACGAAGAATTTAGACTTATGTGGGAGGGTATCCCTTTTTGGTACAATCTAAAATTCTTCTCAAATCTGGAGCGCTGGAACGCTATGATAGTTTACGAACCTTACGTTTACGCGTTTAGTAAATATACAAATCCAAATATTAAAAAAGATGATGTGTTAAATCATCCAGTAGAATCCATGGCTGAATTAGTTTTAAGTTTTTGGTATATATACGATCTCGAGACTCGGGTTAAAAAATTCAAAGAAACAATAAAAGAATGGAAAATTGATGGCGTTCTTTTACACAATAACATGTCTTGTAGACCAAACTCGTGTGGACAATACGATTTGAAGCGTAGCTTAATGGAAGAATTAGATATCCCTAGCTTAATAATAACCAGCGACATGAACGACCCAAGAAAGCTAAATGAGACTCAAGTGATTAATCAAATCGAGAGTTTTATCGAAATTCTGCGTCAAAGAAAAAAAAAATAAACAAATACAAAAAATAATTTACCGTAAACTTAAATTTCTTCCTTCTCTAAATCTAACATTTTCTTAATAGGAATGAGAGAAATTAGATATACGGATGTAAATAATATTATTAGATTTATGATAAATGAATTAACCATTAATCAGTCATTAATTACTTTTTTTAGTGGATTAATTGATTAAAAAATCAATAAATTTGATGTAGAGAATATATAATTATTTATGTTAATAACTTTCAATATAATCAATAAATATGAGATTTTGTCTGAGGAAATATGAAATAACTTTATGAATTTTCAATTGAATTAAGAATAAAGTAAAACATATAAGTAAAGAAATCTTTACTAAATAGTAGGAATCAATAGGTTATCAACCATGATTGTTGGAACATCCATTATTAGTGAGAAGGGTCAAGTTACTATCCCTAAGGAAATTAGAGATAAGTTGGGTATTGTTCAAGGAGATAGGTTAGTCTTTGATTTGAAGGGTAACGAGATTATTATCAAAAAAACAGGAACAAATAAAGTATCAAAAATATTAAAAAAACAAAAGCCATGGAAAATTAGTAGCGTTGAATTTCAAAGAAAGTTGCGTGATGAGTGGGAATGAAAATTGGATTAGATACAAATATCTTCCTTAATGTTAAGAATAAAGAAGAACCTTTTTATCAATATTCTGAAGCTATATTAAATGCAATTGATGAAGGGAAGTTGAAAGCGGTTATATCTATTATATCTATTGCTGAATTATGTGTTGGATATTATAGAAAAAATGAATTAATTGACAAGGATGAATTCATAGCAGGAATATATTCAAATAAAAACTATGATATGATTGAAATGAATTTAAAAGTGGCGGATAAAGCTGGAGAGATTAAAAATAAGAGCAATCTAAAACTACCAGATTCCATTATAACTGCAAGTATATTACTAGAAGGTGCTTCTTGTTTAATAACAAATGATGGAGAGTTTGAAAATGCAAAAGATTTTATTTCTGTATATACATCTAAAGCATTTTACGAGAATTATCTTCAAAGAAATGGAAAATTGATGGCATCATAATGATTTTTATTTAACAAATTAATTACTCTGGAAATAGCGGTTGAAATTCATTTTCTCTTGCCATATTAACGATCTTTTCTAGTTCTTCAGCATCAAGTTTCTTATACCGCTTAACGGCATTCAAAACTAATGGCCATAGCCTCACATCACAGGGCAAGGAATAAGTTGTAACTCCATCTTGTGACAATGTAAACCACACGGCTTGGTTAACCAATTCTTGTTTATCAAGAGGTTCGTACCATGTTTTATAGGTAGGAACCCCCTTCCATCTGTTTTTAGAAATGGCTTTAATAGCTGTAACTCCAATGTTTTTATCTCGAGTGATTTGAAGAATCTTTTTAAAATTGTTGACGGGATTAGGGTTTACAAGTGAGGCAACATAAACGGGTAGAAGAACAGTGTCAAAATCATCGGATAACTTGAGTGCTTTCTGCAGTATTCTTACATCATCGTGTGCTGTAATACCGATATGCTTTATTAAACCCGTTTCCTTAGCTTCTTTGAAGGCTTCCATGGCTCCATCTTTTCCAAGGATTTGATGCAATTCCTCCATTGACGAGACCGCGTGAAACTGGTACAAATCAAAGTGTGTTGTGTTAAGATGTTCTAACGATCGGTTAAGCTGTCTCCAAGCCCCTTTCTTTGTTCTTTTCAATGTTTTTTCCGCTAGAAAAAATTTATCTCGATATTTTTGTATCCAAGGGTTAAGTCGTACTTCTGCCTTACCATAGGTTGGAGCGACATCTATCATGTTAATTCCATGATCCATTGCGAGCTTTACAGCCTTGTCGGCTTCAATTTGATCGACATACCCGAGCCCGCATCCTCCCATCGCAATTATTGTAATCTTAGCTCTAGTTTTACCAAAAACGCGAGTTTCCAAAACGCGAGTTCCCCCCCCCAAATTGCATATAGGAATACCATCTACATCCCATAATATAAAATATTATACAATAAAATTTAAAGGTTAATTAATTCATTAAGAATTATTCTTTAAAATCGTATTTTTAATAAAATTTAATAAATTTTCGAGTGTGTTGAAATGCCAATAATTGGGATTGATTACGATAAATGTACTAGTTGTGGGATTTGTATAAGTGCTTGTACTTCCCTAGAAGTATATTCCAAAAGCAATAAAGCAGATAATAAAATCATATTTGATCATGAGAAAAAATGCATATTATGTGGACAATGCATTGCACAATGCCCTGAAGATGCTATAATTTACGAAAACATGGGAGAAAGTTTCACTTTCGACGAAATTGGCGAGCTTTCTTCCCTTATACCTTATGAAAATATGTTCAAGTTTCTCGCAGCAAATCGTTCTATTCGTAGATATAAGAAGGATAAGGTGCCTATAGAAATTTTGAATAAAGTTATTAAGGCAATGGAATACGCTCCCACAGCAGCTAACATGAGGCCTGAAAACTTCGTTTTAATATCCGATTCAGATTTGATTAAAAAGATGTCTGATGCGATTGTAGAAGAATTTAGCAAGGATCCCTCGTTAAAGGAGCAATTCAGTAGGCAACTAGAATTTCACGCAAAACAGATGCGAAGCCCTGCTTATTTTGACGCCCCTCACATTATAATTATATCCTCTCCTTTCAACATGATAATGGGAGGTTTCAATATTGGAAATATAATTACATACGGGAGATTAGCTGCCCAATCGCTCGGTTTAGGCACTTGTTGGAATGGTTGGACCCACTTCGCATTCCATAAAAACCCCAAGTTAAAAAGATTGGCCAAGATACGAGGTAGTCTAGTAACTGCATTAATAATTGGCTATGCAGATAACAAATATTATCGCGTTCCCCCTCGTTCAAAAAAGGATGTAAAGGTTTTTGAGTGAAATATGTTTCACTCATCTACTTCAAAAAAAAAATTAAATGTACCTAAAAGAGAACGACTAACACTTTTTTTAATAAACAATCAAAATTTTATTTAAAGTAACTTAAGAAAATTTTTGGTTTAACCAAACTTTTTTAACGAATTAGTACATAATGGTAGATAGAAAGTAAAAAAATTGATCTTCGCTTCTCAATTTTTAACAAATGTGTGCAAAAATCTAATAATTTATCAAAGTTCTTATTAAAAAGAGGTTTCATTTCATAGATGAAAAATTTAGAAGAATTTTTAGCAGAAGGAAATGAATGGTTTAAACGCTACATTTTAACTATCCGTGAATACGCTAACAAAATACAAGAATCTGAAGAATGGCTCTCAACAACGCTTAATAGCATAGGCGACGCGGTAATTGCTACCGACAAATCTGGTAATATCCGCTTTATGAATCCAGTAGCCGAAGCTTTAACGGGCTGGAAGCAAGAAGAAGCCACTGGAAAACCCCTGGAGGACATCTTTAATATTATTAACGAGGAAACCCATAAAAAAGTCGAGAGTCCCGTTTCGAGAGTGCTTCGGGAAGGCGTTATTGTCGGGTTGGCGAATCATACAATATTATTAGCCAAAGATGGAAAGGAAATACCAATTGATGATAGTGGAGCTCCAATAAAAGACGATAAAGGTAACGTTGTCGGAGTCGTATTAATTTTTAGAGATATCACCGAGCGCAAAGAAGCAGAAATTATGATACGAGAAGAGCGAGATAAAGCAAAAAAATATATAGATCTTGCGGGAGTTTTATTTGTAGCTATTGACGCTAAAGAAGAAATAACTCTTATCAACAAGAAAGGATGTGAGATCCTTGGATTTAAACAAGAAGAAATTATCGGTAAAAATTATTTCGATACTTTCATTCCTGAAAGATCTAGAAATGATGTCAGAAATGTTTTTCAAAAAATAATAAACGGAGAAATAGAACCTGTAGAATTTTTTGAAAACTCTATTTTAACTAAAAATGGCGATGAAAGAATTATCGCATGGCATAATACTAGTATAAAAAATAAAAAAGGTGAAATTGTTGCTTCTCTAAGTTCAGGAGAAGACATCACCGAGCGCAACAAAGCAGAACAAAAGTTGAGGGAATCTGAAAGTTTGTATCGTATGGCTTATGACAGAGCAAATTTTTATAAAGATTTATTCGCTCATGATATGAATAATATTTTACAAGCTATATTATCGGGATTACAGCTTAATGAAATAATTTGTGATGACCTAAATAAACGTGAAGATTTAAAGACTAATTTAAGAATTATGAAAAATCAAATCATAAGAGGGTCAAATTTAATTTCTAATGTTCGCAAACTTTCTCAACTTGAAGAAATCGAACTGTCGCAAAAAAAGATTGAAATTTGTAATATTTTAAAAAACCTAATCTCAACTTTAAAAAACACTTACCAAACTAAAAACTTAAACATTCAAGTCCATTCTATCGGTAAAAATCTTCATGTTCAAGCTGATGATTTTTTAGTGGATGTGTTTGAAAACATTTTGATTAACTCAGTAAGACATAATAGAAATTCATCCGTGGAAATTACCGTTAGGATTTCCAGAGAGCAAAAAAATAGCGTAAATTACCTTAAAGTGGAATTTCAGGATAACGGTAAAGGAATAGCTAATACTCGGAAAGAAAAGATTTTTCAAAGAGGTTATACAGACGAAAA
This sequence comes from Promethearchaeota archaeon, assembly GCA_030668025.1. The sequence continues at coordinate 7,201 of DAOUUT010000094.1, forward strand.
AAGCGTTCAAGGGATGGGTTTAGGTTTATCCTTGGTAAAAAAAATTGTTAAAAATTATAACGGAGAAATCTGGGTCGAAGATAGAATCAAAGGAGACCATTCGAAAGGATCCAATTTTATTTTGTTAATTCCGGAGTTGAATTAAAACGGAAAGCGTATTCATCGTTGATGACGAACCAGCACTTCAATATTTTTATGAGGAACTTTTAAAAATTGGTGGTTTTGAAGTAGCTGGTATCGCAGAAAATGGAGAAGAAGCCGTTTCTATGTTTAAATCCTTCTCGGATAAACCAAAGGTAATATTGATGGATCATCGGATGCCTATTAAATCCGGAATTGAGGCTTCTAAAGAAATTTTACTAATTGATAAGAACATAAAAATCATATTTATAAGCGCAGATATCACTATTAAAGAAGAAGCGTTTTCTATTGGAGTGTTTGGCTTTTTTGATAAGCCCTTTATGATAGATTCCTTAATAGATGATATTAAAAAAGCTTTTGAAAGCTACAATTCCTTAGGATCTAATTAATCTAATTGGATTTTTTTATAAGAGATACACGATGCCGAAATAATTTTTGTTACTGATTATAGTACAATCAAGTAATTTAAAATGAAGATATAAAGTCATGAATTAGTAATTATTATTAGAATGAAAATTAACCAAGAACTATTTGCCCTTATAAATGAATAATATTAATGCAATTTTAGGATTGTTTTTCGCAGATCAAAATGAAATGGTTTATGATAAAATCAAAATTTCTGAGGAGCTAACTGAAGAAAGAGAGAATAATTTGAAAATGCTCTCTTTTAAATATTTAGGTCCTGTATTTTTAACTGAAATGTGTAATAAAGGAAATCCCTGGAACATAGATCTAGTTGAATCGGCCTTACTTTTGCAAAATCAAGTTTCTTATAGCGAGAAAATGTTTCAATCCTTTTTTAACATAAATGCATCTAATGAGAGTGAAGACGGGACAACCAATCTCTCAGCATTAATAGCATCTCCTTACACAGAAGATATTAAGGAGATTGCTGACGAATTATGTGAATATATCCTCCCTGCTATGACTCAAGGAAAGATTGTAGAGGAGAATTTTTTAGGAAGCAAATTTAAGTATTCTAAATTTATACAGAAGGAATTAACCCGAGGTTTAAATCTAATCGATTATTCTCTTGGTTCGTCAAGAAAAGTCTATTGGGAAGAACAACGTAATTATTATTGTGTAGGATTAATTGAAAGGACAGTATCTAAATACTATAAAGCTACAAATCTATTTACTTTTGATAAGGATAACTTGTTAAGAAAAAAATGTTTAGAATTTATCCCATCTTATTATATTTTGGCGATTTTACCGGATTACTATGAAAAGTTAATAGATGAGACTTTAAAGTTATTCAATGTCACCTCAATATATCCTAATATTAGATTAATTAAATTACATTCTCATGAGAAAAAAGTGATTTATTTAGAAGAATATGTTGTTGAAAAAAATGTAAAAAAGAGCTATGGTGCTATTCTAATTGAAGGTAATGAAATTTTTAACAATTTGAATAAAACTGCTTTCTATAGAAAAAATTTACGATTAATTTTAGATACTAATAAGGATGTTCAGGATATATTGTTAAAAATAAATCCTGATTTTGGATTTAAAAGATGGGATACTCTTTCTAATGAGAGTCTTAACGAGTTGGAAGCAAATCTTGATAATTAATAATAATAATAAGAATAAAAAAAAATGGAATGTATGGAGTTTGAAAATAAGTACAAAATTGACAAAGAAAGACTGATTTCTTATTACAACCGGATTAAGAGGCAGTTTAAAGATCAAGACCAATTAAGCATGATCGCAAAATTTCTTTTCAATCAATCTATTGGGTCGTCTTATGAAGAGATTTATGAAATTCTTCTATATTTTAAAGATAAAATTATAATCGGGAAAAGTTTGTTAGATTTCGCTATAGAATGGATAAGAGCTCAAAAAATCCGATTAGAATACAAGAAATATCTTATCAGAGCGCAATATCCACAAAACAACCTAACGCTTGCTATTGACGATTGCATTTTTCGATTTTTCCTCGATATTAATAAATATTTGAGAACATTAATGAAAAAAAATATTCAAGAATATAACTTTAGCGCATTATATGAAATATTTTTTAGTCCTTACGATTCTACTAACATAAATATAGACGATATTTTGCTTAGACACATGCATAATGTTCCTACACATTTCCAAGGAAGTAATAAAATTGATGTAAGTATTATAATTCTGCGTTCTGCTCTATCCAATATAGTTGTAAAAGATTATGAAGATGTCTTATTTTCAAGAAAAGAAGAAGAGTCAATGAAAAATAAACAATTAAAAGAAAAAAGTAAATCTAAAAAAGAAATAATTTGTGAATTTAAAGGCTCTCTTCTAGAAAGAATGATTAAAACTTATTGTATTAGTAAAAAACAGATTTTCCCTAGTGAAATTGAAAAAGCAGTTAGTCAGTTCTTATCGTCTTATCTTCGATTCGGCTCATTTTATAAATTCGCAGAATTTAAAGATATCATGACTAAATGTTTTGCAGAAGATATAATTTGTGGACTAACTGATAAAATAAAAAGCCAAATACAAAAAGATCATCTAAAATCAGCAATTTCCAAAGCTTTATTGGAATATAATGAAAAAAATTCCGATTTAGAATTAGATGGACAAGCTTTGAAAAATGATCTCACACCTATTTTGAAAGATATTGTCATCCATCTAATGAATACTGCCCTTAAAGTTTAAAAATAAAATTCATGAAAAGCAAATACCTTAAATCTAAAGAAGAAAAGAATCTCTTGGGATTAATTAGAAATTTTTACATAAGAGTTTGGAGTCAGAATTAAGTATTGGTCTCCAAGACGGGCCATAGACCCCCCATTTTCTCTTAAAAACGATTTCAAATCTTCAATCCCTCTTTTTAATTGAGTGACGTCAATATTTTGAAGAATATCTTTAGCGTTTAATATTAGAATTCTTTTGCCTAGAAGTTCCTTTTTAATTGCTTCGACTTGCTCAAGTGAAGAAAAATCAAACTTTTTAATGTGAAAAACATCCTTACTCTGTTTGAACGAAGAAAACTCTCGGGAAAACCCCATGGTTTCTTCTGGGGAACCTGAAAGTTCATTTTCCAATTTTTTCCATAATCTACCCAATTTTTTAACCACAACCAATTTTTTTTTAAATAATTTCTATGCTGGAAGTATAATATGAATAAGCTCACTTTAAACATTATATCATTCAGATATTATATTATTTGGAACATTATTTTTTTAAAAATTCAGATTTTTTTGTCTGTTAGTAATAAAAGTTTTTAATACATTTGATCATATTATTTGTTATAATAATTAAAAAAAACCCGAAATCAAAATGAGTGAAAATAAAGTAATTGTAGCAAATAAAGGTCTAGTTCGGGCCGACTTTAACTTCTGGGTCGGTCAATACATGGACAAATTTTACGATAATTTTGAAAAAAAGAAATTAGTTGGCAATAAATGCCAAAAATGCGGTGATGTTTTTGTTCCTCCCAGAAAGGTATGTGGAAAATGTAACGTAGTAATTCCACTAGAAGCGAATTGGGTTGATTTGCCTGATACAGGTATCTTAAAAAATTATACCATCACGCCATATAGAGTTAACGATAGAACTTCAAGAAAGGCTAAACCTCAAGTTATTGGTATGGTACAAATTGATGGGAGCAATACAGCTATAATTTATCGATTGTTAAATATAAAACCAGAGGAAGTTAAAACTGGGATGAAGGTTAAAATAGAATGGAGCGAAAAACCGAAAGGAGACCCTTCAGATATTAAGGGTTTCGTTAAAATTTGAGAGGTGAGATGATAAGTGGAAAAAGTAGGAATTGTAGGTTATTATCAAGTACAATTATATTCAAACGCTAATTACGGTCGTTACGAAATGATTTTTGAAGCCGTTAGGGGCGCTTTAGATAACGCTGGTTTAAAAAAAAAGGATGTTACTACTGTTATTTCATGTACTAATGATTATTACGACGGAAGAACCATATCTAACGCATTTCCCGTAGAAGTGGGTGGTGCATATTTAACTGACGAATCGAAAGTAGAAATGGATGGGGCTCACGCTGCATTATATGGGTTGATGAGGATCTTATCCGGAAACCATAAATTAGCGGTAATTTGGGGCGGTAGCATGTCATCTTGCTGTCCTTACCATTCTGCTCGATTATTCGAAACAGACCCTACATGGGAACGACCTAACGCTTTCGTGAACGATATCACAGCTGGAGGTTTCCAAATGAGGGCATATATGGAAAAATATGGAGTATCCGCAGAAGATATTGCTAAAGTTGCAGTAAATAATAGAAAGAACGCTGCAAAAAATCCCTTGTCTCTAAAAGAAGCTCAATATCCAAATCTAACCACTAAAGAAGTTTTAGAATCTGGAGGTTACGCCGATCCAGTCACGGAACTAATGGTTTCTCCTCTTTGTGATGGAGTTGCTGCTATATTGCTAGCTCCAGAAAAACAGGCTTTAAAAATTACAGACAAACCCGTCTGGATTACTGGAGTAGGATATAATCAAGATGCATATTATCTAGGTGATAGAGATTTATCTACTTCTAAATCTATGGAACTCGCAGGAAAAATGGCGTTTAAAGCCGCTGGGATAAAAAACCCTAAGGATGAGATAGATGTAGCTGAATTATCTGAAGCATTTGCTCACGAAGAACTCATTTTTAGTGAAGCTCTTGGATTAGCAGAAAAAGGTCAAGGAGCCAATTTAAACTATGAGATTAGTGGAGATCTTCCGATTAATCCTTCGGGAGGAGGTCTTGGAGGTAACCCTCCATGTGCAACAGGTTTAATAAGGATAATAGAAGCGGTTAAACAATTAAGAGGAGAAGCTAATGGATATCAAGTTAAGGATGCTAAAAAAGCTATTGCTTCTGGTCAAATTGGAATGTGTGCTCAAAATAATATAATATATGTGTTGGAGGG
>DAOUUT010000077.1 GCA_030668025.1 Promethearchaeota archaeon
AAAGAACGTTTATTGAGATATTCTGCGATACCAAGTGGTTTAGAATACAAGATCTTTAAGCCAGAGGAATTGGCATTCGACAAATTTATTAGCTATATTCTTTCAAAAATGCGCGAAGGAGAAAAGCTAAGAACTTCAATCAAAGAGAGACGTGAAGGTGCTAAGATGACAGCTGCTAACTTAGCTGAAAAAGTTGGTGTTCCTATTAGTACGATCATATATCTAGAAGAAGGGAAATACAATCCAAGTCTCGCCGTAGCTTACAAGATCGCTGAAGTATTAAATTGTAAAATCGAAGATCTTTTTAAATTAACATAATTTTTTTTTTTCACATTTATTTCAAAATATAATTTAAATTATCTAGGTGAGAGGCATCTGAAATTTAAGAAAAAAATAAAATCTAAAGTTAAAGATTTTAGAGAAAAGTTAGGTCTAACTCAACAGCAGTTAGCCGATAAAATAGGAGTTTCTCGCCAGACAATCTATTATCTTGAGAAAGGAGATTACAATCCTTCTCTAACGATTTCATTTAAACTTTCAGAGATTTTTAATAAACAGTTAGATATGATTTTTTATCAAGAACCTATCATAAAAGATTTGCTAGGTAATAAAACTCTGGATGAATTAGAAAGCATTTCTGAAATTATAGGTATGAAAAAAATTAAGTTGATCGAGTTTAAAAACCTTAATGAATCTCAATTGACTCTAAATTACAAGAAAAATGAGATTGAGAAATTGTCTCATACATTAGGCTATAAATTTGAAGATCTATTTGAAGATTAATAATACTTTTCAGATTAAAATATATCAAAAGCTTTTCCCATCCAGTAAATGACCAGATACGAGTTTGGTATCACCTGTTTTAATCCATTATCACGAGGATCAGTATTTCCTCCTATCCCAAAAAATTTGCCATGTTCCCAGAGAAAGTGATGAACGCCCATTTCTGAGATTGTTAACGGGTATAAGTATTGAACTTTATCAATGTCAACTAACTCCCCCATCCAAGAAAAAAGAGTGCCATACACATTATCCTCAAAGAAATCCAGCCATTTAGCATTTAAAGGACTAATTTCCATAGCAGCAATATCAGGGTTAAGGCTTGTTGCTCTTGTTGAGTTAGGTCTCATAGTTAAATTGTAATTTCTTATGCCATTTCCCCATCCGGATGTGTTGAATCTCCATAATTGATCTAAAATATCCCATTTTATTGTCTCATCATTATATTGTGGATCTTCAAATACAGAAGAATCCTGTACTAGAGTCATAAAAACAAGATGAATAATATTGAAAAAGGCATTCCGATGGTATCTTAAGAAACTATAAAAGCCTTCTTCAAATCTTTTTATGTAATGATATTGAAGTAAGGGATCGTCTTCAAGCATTATTAAAGCGAATTCTACATCCATACTGAAAGCTAAAGCGTAAGTATCCATTGCGGTATTGCTAACTGATCCCATATGTCCGTTATGCATTGACATAATCTTTGCTGCCGCATAATGATAAAGAGAATCGTATTTTTCGGGAAAAGCTGTAGCACCTATGCGCAATAAGGTTAATTGCCACATATTTTCTCCAAATATTGGGTTTAGGTCTGAACCCACAGGTTCTCCCTCTCCACCTAATAATAACCAGTTAGTTTTGCGAAATCCTTCTATCATTTGCGCCGCTAATAAGCCTATTCTTTCTACGCACCATCTACTATCATCATTCGCTTCAGGATCAACAAATTTTAAAACGCTGGCAAAGCCAAGATAATATCCTGCTAGCTCGTCGCGGGAAGTATGTAATCTAACTCTCCAATTTTTATAAGGACCCGTTCCATTAAAATGTCGCGGGTGTTCATCGAATAGCCATTGGTGATATTTTCGATTCTCTGGAGCGGAGACAAACCTTGCGGGCATCCCAGGATAATCAGGTCCAATACCCCCGTTGGGAGCAGCAAGCATGTTAGTAAATCCAGAAACACACTTCTTTATCATACGAGTAGCATCATTCAATTCATCTAAATCGCTATTATCTAACGCATATTTATAACGCAAACATTGTGAGGCAAGAGTATATCCTAGATGGAGATTTCCGTTATCAGTGTCGTGCCAATCTTCAACTTCGCTATAAGTATCGTTAGTAAATGTAACATCAATACTAATGTTAGTAGGGATATGCCATTTCTCTAACTGATAATCGTATATATCTGACATTTGGTCCAAATAAGTTTGATTTCCTTCAATTTGATTTAAAGGTGTGAAGTAATCTATATTTGGAGGGTCAAGATTTAAAGTAAGTGAAGCGAGATTGTCAAGGATGCCAAGACCGAAACCTAAAAAGCTAGAAAAACTAATTACTGGAATTAAAAATAAACAGGTTATCGCGATATTTTTTTTAAAAAGATTTTTTCTCGTTCTTATTCGCATTTAAACCACATTTTTTAAAATAGTAATAGAAAATATCTCATTTGTTATGCTATGATTTATTTTCACTTTTCTACTATTTAAATTTTTAAAAACTTAAGCCACGATGAATCGTCTTTTAATTGTTCATATTTTTCTTTATCGCCAAAATCTCCTCTAAATTGATTTTTCTCCATCTTTACTACTCTGACTATCCAGTTTCGCTCGTTCATACCTTTTAAGAGAGCTTTTGGTACTTCTATCTCGCCTCTTTCAGAAGGTTGGAGGTTTTTTAATACTTCGAAAATTTCCTTAGAAAAAATAAACACGCCACAATTATTTAGATTCGATCCGGACGTTCCCTTTGGCGGCTTTTCAACTATATTTTTGCAGATAATATCGTCACAAAAAACAGCAGCCCCTAAATGAGGGTCTTCAGTGTAATTTGCTACTAAGATAAAATCGTACTTTTCTTTTCGATGAGTATCATACACTTTTTTATAAATTTCATAAGGTACTAGAATATCCCCCCATGTTAGGAAAAAATTATTATTAGGAATTGAATCTTTACAAAGTAGTAACGCGCCTCCTGTGCCATTTAACTCTTTTTGCTCGATATATTCGATATTTACCCCCCATTTTTTGCCATTTTGAAAATAATCTATAATTTGTTCTTTTCGATATCCTACTACTATTATAATGTCTTGAAATCCAGCATAAATCAACCCATTTAAAATATACTCTAACATGGGCTTTCCATGAAGAGGTATCATTGTTTTTTGATATTTTTCAGTATAGGGATACAATCGTTTTCCATAACCGGCACATAACACAACTGCTTTCAGTACATCTCTACTCCTTTACTTGTTTCTATAATAAAAGCTTCCCCGCCAGCATCTTCTATAACATTCTTAAGTCGTTGTACATTATTTGGCATTAAAGCAAACATCGTCCCACCGAACCCTGAACCATTAATCTTTCCTCCTAAAGCCCCAGAGCTTAAACAATTTGCGATAATTTTATTAATTTTTTTAGTTGAAATCTGAATATTATCTCTTAATTGTTCTTGATGCAAATTTAATAGATATCCCAGTTTTGGATAAAAATTAACCATATTATTTGAGTGCTCTCCTTGTTTTAATAAAGATATTTGTTCATCGATTAATTCTTTTGCTTTATAAGTAATATCTCTATTAATAATATTTCCTACAATCTTTTTCTGATGCTCTTTTTTTAAACTAGGTAAAAACGGCTCTATATCTTCTAATTTTGTATAAAATTGATTGAATCCGGGCATTATATTAGAAATTTTCTCAAAAGCTTCTATTGTTAGATTTTTTGTTCTAACCAAGTCATCTACCGTCTCTTTTTTTTCCATTGAATTTCCTAAAACAAACCCCTTTAAGTTGAGGTCATAAACAAATAAATTAGGTTTTGGGAGTACGGGTTTTAAAAAGATTAAGTTTCCAAAAACCGAGCTAAAGTGATCCATCATACCCCCTCCTTCTTTAAATTCCTTTACTTCCGTATTATATCCCTCTACTGCTAACTGAAAGAGATCTAATTTTGTATCACTTATTATATTTAAAAAATATAACCAAGCAATCACTAAAGCTGAAGAACTGGCAACACCTGCGTTAATTGGGATATCCCCCGTAATTTTAATCCTATATCCTTTTTCAAACCTACTTCTTTTCCTGAGATATTGATTGTAACCACTAATTAAATAATCTCGATTTGATTCGTAATCGAGCTCTTTATTATTTAGAGATATCTCTACGAAGGAATTTAAATTAGGCATATTTATTAAAAATTTTGGCTCAGAAATTCTTTCTGCTTCTAAATAAATATACTTTGATATTGCCATAGAGATTATAGGATAATCCAAATAGTCCTGATGTTCACCAAATATGCAAATTCTTCCCGGAGCCTTTATCCTTATCATTTTCTCTTGTTAATTAGTGTAAAGAGATTAGTAATTAATTTCTAATCATTTAATTGTAAGATTCTTAATAATTAAAAGAATTCAAAGTATGATATTATATTATTCAGATATTACTTTTTTTTTTCTTTTTTGAATATTAAATTTTATTGATGTCTTCGCGATGATTTTAATTTAAGTTATTATAGCGACCTAGATAAAAAATAACGAGTTTAATTTATGATACACGATTTTTTAATAATCAAAGACGGGTTACCATTATTATTCAAGAATTTTTCCAGTAGTAAAAACATTTTTTCGCAAGGTGATTCGTTATTATTGGTATCGGGATTCTTTTCAGCGTTAAACTCTTTTTCTGACTCGTTTGAGGATTTAGGAACGATAAGTGAATTAAAATTATCTAATAACGATTTAAAATTATCTTTTTTAAAAGATTCAAGCATCCCAAATTTACTATATATTGCTACTTATGACGAAAAATCTAAAGCCATAAATGTACTAAGAATCTTAAGAAAAGTGTCTCGTACATTTTTACAAAAATTCAACATCAATGAAATATTAAATTGGAGAGGTAGAATAAATGCATTTAAGTCATTTGAATGCGTATTAGAACGCTTTGAAAAAGAAGAATTAGAAAATAGTGAATCTGGGTTCAAGGAAAGAATCGTTGAATTATTCAAATGCGTAGAAGAAAAACTTAATGAAGAATCCAATTTGTTAGCGTTAAAAGGTAAAATAGAACCTTCGCCGGACTTACCACATTATTGCAATCAAATTCCCCGCTTTACTATTACTAAAAAAATTAATCCAAAATATTATTTAACTGGCGAAACTTCATGTAAAGTTTTTTATCAAATTAATGGAAAGAAATCAATTGAACAAATTGCGAAAAGTTTGAGTTTAGAATATTCACAAGTATATAATATTTCTAAAAATCTTATCAAACTTGGTTTTATTAGCTTATCTTAATACTTGTAATTAAAAATTTCAAAAATCCACGTTCGGCCGGCCACTTTTTCAATGGCTCGAGCGACTTCCTTTTGCCTTCCAGGAGCAATCGCGAGCATACAACCACCCCCCAGCACCCATTTGTTTTGCTCCAAAAGCCCCAACATTTTTAGCTGCTTTACATGATTTCAATATTATTTCTGTTGCTGATTCAAGGATAATTTACAACTTGGAGGTAAAGTGCGTTATTTTATTAATTAACAAAAGATTCCCTATTTATATACACAAAATTTAGGAATTAATCAAAATAAGTAAAAGAAAAAAAATTCTTTAACACCTCAAAGGTGTTAACGTTAATTTGTTGGATTTTTAATTTATTATCTGGATTCTCGAACAATCTGGCGTTTTTTGGTAAAAATTAAGCAAATTACGCTAAATCCAAGAAATATCAAGAAAAAATTACCAAATGGAATTGCTCCTTCAGTAATAGTTACCGTAACTGTTTTCGAGATTGAATTTCCACTCTCGTCTGTAAAAGTTATGTTAAATGTATAAACACCAGGAGCAAGGCCATCGGTGATGTTGTAGTTAATTGCGTTTCCGCTCGTCCATACGGTCGGACCTGCTACTATTCCCGTCCCTTGCAGTTCTATCGTATAATTATATGGATTAAGATCGGTTGCCGTCCAAGAAATGCTCTGCCCGGTATACCCTTGTTCTACAGTGAAATTACTAGGGCTAACGGTTATAACAGGATTGGTCGTGTCTTCAACTGCAAAATTGACGCTATCGGTGATGAAATTGTCATAATCGTCTGTGAAGTTAACCGTATAAATGTACGATCCTACGCTAAAGCCATCGGTGATGTTGTAGTTAATTGCGTTTCCGCTCGTCCATACGGTCGGACCTGCAACTATTCCCGTCCCTTGCAGTTCGATCGTATAATTATATGGATTCAGATCGGTTGCCGTCCAAGAAAGGCTCTGCCCGGTATATCCATATTCTACAGTGAGATGATTAGGGCTAACGGTTATAACCGGATTGGTCATGTCTACAATGTTTAATTTATTAACATTATGAGCGTAATGATCCGATTCCCATAAATATTGTCCGTCCCACGCCAACCCTGATGCATAATCTCCTGGATCGTAAGCAAAATTAACCACAACGCCATTAGATGGATCTATCTTGTAAATTTTCGCTTCAGGAGTAATGGAAACCCACAAGTATTGCCCATCCCACGCTAATCCCTTTGGATCAACACTCGGAGAGTCGAAGGAGGCGACTACAACACCAGTAGACGAGTTTATCTTAAAAATTGTCCCTGGAGCGTTATCAGCGTTCCATAAATATTGTCCATCCCACGCTAATCCTGTTGGCTGAGATCCAGGAGAATCGAATGAGTAAATCACAGCACCGGTAGATGCATTAATCTGGTAAATTTTATCTTCATTCCAATCAGCACACCAGAGATATAGTCCATCCCATGTTAATCCTGATGGCTCATCTCCAGGAGAATTGAATGAGTAAATCTCAGCACCGGTAGATGAATTAATCTGGTAAATTTTACCTTCATCATTTTCGGCAACCCACAAGTACTCTCCATCCCAAGCTAATTCTGTTGGATAAGCCGGAGAAGAGAACGAACTTACAATGCTTAATGTACCTTGCGTTTTAATTAGTTGTGAAGGAGGATTCTTGATTTCATTCCTAGAGTTAATTAAAAAAAGTGAAGGATTAATAAATATCAATAACATCAAGGAAAAAGAAATAAATATTAGTTTTTTTTTAATATATTTTAGTTTCATATTATCACTTTTTGTATCTTTAAATTTTATGTAGATATTTGATTTTAATATTTATATTGATCCTTATAAAATTCCTTATAAGGATAATAAAATAGTTTTATTAATCTAATTTAAATCTTCATTTTTTAGTCTTTTTCTTTAAACAATCATATAAATCTTAGAATAGTGCGTCACTAATTCTTTTTTGAAAAAAATTAAATCTAAGTGATTTATTATAATTATTGCGACATAAATGAAATGAAAAAAAAGGAGAGCAAATGGCATACATAGGAATAGATAAGGAGTTTTCAACTTTATTAAGTGATGATCAATTTCTCCATTTTGCGAATAATTCAAAGATGGGAGTTGTAATTATCCAAAGAGGACTATTAAAATATTTTAATCAACAATTCATAGAAATATTTGGCTATAGTAAAGAAGAAGTTACAAATTGGAAAAAAAGAGAGTTTTATAAAATTGTCCATCCCGAAGATTTACCTTATTTAGTAAAATACTTTAAGCTTGAAGATGATAAAAAAACAGTTGTAGTTAAATTCCGGGGTATAAGAAAAGATAAAAGAGTAATTGATATTGAAAATTATATCTGTAATATCAAATATAATGATATAACGGCCTATTTATCTAGCTATGTATCCTTAGAAGAATCTTACTTACCAAAAACGGTAAAATTAACTACGAGAAAACTTTTACGATTAGATTATGATCCCAAAATAATAAATCTCTTAAAGGAGAATAATATAGACTTTACTATAATTGATAATCTTTCATATCTAGAAGAAGTTTAACTTTCATTTTCTTTCTTTTCTTCAACAACCTCTTCAAAATGAATGTTATAAAGTTTACTAGGATCAATTATTTTATACTGAATAATTTTTCTAGGGATTACTACAATGAATTCAGGACCCATTTTCGCTATTTTATGTTGTTCTAAAGTAAAAAATTTCTTCTCTTTTTCCATAATATTAACCATCATAAATTGCTTTAAATGTTTTATTTTATATTTTATAGAACTTTAAATATTTCTACTTGAAATAAGTCTTACAAGCTTCCTTATAAGAAACCTTATATAAAAAATATGAGATGAGGAATATGAGTTTTTGAACCAGTTAAAAAATTTTCTTTTATTTTCTTAAGATTTATAATTAAATATATCAAAAATCCATACTCTCCCACCCGCTTTTTCAATAGCTCGAGCGACTTCTTCTTGCCTTCCAGGAGCGATCGCGAGCATACAACCGCCTCCCCCAGCACCCATTTGTTTTGCTCCATAAGCACCAGCATTTTTAGCTGCTTTACATAATTTCAATATCTTTTCTGTTGCTGTCTCTAAGATAATTTCTTGTTCTTGCTGAATATCCATGTAAATTCCAAACTTTTTAAAATCGCTTTTCAATAATGCTTGTTTGCCTTGAGTTACACAATCCTCAATTATCTTAAAGGCATTTAATGTTAGGGAATCTTTTTCTCTGATTTGTCTTTTAATTCTATTTAATACTAATCCCGCCTTTCTTTCTTCAATTGAATCCCCTACAACGATTGGTAGATAACTAATATCTAGCTGTTCAACTCTAGGATTTTCATTAGTATGAATAAAAGTTATACCACCATGAGCTATACTATATTGATCCATTCTTCCACATTGAATGCCTAAATCGTGATTTTCCCCCAAATATGCAAGTTCAGCGATTTCATTGTTAGAAAGGTTAAAAGAAAAAGCTTCGCTCATTATTCGTAAAAATCCTATGGATATTGCTGCCGACGTAGATAACCCTACGCCTATAGGAATATCAGATTTAACTTCTAAAAGAAACCCATGAGTAATTTTTTCTTTCAACCGTTCATACAAAACACTCCAATAACCTAAATCATTATCCCCTGGAGGTGAATCACCCAGATTAAATTTAATTCTTTCTTTCGTATCATGGCTATAAAATTCAATTGTGTCGTCAGACCTAGCAATGTAATTGAACCTCATCATTAAGTTTATTGCCATAGCTATAACCGGTTTTCCCAAAAGGTCAACCTTGTCCCCCATCAAGCAAATTCTTCCTGGAATTTCGATTTCTAGACTTTTTATGTCTTCCATTTTTAAAATAAACTTAGATTAATTTAGTATAAATAAATTTTAACAAAAGGATGTTAAATTAAATACTGTAATAAAAACGTAATAAAAGAATTATTTTTGAACCCTTTTCTGGTGTTGTTTTTTTCTTTTTTTTTCTTTTTCGTCGATTTCTTCTTCGAGTTGTTTTAATCCAGGTTCATCCTTCCCTTCAAATTTGAATGTTCCAACTAGTTTACTTTCTTGTTTTTCTCCTGATTTGCTTATTTTTTCGAATGTAATCGCAACTGGTTTATTTTGGTTTAAAGCCATATTGATAAAATTTATGAAACCAGAATGTTTACTTGGAGCTATATTGAATTTAATAGACACTTCTTTGTCTTTTTTAGTTGTAGTCTTCAGTATAAGTCGTAATTTCAATTATTGTCACGTAATTTTTTTTATTGTATAAATGTATAAAAAAATTATAAATATTAAAATTAAGTATTACATATAAATATCTAAAGGGGCAGTCGTATTAAGCAAACGAGATTTATATAAAATTAGACGATCTAAAAAAATTATATTATGTTGGAAGAACGATTAATTTTAGCGAAAAAATAAAGTGGGTCTAAGAGTTATGGCTTCAAAATTTCGGCTTCGTAGAATATTTCGACCCTTTATTAAATTATTAGCGAAGGGATTAGGCAAAATTGGCGTGAATCCTAATTTAGCGACGATTATAATGTTTTGTTTTTCTATATTTAGTTTTTTTTCTCTTGTGTTGTTTTATAATTTATTTTTTTTCTCAATATTCGTATTTTTAGTGGGTATTTTTGACGGCGTTGATGGGGCAATCGCTAGGATAAAGAATAGAGCAACAACTTTCGGAGGCTTCTTTGACTCAGTTATGGATAGAACGAGCGAGTTTGTTATTTTTTTGGCTCTTTTGCTTTATTGTTGGAATTCTATATTATGGGGATTTTTAGATATGAAAATTGTAATTTTTATTTCTTTTTTAAGTTCAATAATGATAAGTTATTTGAGAGCGAGAGCGGAGACATTTTACAAAGGAGATTTTGATATTGGGCTAATGGCTAGATCAGAACGGTTATTTTATTTGTTTATTACTATGTTAATCGCGAATTTTTATGGATTCGTTAACGAGTTTTTATTTCTTTTTATGATCTTAGTAATAGCGACGGCTTACTTTAGATATATTAAAATTAAGAAACTTATAACAAATTTCGAAAAAGGAAATTAAAAAGTGACCTTATTTTACAATTTAAATAGATTCTATTGTTTTTCTATCTGTTCTTGATTAGTTCGATTATGAGCTTGTCTCCGTCTTTCAGATTATAATAATCTCTTAAATAAGGCTTCGCTAAGATCTCTATTATGTTTTTTTCGTGATGAGTTCTTTTAATATCTAATATAGCCGCTTTTCGGCGATTATTTTTATCATCCATTCGAGAGATGTACACATCATAGCATTTAACAGCCCCGTATTCTCTACTTTGATCTTTAAACCCCTCAATTATAACTGGTGATATATTTTGTAGTTTTTCACGTAAAATTGTGTTTGTAGCATCAGTTAATAATAAATTTAAGGTACCTATATAAGGGTCGAAGCCTAATTTTTCTTTAAATTGATCGTAATAGCCTTGAATAGCAACATAATATCCACCTTCGTGCATACCCTCTACTACTTCGCCAACGATCAAAATTGACTCAAGGAGAGATTTCAAATTTTTATAAACTGTAAGCATAATATTAGTTCCTTCTTTCGTTATTGATATCGTTTGTGATTTACCATCAGTTTTTCTTTTGATCCAATTCAATTCAATTAACGCGTTAATTCTCCGACTCCCTGATTGTTGACTTAACCCTAGTATTTCACCAAATTTAATAGTACTTATAGTAATTTTACGCTTATTCTTTGTTAATCGACAAAGTTGATAAAGAGCAAACCAATTAGCATAATTTTCCTGTGAGATTTCTTCTTCAGTCAATAGTCCACCAATAAATTTATTTTTCAAATTGTTCTACAATTTTCTTTTTAATAAGACTAGAAGAGTGTAATTTATATTTATCATAATAAGTACCTAACCTTTTAACGGTTATGTGGGTTAGTTCTTTTTCTATTAAACCTCGCTTTAGTATTTCCAGATCGTATTTTTGATCTGGCCCCAAGAGAATGATGTCCGGATTTATTTCTTCAACGGTCTTAAGAGTATCGTTATCAGATCTTCCTAATCTAGCTTCTTTTACATATTTTATATTTTTTATTACTTCTAATCTCTGATCCTCAGGTACAGTTATTTGATATTTTTTAAATTTCTTTGCGTTTTTATCTGTAGATACTATAACGTAGACATCACCCATTTTAGCAGCTTCTTGGATTAAGTATAAATGTCCTGGATGGAGCAGATCAAAAGTTCCAGCAATAAGTACTTTTTTAACGATTTTTTTTCATCTCGTTTTGTTGTATTCAATTAAAGTTTTAGAAATTACGGAGATTTAAGACTTCTTTCCATACATCTTTTTAAATCATTCATTTGAAGGGAGATTGAAACGTCTCCTCTAGTTTTCTCTATTATACTTCTCGCTACATCTGTTTTGTGCCTTAAATCTTGAGTTAACCCTGAGGGGTAATCAAGCGAAAATAATTGCGTGTAGATATCATCCATACTTTCTAAAATATAGTTTAGATCGTCTATAATAGAATTTCTAATATTATCTAACGCGTATCTTCGCAATTCTCCGATTACATCAGCAAGTCCTAAAGCATAATTTAAAGGGGTAATGTTTAATTCACTAGGCAATGGAAGAGCTTCTTTTGAAATAATCGAATAAAAAGCAACTGCTTCTGCGTATTCTTGTTCTGCTGTTTTTAAATACTTGACTAAAACGCCTGGATTATTTTTTACTAATAATAATAATTCTTTATGGTTTTGTTTTATATTTGAAACTTTGTCGCGATATTGGTTAAATTCTTTTCGATGTAAGTGCTTTATTGCAATACTACATTCCCGAATTAACCTTCTGGAAATTTTAAGTATTTCTTCTCTATCTTGATCTAACTTATCCAATGTATCAGTTAATTCTGAGAAAATATTTTTAAGCCTCATTCTTATAAATAAATATTTTAGTAATAATTAATTTCAATTTTAAATTGTTAATGATTAAAAGGAAGAAAAATATTTAGGATTTTTGATATAATCATGAAAATTTTATTAATCCATAGTGACGGAATTGAAGTTACAAAGAATAAAGTAGCCACAAGCAATCCACAAGACTTTCCCGAAGATGTAATTAAAATGGAGGGCTTAATTTTAGTGGCTTATGTATCTGTAGAAGATCAAGACACATACGATACGGATTTGATTTCCAAACAAGGTGCTCAAGTGATAGAAGACGCAATAATTCAAATAACGAATTTTCCCGAAAAAATTAGGCGTAAAAACGAAGAGATAAGAGAATATAATAAAAAGATTGAAAGTGGACAAGCTAAAGGGAAACCAAGAAAAATTCTTGAGTTAATAAAGGAAAGAGGCACATATAGGGTTGATCAAGTATTGGTTTACCCTTGGGCGCATTTAAGCAAATTTCTTAGTAATGAATCAAACGCTATGGATGTTTGTCCTAAAATAGCTGAATTTTTAAAAATTAAAGGTATAGAAGCTAAATTTTCTCCATTCGGTTGGTACAAATCTTTTAAATTAAACTGTATTGGTCACGAGGTAGCTGAGATGTACCGAGATGTAAAGCTATACATTCAGCCCGAAGAACACATAGAGAGTGCCGTCTTTAAAGTGGTTACACCCCAAGGAACTGAATTAGATTTAGAATTTGATGAAGATAAAAATGTATTGCCCTTAAAAGAGATTAAAGACGAAGATTTTCAGCTTTTCTTAGAATCTGAATTAGGAACAAAAAGAATAGATGAAGGAATCGAACCAGCTCATATCAAAGTAATGAAAGAATTTGAGCTTGTAGATTTCGATCCAAATACAGATGCGGGGAATCTCCGTTGGTACAGTAAAGGAGTGATCATGAAAAACTTGATCAAAAGTTTTGTGGAAGATAGGATAATTGATTATGGTGCTATTCTTATTGATACCCCTCTTATGTATACGACCAAAAACAAAAAGTTAACCGCACAAACTGCACGTTTTCCAGCGAGGAGTTATTGGGTTGAATCGGGGAATGATAGGTATATATTAAGATATGCATCTGATTTCTTACTTTTTGATTTAATAAGCTCTATGAATTTAAAACCTCACTATTTCCCATTAAGAGTATATGAATGGGAACAGTATTC
>DAOUUT010000052.1 GCA_030668025.1 Promethearchaeota archaeon
CAGCGTTGACGAAAAGATAGTGAGAATGATATTAGAAACTAGCTCTTCAAACATTAATGAGATTGTTATAATGCCCGCAGTTAAGATAGTAATGAAAAAATTAGTTAATAAGTTACAAAATAAGGTTGTTCATGGTAGAGTTTGCAATGGAATATTAAACGGAATTAGAGTAAGTTTAATTCGTTCTCAAGTCGGATGTCCAAACGCAGCGCTTACAATAGAATGTTTGAAACGGTCTAAAGCAAAAGTTGTTGTTAGAGTTGATTTTTGCGGAGGTGTTTATGGAGATAATACCAATATTGATGTTGGCGATGTAGTGGTTCCAAAGTTGGCTTATTGTGATGATGGGACGAGCCCTCAATATATTAGGGCTAATCAGATGTTATTAAATCAACTAGAATCAATAAATAATCCTTTATCAAATGTTCAAAATGTAATTGGAGGAAATCACACTATTTATATCTCAAAACCAAATGAAATTTTAAAGGATTTGTTAATCAAAGAAGCTCGTGCTTTTAATTCTGAAAAATCAAAAGAAGTACTTCTTTGGACGACAGACGCGTTATTTTGTGAAACATTTGAATTCCTACGAGCATTAAAAACAATCAATATCAAAGCAATCGATATGGAATCTTCGATTTTATTTTTGCTAGGTCAACTCTATAACTTAAAAACAGCTTCAATTCTTTCAGTATCAGATTTACCAGGTCATCCGCAGTTTGATCTACTTAATTCAAACGAAATTCATCAAGATATGGAAGTTGGAGTTAATAACGCAATTAAAATTTTAATTAAAACCCTTCCAAAAATACAACACACTTTAATTTAAACAAAGTCATAAACCTTGTAATAACTTAGAAAAGTTAGGTTCTTTGAAAAACTCGTTAAACTCTTTGAGTAATTCAATATTAACCAAATGTATTTTTTGATTTTGTTTATTCTTAATAGACTTTATTAAATTCAAATCTTTTAACTTTTTCATGTGATATTGAATTGTTCCAGAATATACATCAAGATTTTCTCCTATTGTTGAAATGGCAATACGCTCATCTTTAAAAATTTCCTCAATTAATTTTGGGATTAATGGGTTTGCAAATATCACCTTATACTTATCGTAATCTTCGGGAACATCAATCAAGAAATAATGCAATGACTTTCCTATTTTTTTTGATCGAATAAGTTTAAATCGTTCTAAAGTCATTATATGTTTCAAAAATGGCGTTCTTGTAATGTTTAATTCTTTTACGATTTTTTCGTTCCTCGCGTGAATACCCGGATTTTCTTTAATGAAGTTAAGAATTTTTGATAGTTTATCGTTATTTAGAATTTCTAACTTGGTTCTCCTTTCTTTCGTGACAATATATGATTTTTGCTCTAAACTTCTAATGGACAAAAATATTTCTTCTTTGCTATAACCTTTTTTATACGCAAGTTTTGCTATGCATTTTGCATATAACTTTTCAATAATAGGAAATTTCTGCAATTCTGCTTCAGAAGCGACTTCGATATCAAAATCGGCGTCGTATCTTTTTAATTTTAAAATTATTTTTGCTATTTCTAAAACATCCTTCTCTACTTCAGTTAAATCCTCAATTAACTTTCCTTGCTCTGCTTTTTTTGGTTTTTTTACTGTTTTTACCTCTTGTAAAGGAGCAAAATTTAAACGCCTAAATGAACTTGTTTCTAACTCTTTTATTTTTCTGTTTTCTCCAGTTTCTCTTCTTTTTTCAAGCGACATTTTTTATGAAAGTCTTTTTTTATTATTATTAGGCGTTTTTCTCTAAAAACACTACAAATTCTATTTGTTCCTCGCTATCCAAATATTTCAGCTCTTCCACTATTTTATCGTAATACTGTGGTTTAACGTTTTGAAGCTTACGTATTCTCTCGATCAATTTCTCTGGAATAGTCTCGTATAAATTTCTCAACGCTCCAATGTAATTCATTTGTTCCTCCTCAGCTAAGAAAGCTAATTCTTTTAATATTTCTTTTCGTTGTTTTTTTGGTATTTCAAGTTCTAATATCTGTTTTCTCAAATCTCTAGAGATGATATTAAATATTTTTGAAAAGTATTCCTTTACTACCTTCCTATCCTTCTCGTTTTTAACTGGTAAAAGCGACTCATGAAGTCTTAATTTAATTTCTTTCTCTTTCTTTTTTATTTCTTTTAATTTGGGAGGTTGTTCTTCAACTTTTTCATCCTCAATAACTTTAATTTCTTCCTCTTCTTCAAATGAAAGCTCTTTTTCAGTACTAATTGCCTGAAGTTTCGGTTCTGGGGGTATATTATCTTGTTCTACCAATCGTAACTCTTCTTTTTTAACAATTGCTTCTATAGGCTCTTTAGTAACTACTTTTTGATCTGGAATGAATTCGATTTCTTTTTCTTTTAATCTATCTTTTTCAATTAAATTGACAGGTTTTCCTATAAAAAGCAAAAACAATAAAATAGACTTTAACAAAATAAAGATACCTATATTCAAGAAAGCAGTACTTATTACTCCTAAAATGAATATTCGAAGAGCATCAATACCTGTAAATTCTCGCTTCTGTTGAATTTTAGCCCTTAACTTTAAATCTATAATTAAAACAATAATAGGTACTAAACAAAATAGTAATGTAAGTGAAATGGTATTTAATAAAGTTGCCCATTGCCCTGAAGGAACTAAGTTATCGTTTAAAAGAATTAAAGTATCGGAAATAAAATATACATAAATTGATTTAGTGAATATACCAAATAGAACAAGTAATACGATTACGAAGCCTGCTTTTGCTGAAAAATTGTTTATTGAATTTTTTAGTTTAAGACCAAAATTATACGCTTTTTGATTGCCACTTTCATGGTTTAGAATTGAGTGAATAAAAATCAATATCCCTTTAATCAAAAGTATTGCACCAGTGCCGTAAATAATACAACCTAAGATTCCATAACAAATTGCATCTAGTGCAATGTCGTCATAATTATCCGATTTAATTTTTGGGGAAATATACTTTGAGTCATATATGATAATTAATACGCCACTACCTACAATTAAATAAGAACTAATTAAAAGATTAATTTCACCAGATATGAATATTAAATTTAAAATTATAACTAAGGTTGAAAAGATAACGATTGGAATAATATCAAATTTAGTTAAAGTTTTTATTGCTTTATCAAGTTTAACTTTATTCTTGTCCCTAATTGAAGATCTGGAATGTATAGGCTTTGATTTATCTGACGGTTTTACAGAAGCTTGTTTAAATCTTATTCCCGCCAAAGAAAAAGGCGTTCCACACATTTCGCAGTAAACCTGTACTTTATTTTCTATAAGTTCAGATAACTCCTTTGGAAAACCATACCCACAAGAACGGCAAACATATAGCTTTTTATCCATTTAAGCCTCACACTAGTATATTTTTTAATTTTATTTAATTTTTTTAATTTTTGAAAAATAATTGATTTATTTTTCCAATCGTTAGCAAATGAACTCTTTCTAATGTAGAAAAAGTTGTATAATTAACGCAGAACTTCCGATTATCATAACAGACCAACGCTCTATTTAGCCACATTGCAAATACTTAATTATAATTGAAAAATAAATAGTTAATTTATAGAAGTAAGAATGTGAATATAAAAAAATTGGAGTCCAGTTTTTAAAAAATTCTTTCAAAATATAGATACTTTCAGTTCTTCTAAATAATTTTGTAAAATTAATTATGAAATTAAATATATCCAATCTAATTTTTTTACGGTTTTTTGAAGTGAATGATCGTCATTGGTCGAGTTATATTCTATGTTAGTAAATAATTTGTAAGCTTGTTCGCGAGACTTTTTAAGTGGTACTATGTCGTCATTTTTACCGTGATAAGCAATAACAGGCACATTCACCGGATTGTATTTTTCTAAGTCCAACACTGATGGCGCTAGATATGGCGCTAATAATATCAATTTTTTAACCTTTTTTGGGTTTTGAAGCGTATATAGTGCCCCCATTAGCCCTCCAAAACTAGATCCTATTAATATCCATAAATCCCTTTTTCTTAAAATTGATTTTAATTGAGCCATTCTCTTTTCAAGAAGGTCGTTAATTGATTTTTTTTGGTCAAACTCAATAAAATCAGGAGTAAGAATTTCTGGAATTAATTTTTTTAAATACACTCCTTTAAACCCCTTGCCCGAACTTTCAAGCCCGTGCACGAAAATAATACTTTTCTCATTTATCTTCATCATTATCGAGGTCTTCTGGTGATAATGGGTTTAATTCTTTTTTTAATTTCCTAAATAGCTTTCTCTGACCAAAAAAAATTAAAAGGAAAAGGATACCAAAATAAATCGTGATTATAACTAGTGTTAAGAAATAATACGCTCTTGTAAACGAGATAAAATGTAGAGCAACTCCAATAATAAACCCCGTAAGCAACCGAGATTCCGTAGTGCTTTTTCTAAATAAGAGTTTCTGAGTCCCCCAATCTATCATTCCCGGTATTGGAAAGATGGTTATTATAAGTAAAGCTATTTCAGCGCTAAACTGAACATTAAAGATCAATTCAGTTAAGTGCGTAAAAAAAATAGACAAGACTACTCCTATTATCATTCCTGAGCATCTTGAACAAAAATATATTTTTGTCCTTCCAAACTGAAAAAAAAACGTATGGTCGCTTGCTTCAACCGGGTGATGTGTTAAGAGTAAATAATATAGATGTCTTTCTTTTGAAGCTAAAATTTTGTCGTAGATAATTAAAAGAATAGGTATTAAAAAAATGGTTGAAATAAGCGTTTCCAAGAAAAATTTAAATCCAAAATTGATAAAAATAGTTTCCAATTCCAAAGGATTAGAATATAATGAAAGTTGGAATACGATAATTAAAGACATCACAAGAAGCGAATTAATTACTAATAACAAAAAAGTGTAATAAACAGCCATTCCTTTATGATACTTCAACGGTTTATATTGATATAAACCAGCAATCAAACCATAAATAGCCACAACAAGACACCAATCTAAGTAAATATTGTTGTAAAACGTGAACTGGTATAGGAGTTCACCTAAAAATCCCGCTATAAACGCCTGAATTGGACCAGCTATTATCGAAAAAAATGTAAAAATTAAAAGCAACAACCCAAAAATTATAGAAAACTCATTAATTCCAATATAAGGTGTGGAAATTGAACCATAAATTTCCGAGATATATACATAACTCATAATAATAAAAACTATTATGAGAATGTTCATAAATACTGCTCTTAAGCAAAATTTTGGCGTCTTGCTAGCGGGGTCAACGCTCATGCTCATCGCTCTTTAATACTAATAATGGAAAAATAAATTATTTAGGCAATTTTTTATGAAAAATAAAATCTAGTTCCTCAATTAATTTTTTTTTTGTAAGTTCGAAGCCCTTGCGAAGTACTCTTACAATTATATTCCTTCCTGCAGGAACATCTATAATAGTATCGTCTTGTTCTACGATTGCAATGCCCTCGTCGTTAAAATCTAGTTGACGCATTAGAGCTTGAAGCGCTTTTTCTTTAGTTTGAAAAGTAGCCCTTGATAATTCGTTGTAATCTTTTACTTCTTCTTTGACCTGTAAAAATAATATACACTCCTCTAATTGCGAAATAAATAATTGTTTTGTAATTTCTTTTAATTTTTTATAATGTTTATGATTTTTTTTACACTGCCTATCTGTTTGGTCATTTTTTAAGTAGTTTGAAAAATTTCTATTAATAACATCGTCGAATTTTTCTTTGGAAATGTCTCCATTTTCTATAAGTAATTTGGCAGAATCTAACGCGATTTTTATCTGTATTAATGTACCTACGCGGGCTTCATTATCGCTCCAATGTTGATAAAAAGATTTTACAATAGGTTTTATTACAAAATTCAAAAATCCCACGTTTAATTCTGAATCAATTAAATCTCTGCCGTAACCTAGACTTAGGTCCGTCTGTGCTATCATTTTTTGTTCTACAATATTATAGTTCCTTTGGATATAACTCATAATTAAATCTCCAACGAAGTCAAAAGTTATTACATTAAGTAAATTTTTAATATTTTTTGAATATAAAATTTAAAATATTTCATAAATTAATACTTTAATTATCATTCGATGTAAGTATCGTCTATAGCTTCAATAAATTCATTTTTTGTTAATTCAAACCCTTTTCTTAGCGCTTTGCAAATTATTCTCTTACCAGTTGGTGCTGAAAGAATAGATGGATCGTCTTCAATAATTTTAATTCCATTTTCAGTATATTCTAATTGTTTCATTAAATTACTTCTTGCTATTTCTTTTGTTTTGAATGCAACTCGACAAAGATCTCCATAGTCTCTTACATCTTCTTTAACTTCTAAAAAAGTTTTAACTTCTTTTAGATAATTGATGAAGGTGTCTTTTGAATTATTTTTTAACTTCTCATAGTTTTTATGATTTTTGCTACACTGATAAGTAACTTGATCATATTTTAAAAAACTAGGAAAATTTTCTTCTAAAATACGATTAAAACTTTCTTCAGAATTACCATTCAATAACAATTTCTTTACAGCTTCTAGCGTTATATTTATTTGTTTTAATGTACCTTTTCTCGCGTCGTGTTTTGCCCAATAATCATAAAACGCTTTGACGATAGGTCGTACTATAAAATTCAAAATTCCCGTATCTAATTCACTATCAATTAGCTCTCTTCCTAAAGCGAGCGAACTTTCCATTTGAAAAACCATTCGCTCTTTCACAATGCCATAATTCCGTTCTAAATAATCCAAGAAATATCCCCAAGTAAAAAAAAATTACATAATTGTTCAATTGAAACTATATTGATTAAAGAAAAAGTTCAAAATTTTTTAACTTTTTTATAATTTTAATAGTCTTAAAAGTTTGATTCGAAAAAAGTAAGAATATAATAAGTAAAAACGTTTATAATTATATTAATTTTTAATTATAAAATAACATCTTTAGATTAATCCCATGCGTTACATCTTTAAAATTCTCTTATTGGGTTTAGATGGAGAGGCTGTTTCTTTTTACGCTCTTAGAGCATTCGGGGAAGAGGGGGAGAATAAAGGAGCGTACTTGGAGTGGTATAAGGAAGCAAAAGCCTTCGATGATATTTGCGATTTAGAAGTAACCGCAATAACCGATGTTATTAACGCAGATTTTGATGAAATCATTCCTACTGTGGACGGAATCATATATTTCTTAAATCCTTTAAATAAAGAAGAATTTGAGTATTTCGATATTATATTACCTATTGTTAAATCTGTTAAAAGAAATATCCCCATTGTTTTGATGTACTACGATCAACAAGGAATTTTCCCTTTATCTATAAATGAATTGTTAGAAAGGCTTTGGTTCAAATATCTTGATGTAGAAGCATTTGTTAATCTTTCTCCAGCGGAGTTTTACCAAGTTTTGCAATGTTTGTGCGTAGCAATGATCTCTGGCGATACACCGCTCAATATAGAAAACGCGTGGATGAGGTTTCCAATTTATATCCAGCTAGCAAATATTTTTTTCAAAAAAGCAGAAAAAGAATTCAAACCTGAATTTTATTTTTTTGCTGCCCAAGCCATTAAAAAAGCTGCGATAATTGCTGATATATTAAATAAAGAGGAATTTTACATTATGTGCGAGCAAGCAGCTTTTCTCTATTCAAAAGTTAAATTATATTTAGATGCTTCACAAATCTTACAAAATGTAGATAAAAAAAAATCGGAAAACTTCAAGAAGTTATATGCAGATAGTATAGTTTTAGAAGGTAATAAATTATTTAATAAAAGACAATACGATCTTGCGGCAAAGCAGTACTTAGCAGCGGCTCAATGGTCGTCAATAGAACTCAAAGATAACGATTTGCGCGACGAATCTTTCATTTTAGCAATTAATTCTTGGATTTCTGCTTGTAAAGTTGAAAATGCGTTCAAAATTATCAATGCTCTCCCCCACGAAAAAACACTTCTTATCCTGAGTGAAATTCCTCAAAAAATTATTGCAATGGCAGATTACTTAATTAAAGAAAAGAAATATTTAGCTGCCCGCGATCAATTGTATAGTGCAGTCTCCGAATATCAGCAAGAAGGTTTATTTGACGAATTAGAAATAGTTACTGCTAAGTTAACTGAAGATTTAATAACATTATTAAAACTACAGCTTAAGGAAGAAAAGCGGTTTCTTGCAAAGCAATCTTATGATGAGATTGAAAATCTTTGGGGAACTTATAACATTAAAAAATCAAATCTAGACACTCAATTAGAAAATTTAATTAAATTATTCTTAGACAATCTTGAATTTGGCGACGCTACAATTTTAATTAATAAGTTAACTTCCTTGTCGGTAAAGAAAAAATTAACGAAATTAAGCTCTACAGTTGAAGATGAAAATAAGGAATTAATAAAGAAGAAAATAGAAGAAAATATTGAGAAAGGCGTGAAAATTCTAAATAGTTTCATGGAAAAGGAGTTAGAAATTTTTACAGAAATTAACACCCTAATAATTCAAGAAGCTAATTTATTAATTGAAAACAACGACTATCCAAAAGCCGCTAATTTGGTGAAAACTCAAGCCGATTTTTTCAAATTAATTGCTAGGGAAGATATTCAAAATCAAATGTTAAAAAAAACCTTAGATATCTTCTTAATCGGTAAAATTTTTGATCAATTTTTTAAAGTATATCGCGAATTATCAAAGAGAACAAAAAAGGAGTATTTAAAGAATAAATTTGCTATTATCATAGAAAAATTAAATGAAATTGTAGAGGAAAGAGAATACGAAGAATTTGAAAAAATTTTTCAACTTTTTATTTCAATTATTAGAGAGCAAATGTTATACGAGCAATCTAAGGAAATTAGTGAAATCTTTATAGAATCAATCAAAGCTGAAGGACTAAAAATTGTCGAAAGTAGCGAAGATAAATTTGCCATCGCAGCTTCACTGAATTTAATTAAAAAAGCTACAGATATTTCGTTAGCATATATGGAAAAACCGGAATTGAGTTTCAATAATATTTATAAGAGGATTACAGAAATATATATAACCTTAGATAATTTATCTTCTGCTCATGAATTTAACGATAAAATCGACGATAAATGGCTTAAAGCTGAGCTTAATAAGAAAATCGAAAATCTCGAGGCTGAAAAAAGCGCTATCATTAGTAAGAAAGCCGAAGAATCTTTTGAAGGGGAGGTTTTAAAAGAAAAACTCTCGATAATTCAGAGCAAAGCAAGAGAGGCTCTTCAGGACAAGGAAAGGGAATTTAAACAGAGAAAAGCCTTAAAAAGAGCCTATTATATTGACGCGTTAGAGTATTTGAGTACGAAAGATTTAGATAATGCCATAGAGAAATATAAAGAAAGCATAAATCATTTAATTAGAATAAAAAAATATAATTTAGCCGGCGTTTCTTTTGCAGTACTTTATTTATTGCTTCTCAAACAAAATAAGATTGAAGATATTAACAAAATACTAATACAAACAAAAACTAGTTTATCGAGTTTAGAAAAATCATTTACTGAAACTTTTCCAGTATCTTTAGTTGAATATCTTATAGATATCGAGAAATTAAGCGATCCTGTTGCGTTGAATGAATCAATACAGTTTATGGAAAATTTACCGTTATTTGATGAAGAAATACTCCTAATTTCGGATATATTAGGCAAGTCACTTAAAAAAATTAGCGAACCTGAAGATTTAAAAGAGCAAATTATTGAAATCGAGAAAAAAAAAGATAAAATTAACGAGATAGCTAAAAGTATACGAAAAGAAAGGCAAGATCTTGCAAGAAGAAAATTAATGAGAAATCAATATTGGAAATTAGCTTTAGAGGATCTTTCTAACAAAAAATTTCAAGTAGCAATAAATGAATATAGTGATACAATTCCGAAATTGCTGGAAAAAAAGTTTTATAAGCAAGCTTCAATAAGTCTGATATTAAGCACATTTTTAACGATAAAAACTAAGGGCGCATCCTTCGCTAAATCCTATTTAAATGATGAACTGACGAAACATAAAGAATACGCTCTTGAAGATATACCAGAGATACAAATCACAAAAGAGCTTCTTTCAGCGTTAGATAATAACTTTTTAGAATTAATTGATTTATGTATAAACCTTTTAATTGAAAATTTAACTCTTTTTGACCCTGAGATCTTATTACTTGAATCTTTTTTAGCCGAAAAAGAAGAACGAGGGGAGCAAGAAACAAAATTAACGCGGAAAGAAGTAGGCGAAAAAAAACTACTTAATATTGAAATGGATCAAAGAATGGGTAAATTACTGCAAAAAATGGGAGACACTGTTTCAGAACAAAAAGAATTTTTAAAGAAACGTAGCGTAATGAAAAAGAGATATTACAAAGATGTAATTATCTCTCTCGAAAGTAACTCATTTAAGAAGGTGGGGCTACAATATCTCGAATTAGCAAATACAATGTCAAAAAGAAAAGACCTTAGAACCAGTTCGCTATTAATTCTTTTACACGGATTGGCCCTTCTAAAAGCAAGCGTGCCGATTAATGAAATAAAAACAAAAGTTAAAGCGTTTCTTGACTCCTTAGGTCTCAATAAGCAATTAGTAGAAGATACATTTCATATTACTCTCATAAATATTTATCTAGATGTGATTTCGCATAATTTAGATAAATATCTTCTAAATATAAGAGAAATGTTAGAATTATTACCACTATTTGAAGAAGAAAAACAGTTAATTGAAATTTAAAAAGCATTAGCTATTGTACTTCTTGTAAATTTCATGAGATCTTTTACTCGCATCCTCAAAGTGACCTCTGTGACGCGGGCTAACTTGCTAATTTCTTTCTGGGTGCGGTTTTCATTACAACTCCTAGATCCAATGTAAATAGCTGCAGCGGCTATCCCTTTTGGGTCTTTTCCCGCAGAATTAAAACCGTTTTCAGCGGCAGTTTCTATAATTTTGACAGCAATATTTCTGCATTGCATAGATAGCTTCAACTCGGAGTTAAATCTATCCACATATCTATCAGGGGTAAAATGTTGCACCTTCAGATTTAATTTTGGTAAAATTTCCATCAATATTAATCTATAGCTCTTAATCACTTTCTTTTTTGGTATTTGTGCAACTTTTGTAATTTCTTCCACAGTTCGAGGGATGCCATGCACTCTTAATGCGCAAAATATTGAAGCCGCGAGTAGAGTATCTATACTTCGCCCCATTGTTAACTTTTTCTTTACGGTTTGTGTATAAATCCTTAGCGCATCCTCAGCTACGGTATCTGAAATACTTAGTCTTTTTTGCAACCTTTGTAAGTTAGGTAATGCAATCCATAAATTTCTCTCGTAGCTAGTAGTTAAGGATCTATGTATTTTTGCCAGTCTATTGAATTTAGATTTGTATTTTGGGCTTAATAAAATCCCCCGTGCGTCTCTACTGCCCCTTATAATCGTTCGTGGACCTATAGGGCTATAAACTCTTTCGTTACTCTTCCTTTTTTGGATTTCTTCTTGTGTGAAAGCTCTTCGAGGTGAATCGTCAAGAATTCTATCGTACACCAAACCACAATTTAAACAGACGTAGAAACCAAGTTCCTCACTGATTTTTGGAGAGTCACAGCAAAACTCTTCTTCCTTCTTGTCAAAATTTCCTTCATCTTTAAAATTTGATGGCATATCATCCGTTTAAATTAAATGCAAATATTAGGATCATTCAATTTCAGTATAATATTAAAAATAACCTATATATTTAAATCTTAATCTAATTTCTATTTGTCAAAATTTAACCTATTTAACTATTATCTTATAAGTTTAAAAATTAATAATTATATTACTTCAAAGTTTAATAAATAATTGCAAATTAGTACCAATTGTTAGCAAAATGTCTTCCGATATCTCAAAAGTATTAAATATCTTCTCGAAATTTCTAGACTCTAAAGTAGTTAAAATTGGTAAACTCAAAACCATTGAAGAAATAAAAAAATTACCAATATACTCCTATAAATTTCTTACAAAAATCGAAGCTAAAGCTCTAAAAGATATATTAGATATCTCTAATATCGAAGAAACTTCCAAATTAGACAAGGAAAATCCCTTTGAAAGTTTAAGTAATATTGGTTCAACAAAAGACCCTATTAAAGCCGCTGAAATCCAAGACGAATTAAATGAAAAAATTATGGTACTTAATGAAGAATACCCTGAACTTGAAAATAGACTAAAAAAAGCAATTGTTATTAGTTCTATAATTACCAGAGTCGTAGAGGAAGAAGATAGTTTAGAAAAAGCAGCGCAGAAAGTAATAATAATTGGGTTAGATAATGCGGGAAAGACGGCAATTCTGAACAAGTTTGGAGGACGGTTAGGTATTAACGATTTAGCTAACTTAAAGCCAACTAAAGGCGTAGATCGTCGTTATGTTAAAACCGAAGATTCTGATTTGGATCTTTATGTCTGGGATATGGGGGGTCAAGCACAATATAGGAGTAAGTACTTAAAAAATCCAGAACAATATTTTCTGAATCTTGATTTATTGATCTATGTAATAGATGTGCAAGACTCGAGTAGATTTGTAGAATCTTTTGAGTATTTTGAACAAATTCTTAAAATCTTAGCCATCATAGAAGAAGAACCTTTTACTTTAATATACCTACACAAATGCGACCCCGATTTAAAACACGACCCCGAAACATTACTTAAGATCGAACTTCTAAAAGAAAACATTAATCAGTTATTAACTCAGTACGGATTCGATTATGAAGCTTATTTAACTTCCATTTTTTCATTAATCTCTACCGAACCTAAGTTTTCTAAATACATCAAAGAAGTAATGAGATCCACAGACTCGTTAACAAATCCAACTTTGAAAAAGGTTGAAGGTCTTGGAAAAACTTTAGAAGAAACTATGAACGCGGTTATACGCTTATCTGAAAGCCTTTCCAAACAATTAGCTGAATTAGATAACAGATTACGTGCAATTGAAAGCGGAGCGATTCAAATGGCTCAAAGCGGAATTCCAATTGGAATTGCCAATCCAAATATGATGACAGAAAACTCAGGAGATTCCAGATCAACCGTTTTAAGTGAATTGAAACAATTATTTGAAAAAAAACGTAAATTAAACCTTTAGACCTTTCATTAGAATTGATTTATTGTAACTTGCTTCAGACCAACAAAGAGAGGCTCTATTTATTTAATATTCTCAAAAAGTTCTTTAATTCTTTTGTAAATAGCAACAAGAATAACTAATGTAACTATCCCAATAACTAAAATTAAATACCATATGTTTTCAAATAGCAAGGGATTAAGTACATGATAAGGAATAATACCTACATAAAATTGCTCAAAAAAAGCAATTATTCTCAACAAGATAGGTGCTACAATGATTACAGCTAAAAAACCCCCAATAATCCCAATAAAAAAACCGAAAATTACATCGCTAGGGTAATGTACACCTAATTGAATCCTAGAAAATGAAACAATCACAACAATAATAAAGACAATAATGGTTATCGCTATTGAGTTTAATAAATAAGCAAATAACAAACCTTGAGAAATAA
Source organism: Promethearchaeota archaeon (assembly GCA_030668025.1). The sequence continues at coordinate 13,496 of DAOUUT010000052.1, forward strand.
TATTATATGCATGCCAAGAAGGAAAACTCCTTGAAGTTGGTTTTCGCTCTAGAACATTTATATCTTTTAGCGTTTCAAAAGGTCTTTGACGGTCAAAACTCTTTTTTAATGGAGCAATTATGATTACACCAAGTAAAAATATTGTAGAAATATTTGAAAACAAAAATGGCGCGTACCAGATGAATAAGTAAAACACCATTAAAACGATCCATAAAGTCTCTCTTCCAAAAAATGATACAAATTTTAGAAAATTAGTAAAATATTTGCCTCCTATGCCGTTATATTTTAAAATAATTTTCTGGTCCCAATTATTGAGCTTGTTAAATATATTTTTTGATTCCATAATAATTGTGCTTTTTATTTGTTTGACCCTAAAAATTGGTAAGCTTTCTTTACCTTAGGAATTTGCTCTTTAAAATATTCAACAGAATGTGAATCTGACCCCACAAAGAATTTTGCTCTTTCTGATTTTAATTGGTGGACAATTTCTTTAGAAGGAAAAGGTCGTTTGATTGGAAATCTTAAACCAGAAAGATTATATTCAATCTGAATTTTGTTCTTTATACACAAACGGCCAAGATCTAATATTCGGTCTTCCGAAGTGTTGCAATCATCCAAAACTTTTATGTCGTTATCGTTGATATAGCGGTAGATCGTGTCGATATGACACACATTTTTAAATATTTTAGATTTGATCATCATCTCGCTAACCTCAAAGTAATCGTCTATAACTTGCTTCATTGGTATCTTTTCTAACAATTGTAATAATTTTTCTCTTGACGTTATCGGATAGCGATAAATCCATTCGTGGATTGTTCCACCAATAAAATCCAATTCTTTACCGTAATCGTCCATAAATTCCATTAATTCTATTTCCCGATCTCGGTAATATTCTACTTCGAGACCGCTAAGGATAAAATTATAAGTTTCTTTTAACTCGTCTATCTCTTCAAGGTAATCGTCGATTTTGCTATCGAAAAAAGGGTTTGTTTTGTCTTGTTCTATGTAATATAGTTCATAATGTTCAAGAAAACAGATGTTAATTTCATTTGCTTCAGCAATCTTAATATAATCTTCAAATACAGGCCCATCCTTAGCGATATCTGCGCTCCAATTCGTATGGATGTGATAATCAGTATGTTTAAACTTCATAAGATTGTGATTTTAATAATTAAGAAAGTTAGATAAAAATTTCGAATGATCAATCAATTGAGTTCTCTTTATCAAAAAATACTTCATAAAATAGCTCCTTTTCTCCTGTTTCTGGGGGAGTTATTTTAGTATATCCTCCTTTACGGATAATCTGAATTGTATTCTTGTTTTGGATGTGGATATTTCCATAAAATCCTTTTATCCCTTTTTCTTTCGCGATGATAATTAAATGGTGATAGAGAAAGGAACCTATGCCTTTTCCTCTATAATCCTCTCTTACTACAAAACTATATTCGGCTAAATTCGTGGTTGGATTTAAATAATAAGTAGCGTTTCCTATCATCGCTTCTTTTCTGATCTCTCCCACATACGCCCCTATAGAAAATACATTATTGTAATCGATATTTACTTCACTTTGAGTTTTAGAATGAGTGAATTCCTTCCTAACTTCAAAAAAGCGTAAATACCTATCTGTCTCGTTTAAAGAATAATAAAGTTCTTTTAATAAAGGCTCGTCAGTGGTTCTAACGGGTCTAACTACGATTTTTTCGTTACCTCTTGCGGTGTATATTGTTTCGTACTTAGAAGGATAAATACAAATATTTCCTTGCTCGTCGCAAGGAAGAATTTGATCCGAATAAATGTAATTTAACTTTTTTGCGTGTTCTAACAACTGTTCTCTAAATTTGGGGTGAGCTACGCAAATTAATTCAATAACCCGCTCTCTAATTGTCTTACCGTGCACATAAGCGACACCCCATTCGGTTACTACGTAATGAATGTCTGCTCGAGATAAAATTACACCAGCTCCTTCATCTAAATGAGGAACAATATTTGATACGGTCTCATTTTTTCTTGTCGACGAAAGCACAACAATTGGTTTTCCACCTTTAGAAAATGCAGCCCCCCTCATGAAGTCTACTGTATCCCCAATCCCAGAATAAAAGTTATACCCTTTAGTAGAAGTATTAACTTGCCCCGTCAAATCAATTTGCAACGCTTGGTTTATAGAAACCATTTTTTTGTTCATTCCAATGTATTTTGGATTACATACATAGTCACTAGGATAAAACTCAATATACGGGTTATTATTTACGAAGTCATATAATTTTTTAGTACCTAA
>DAOUUT010000203.1 GCA_030668025.1 Promethearchaeota archaeon
CTAGTGCGGCGTGATAAGATGTACCCGCTGCAGTGATATATATGTTATCTGCTGATAATAACGTGTTTGCGAACTTACTTAAAAGTTGCTCTGAAATTTTCATGGTATACCTTAATGCATTTGGTTGTTCGAAAATTTCTTTTAGCATAAAATGCTCATAACCACATTTTTCAGCAGCATCTATATTCCATTCAATATTTTGTATTTTTTTTTTAATCAATTCATTATTGTTTTTAAGATCATAAAATTTTACTTCTCCCGCTTTCAAAACAGCAAGTTCATTATCTTCCATTATATAACATTTACGAGTAAGAGGTAGAAAAGCAGGAATATCTGAAGAACAATAAGTTGTTTTTCCTTCTTCTATTCCAATTATTAAAGGAGATTCCTTTCGAGCAACTATAATCGTATCAGGATTATCAACCTGACAGACTGCTATTGCGTATGCTCCTTTACATTTTTTTAATGCGTTTATGGTAGCATCCTTAAGATTAAAACCTTTTTTCATAGAATCTTCAATTAAATGTGGAATAACTTCAGTATCAGTATCTGATTTAAACGAGTGTCCTGTAGAAGAGAGTTCATTCCGCAATTCCATAAAATTATCTATTATCCCATTATGCACAACTGCGATTTTGTTGAAACAATCTAAATGTGGATGACTGTTTTGTTTAGTAGGTGCCCCATGTGTAGCCCACCGGGTGTGTGCGAGAGCAAGTTTAGAGTTATTTGGAATATCTGCTAAATTTATTTTTTTTTGTATTTCCTCGATTTTTCCAGATTCTTTATTAACAAATAATTTAGAATTACACAAAGCCACAATGCCACATGAGTCATATCCACGGTATTCTAAGCGTTTAATTCCTTCCAAGATAACTTTTCCTAAAGGAATTTCTTGATTAGTAATTATTCCAAAAATGCCACACATTTAAAAATAGAAAAGAATGAAAGGCATAAAAATTTTTTTTTCCCGAACGAAGATATAATCTAAGATAATTAAATTTTTATTAAGTTAACATTTTTTTAGTTTAAAATAAATTTTAGAGGAATTTTTAATGGCGATTAAAGTAATTGTAACAGATAATTTTGAACAATTAAGTAAGGTTGCATCAGAAATCGTAAAAGAACATATTATCCAAGGATTACAAGACAAGGGTGAATATGTTTTAGGGCTTGCAACAGGAAATTCACCTATCGGGATGTACAAAAACTTAGCTCGGATGGCTAATTCTGGTGAGTTTGATATTACTCGGATTCGTAGCTTTAATCTTGATGAATATGTAGGGCTCCCTGGTGAAAATGCTCAACAACGAATGCTACATCCAGAGAGTTATTGTTATTTTATGATTCAAGAATTTTTTGGGCTTCTTGATAAAAAATTCATCGAAACCTCGGTCCCTTATGGTTGTTTGATTGATCAAAAACAATTAATAAATGAGCTTGATGCAAATCCAGAAGACTGGAGTGAATTAGGTACAGATGCAGGTAAATCAATATCTATTAAAGAAAATCCAGCATCAGATTATTTAAAGTGGATTCAAAAAACAGTACTAAAAGGGTATGCTCAAAAAATTACAGATGCTGGTGGTATTGATTTACATATAATAGGCGTTGGAGGTCGCGGTCATGTTGCTTTTCATGAATCAGGAATCCCTTTTGAAGGGAGTAACGTTTTATTAGTAAAACTTGACGATAACACTGTAGTAAATGCTGTGACAGATGGTCATTTCTCTACAAAAGAAGAATCCCCTCAGTATGCAATCAGTATGGGGGCTGAATTAGTATATAAAGCAAAGGCAGTAGTTCTGTTGGCTAATGGCGAACGTAAGGTTGAATCAGTAACCAAATCGTTATTAAATGATCCAACTCCAGATATTCCAATTTCTTATGGGCAGATATATTCAAATAATGGTGGTAATCTGACTTATGTATTAGACAAAATCGCTGGTCGAGAACTACTTGCTAACAAAAAAAAGCTTGAACAAAAAGGAATAGAAATAGAAATTAGAAACAGTTAACTTCAAATAAAAATATAAGTGTTTAAAAAAGCTTTATATTAAATTTAATTTCTTCATTTTTTCTTCTGCTACTTTATTCATTTCAATTGATTGATTTATATCGACACTAGATTCACCAGAAATTCTTAAATATGGGCTTGTTCCTGAACGCCTTATTAAAATCCATCCATTATCGTAATCGAATCTACAACCGTCCATTTTATTAATAGTATTTAATTTTTTTCCCATAGAATCGAAGCTCTCTTTCATCTCAGTAATTATTTTTTGGTTTATCTCATCAGAAAAGGGAATATCTTCTATAAGCTGAAATTGTTTACGGTAATAGGGGTATTTTGGAATTTCTTTCAATAATTCTATTAAACTTTTTCCTGTTTTGATCATCATTTGCAATACTATTCCAATTGTGACTATTGAATCTGGTCCTAAATGGAAGCTGGGCCAAATATAAGTACCTGAGGTTTCGCCACCCAAAAATCCCCCATTCTCCTTTAAAGCTTGAGCTACTTGAATATCTCCGACTTCGGTTCTTATTATCTCGCAACCAAGTGGTTTTAACACATCTTCAATTAAGCTAGATGAGTTTACTGGCGTAGATATTTTCATATCATTCATAGATATTTCATTTTTATTATTTTGTATATAGTATTTCGCCAGGAGGGCTAATAACCTAATTGGATCGACAATTTCACCAGTTTCATCTAAGAAAATAACCCTATCAGCATCCCCATCTAGCGCTATTCCAATATCTTCTTGTGTTGATATTTTTAGAAATTTGGAAATCTGAATTAAATTTTTTTCGCTAGGTTCTGAATTCCTTCCAGGGAATTTACCATCCATCTGAGCATTTATGGTAATAATATTTACATTGTAAGCACTTAATAATCTTGGGACAATTTCGCATCCCGCTCCGTTTCCGGGGTCAACAATAACATTAAGTTTACTCCCATCAAATGCTATACGATCCATTATATCTGAAATGTGTTTATCGTTAATATCATTAACCTGAGTAACTTTTCCAATTTGATCCCATTTGATATCAAGAAAATCCTTCTCATCATAAATTCGCGAAATCTCTTCTTCTTGCTCGTGGGAATACCCTATACCTGAAGGATTCCATAACTTGAGCCCAATATACTCAGGGGTGTTATGGCTAGCTGTGATTTCAACACCAGCATCTCCTTTTAGATATCGTAAAGACATTGCTAATGTGGGCGTGGTTACAATCCCTAATGTTTTCACATTACATCCCGTACTTATAATCCCCGAAATTAATGAATATTCTATTGGTAAAGCAGAAGTTCTAATATCCTTCCCGATAACTACGATACCATCGCCTTTTAAATACGTGCCCAATGCCAATCCCACATCTAAAGCCATTTGCGGCGTAAACATGAGATCTGTCTCGCTATAGTTTTGGAACACCTTTCTTATGCCTGAAGTGCCAAATATATTTGATGTCATATTTTTCATCTTTTCCTTAAAAATTATCTTATATATATAGATTATTTTTTAATTTTAAATTTTATGAAGTAATTTTTTCAAATTTTAAGTATCCACTAAGGTTAAAATTCAAATAGTCAAATCTTTAATTTTATAGAAGTATTTTTATTACGAGTTAAAATTATAAATCTTATTTTGAAGACATTAAGAAATTATCATTTTAAATTATCTTTTGATAAATTTCATACTTAAACATTACCGCCTAATTAAATAATAATCTGCAAATATTTTCATTTTACTTTAATAAGAATAAAATATTAATTTCTGTTCTTCCATATATTCTTTAAGATATATTGAGTATGGCTATAATAAAAACTAGTATTAAAATTTCGGGTAGTTGCCAATGATCTTTCAAGGATTGTTTAACATTTTTAGTTTGTACCTTGAGAATGTTGATTCTTTTTATAATAGGTTAGATCAATATTTTCGCGAAAGAATTAATAATTTTGTTAAAATGAACAAAATCATTTTTTTGATGGATAGGTTTGCTGAAATTCTAGATTTTGTCAAATCAGATTTACTAGAAATGGGGTTTGAGCGAGAAGAAATAGAAAATAAATTTTTAGACCTTTTCTTTGAGATTAAATCTAATAGTAATGGTAAAATTTCTTCTATTCATGAAATTTATGACATAAAAATAGCACCTATTGTGTATGAGATTTTTTTAGAAAAAGTTGTAGATTACTTAGTTGATATTAATGTTAATCTAATCATGCTAAATTTGAAATTAAAAGATTTCCTGAGTTTAGAATTTATAATTGAATTGAGAAATTTAAAAGATCTAATTGATAAACATCCAGAAAAAAAAGAAAATTTGAAGAAATATCTTCAAATTCAAAAACGATTCGTAAAGAAATTAATTGAAAATAAAAAAAGAATTGAGATTTTAGAGGATTTAGATGATCCAAAAGAAAAATTACAACTTTTATATTTGATAGATCGGATAATTAGCTTTTTTCATTTAGAAATGAGATTTGATTTTTCTCATATTAAAGAATACATTTTGAATAATATGAGTGAATGGTTAATTACTATTCCGTTAGTTACTTTAAAAAACCCTGACCTCTATTTTTGTGGGATTTATCTAGCAAACCTTTTTAATCTAAAATTAGACAAAGATAAAATTAAGAATTTTTTAATGGATTTATATGAAGAAGGGATAGATGAGTTTGAAGCACCCTTATTACAAGCTACTGATGGAGTATATTATCTATTAAAAGCTACAGAATTTATGAAATTGTGGCTTACAAATTCTCAACTTAATAGATTAATAGAAGCTGATTCTAAATATTTCGAGCAATCTTATCTAAAGGATTTAGAAACATCTCAACTAGTTATAATTTTAAAAATATATAATCTTATACGTACTAGTAACATAGAAAACAATATTCATGCCATATTGGAAGAATTAGAACATAGAATAACACCAGAAGGAATAAAGCAATATAGAGATGGCTTTATCTCATCTGAAGCGACTTATTACGTATTATTTTGTAATTATATGAGAAATACTTTAGACAAGATAAAAGAATACGAACTTTTATCAAGTATAATATCTAGAATTTACAGAAATTTAGAACTTCTTGAATTTTCAGCAGATATGAATTTTGATTTAATTTCCGAGCTGTTTTACTCGTTAGAAATTCTTAAATTATTTAATTGCATTGAAACTCGACAAATGATTATTCAACTGGCTAAATATTTATTTCCCCCAGAGGTTGTAGAGAAAGTATCTTCAAATATGGAGTTGATTAAAACTCAAGCTAGGTTTAGACATCTAAAGGTGAATAAAATTACAGGTGAAACATTCTATTAATTTACACGCTTTTTCTCGTAGTTTTTCTTATGAATAATATTAGAATATTAATAAAAATAGTAATTTTAAATTAATTCTAATTATTTTACTATGATAACAAACCATTATTATTAATATTGATTTTATATGGATTTTAAAGATTTTGAATTAATATATAAGAATGATCGTATTGAGATTAAAAATAAAGCAAAGATAGTTTCTGAACTAACAGAAATAATAGGTAAACAGAATGTTTCTACCGAACCTATTGATATTTTAGCTTATACTAAGGATACTACGCTCATCGCTTGTAATTGGACGCTTCAAGGTAAAATAGCTGGTTTACCAGATATTATTACTTGGCCAGAAACTGTTGAACAGATATCTAAAATTTTAATATATGCAAACAAAGAAAAAATACCTGTTATACCGTATGCTGAAGGATCTGGCGTTGTAGGAGGAGCTATTGCAATACGCGGTGGAATTATTCTAGACATGAAGAAATTTAACAAAATTATAGATATAAACGACAAAGACTTAACTGTTACAGCTCAAGCGGGAATAAATGGCATGAATTTAGAGAGATTTTTAAACGATAAAGGTTATACTAGCGGTCATATACCTCAATCCCTTTACACGTCTTCGTTGGGAGGGTGGATAGCTCATAGAGCAGCGGGACAATTCTCAACAAAATACGGTAAAATCGAAGATATCGTTATGGGTATGGAAATCGTTTTACCTCAAGGAGATGTTATAAATTTTAAACCAATTGCCAGAGCATCCACAGGACCTCAATTTGACAAACTTTTTATTGGGGGAGAAGGTACGCTGGGAATAGTAACCAAAGCGACGCTAAAAATTTGGCCCTACCCTGAAAAGAGAACGCTCATATCTTATGCGTTTCCTACTTTTGAGGATTCGTTAGAAGCTACGAGACAAATTTTAAGGCAACAAATTTATCCCGCAGTTATACGAATTTACGATGCTGATGAAACATTCAGACATTTTGGTCATATAGAAAAAGTTAAAGACAAGGTTATGGTTGTATTTATTTGTGAAGGTATTGGAAGGCTCGTCGATCTTGAAGAGCAAATTACAAAAGAGACATGCGAGAAGAATAATGGCATTGAATGTGGCGAAGAACCAGTTGAACACTGGTTTGAAACTAGATTTAAAGTTACAGACACATCATCAACTCCAACCTTTCAAATGGTTTTCGATACCATTGAAATTGGATTTTTATGGGATAAAGCGGCAGATATGTATCATTCTGTAATAGAAGCTACAAAAAAAGTGAAAGGTATTGTAATAATAACTGCTCATGTATCACACTTTTATCCTAATGGAGTAGGGTTTTATTTTACTTTTGCTGGAGTTCCTCCAAAAGAAAAAACCGATCTTGAGTTTTACCAAGAAGTGTGGGATACGGTTATTAAAACGGTAGAGGATTGTGGTGGATCTTTTGGGCATCATCACGGTGTTGGAATCAATAGATCTAGGTGGATGCCAGTAGA
>DAOUUT010000260.1 GCA_030668025.1 Promethearchaeota archaeon
CCGGATGTCCAAGTTAATAAAGGCGATTTTAATATGATTAAGGGATATTTGGGTTCTAATTATGGCGTAAAAACAGTTAAGGGGCAAAAAGCGGTAGATTTAGTTTACGACTTGGAGGGGAAAAAGCTAGGCTTCAAATTAGAAACGACTTATACGGGAAAAGCGATGGCAGCAATGTTTGATTTTTTTGAAAAAAAAGATAATAAATCTAAGAAAGTTCTTTTCTGGAACACTTATAATTCGAACGATTTGGATAAATATCTTAGAGAAATTGAATTTGATTACGAAAAGTTACCAAAAAAATTTCATAAGTACTACGATCAACAAGCCTTCCAATGTTGGCGTCTTGCAAATTGTCCCGAAGAAGTGCGAATAGAATGTCCTGCGTATCTAAACCACGAATATAGGTTTTGGAAAGTTGCTGAGTGCAAGCTTCCCGAGGAAAAGAAAAAAGAAGTTCAAGAAAAAGTGAGAAAGGTTATTGAGTTAGAAGATACTTAACCAATTTTATTTAACTAAAGTTTAAATTCGTCTATAAGTTGTTTTTGAAGGGTTGGTCGGTCGACTTTAGCAAGACGAGTAATTGGCAATTCTTTCTTAAAAACAACCTTTTTTGGTACTTTAAAGTTCGCTAATTCTTTTTTACACATTTCAATAATTTCACTTTCAACAAGTTCTTGTCCGGATTCAGGAACCACTGCAACCCAAACTACTTCGTTATAGATTTTGTCAGGAATTCCTACTGCTGCGACCATAGCTACCTTTGGATGATTTATTACTACATCTTCTACTTCTGAAGGAAGAACTGTATAACTGCCAACTCGAATAATGAATTTTATCCTTCCTTTGATATAAATCCTACCATCTTCAGTAATATAACCTAAGTCTCCAGATCTGCACCATCCATCCTCCGTAAAGGTCGTTTTATTTTCCTCGGGCATCTCATAATAACCAGGTATTGTTAAAGTTCCTTTAAATAACATTTCCCCAATTTCACCAATAGGCACTTCGTTGTTATTCTCGTCCACTATTTTCATTTCTTGTTCAGGTAAGAGCTTGCCAATATAACCTTTGGCTAATTCTTCTAAAGGATCCCCTATATCTGTGAAAGTAACCTCTGGACCTGATTCGGTACTTCCATAAGCATTAAGAATATTAGGACAGATTTTATCTCTCATCCCCGTTAATAAGTCCATACTTACTTTTTCACCACTTATAATAGATATTACTAGAGAAGATGTATCAAAATTATCTAAATCAGGTAAACTTAGCATTATTGCATACATTGTAGGAACGCCTCCAATTAATTGAAGTTTAAATTTTTTAATTGCCCTTAAAACTGCGTACGGATTCCATTGTTCTTGTAGCACAATTTCACAACCTGCCACTATAACTGTTCCCATAATTTCGATTGACCCTCCAGCGTGACTCGGTGGAAAATTATTTAACATTTTAAACCTTGGTTTTAACCCTAAAGGTATTCCTTTTTCGTGAATATAAGTCGCTTCGAGGAAACTAGCGTGGGCAATATTTTTATGCGTTAATAAGGCGGATTTTGGTACGCCTGTGGTACCCCCCGTAAATATAATTAAAGCACCGTCATCAGGATTCAATTTGGAACGAGCTTTTTTTAACTCTTCGCTTAGCCCATAATCTTTTTCTAACAATTCTTCAAAGGGAGTGCCAAACTCGTCTTTCCCAATCATAAAATACTTTATGTTCGGATTAAAATTCGAACTAAGGTTCTTTATCAACTTTGCGATGTCGTAACCCCGTGCTTTTCCAATTAAGAATACAAGTTTAGGTTCAACATGAGGTACGAATCTCTGAAAATCAGCGGATCTGAATCGAACATCCATAGGTACGCAAATAGCTCCGATTGAGTTAGCTGCTAAATATATAAGTGGGTATTCCATAATCATCGGGATAATAGTTACAATTGTATCCCCTTTTTTAACCCCCAAGCTAAGAAACGCTTCAGCTAGATGATCTATAGCATCAGCAAATTGTTGCGCGTTAAATTTCTTCCATTTAAATTTGATAAAAGGGAACTCTGGATCTATGGAAGCCCAATGATGCACATATTGCCATAAATAATCTAATTTTGGGATTTTAAAAGTAATATAATTCACCAATTTTCTTATTTTGATATATATTCTATTTATATTTAATTAGTCTTCAACTCATTGACATCAGAAACTATTCTTTTGAGTAATTCATATATTTTTCCAACATCAGAAATCTTTAATCTTTCGCTCGGAGAATGCAGCCCCTCCACTGTGGGACCAAGTGATACCATTTGAATTCCTGAAATCTTAGTACTAATCATTCCAGTTTCTAATCCCCCATGAATAATGTTAGTTTTTACGGGTTTTTCCAGTAAGGTATCATATTGTTTTTTAACATATCCTAAAAACTTAGATTCTAAATCTGGTAACCATTCGGGTAAAACAGGTCTTAAAAAAACACTCCAACATCCAAGTTCTCCTAGTTGATTCATAGAAACACAAAATGAGTCCAATTCACTTCTTATTATGCTACGAGGATAAAGCCAAATAATTTCTTCATCGTTTTCAGTGTTAACGATGGCAAGATTATTTGAACTTTCTACAAATCCCTCATAAATATGGGATTTTTTAAGCACACCATGAGGGATTATATGAGCCGTCGATATCAATAATCTTGAATCCTCATTTGATAAATAATTATTAGGAGAAACTTTCTTATTTTCAATTTTAAGGTTAGGCTCAAATTTCTCATAATATTGATAAATTGATGAGATTTCTTCATTTAACAATTCTTCAAATTTCTCTTGATCTTTTGCATTTATCCCAAATTTTATTAAAGATTTAGCCGGGATGACATTTGATTTAGTACCACCTTGCCATTTACAGACGTAAATTTTCATTTCTTGATGGATTTTTGATAAAATTATACTCACTAACTTATTTGCATTAGCTCTAGGTAAGTGAATATCTCCTCCCGAATGTCCACTTAATAGGCCATGAACTGATAGTTCATAGAATTCCAAATCATCGCTTTCTTTATATTCTTTCCAAGTAAATTTTTTTGAAAACCTTACTCTTCTTCCACAAACAGAACCAATTACAATTTCACCGAGAGGTCCACCGTCTAAATTAATCATTAATTTACTTTCTATACTAAGTTTTGAAGGATCTAATAAGGTTGCTCCATCAAAACCATCTTCTTCATTCACAGTAAATAAAACTTCAATGGGTCCGTGGGATTCAATTGAAGTATCAACTAAAATAGCTATCGCAAATGCAACCCCAATACCATCGTCAGCACCTAGTGTAGTTCCATCTGCATCAACCCATTCATTATTTTCTTGAATGCGTAATGGTATCCCTTTATTAAAGAAATCAAAACCTTCGGGCTTATCAGTTTCACAAACCATATCAAGGTGAGCTTGAAGCAGTATTGGTGGATTTGATTCTAATCCTGAAGTAGCAGGTTTCTTGATTAAAATATTTCCAACGTCATCTTGGAATAATTTGTAATCAATATTATTTGATTTGCCAGCCTTTAATATAAATTCTTTTATCACTTCACGGATTCTTTCTTCATGTCTAGAAGGTCTTGGGGTTTTTGAAACAATATTTTCAAAAATGTCCCATACAATTTTTGGTTTTAAATTTTCTAATACCATTATTATCTTCTAATTGCTATTTATTATAGTTTTTTATGTTAATAGATTATATAACATAGGATATATTTTAATGCAAAATCTTTTAATTTTGATTAGTAAAAATAATTTTATTAGCTTGATATGCTGCTAACGTATCTTTTATTGTTCCTTATGATTTTTTTATGGGGGTTCTCTTTTATAGTTGTTGATATCGCTATGGATTTTGTAACTCCGCTCTCAATTGCTTTATATAGGCTAATAATTGCCGCAATTTCTATGACTATTGTTGATTGGTATTTAAGGAAAAAAAGAAATAAACCCATGAATAATACTTTAATAGAAAAAGAAGATGCGAATTTTAATAAGCAATATTGGCTATTTATATTTTTAGCAAGTTTAGCAGGAGTGTCCCTATATCTTTTTATAATCTACTCGGCTATTGAATTAATAGGTCCGTCAATACCGGTATTTTCAGATTGCTTGATTAACCCCATACTTATTACAATTATTGCTCTTGTTGTTTTCAAAGAGAAGTTAAGCAAGAAAAAAATAATTGGTTTCGCTATAGCCTCTTTTGGAGCATTTTTATTAATAACGGGAGGTAATTTAGGAGTTCTTCAACCGGATTCGCCCAATTTTTTAGGATATATCCTTTCTCTTTTAGCTCCTTTAAGCTGGACAAGTTATACGATCGTTATAAAAAAATTGAAAAAATACAATAGATTCAAGTCTGATTTTCAAAATCTTAAAAATATCTCAATATTTGGATGTTTAGAATTATTTCTATTAGTTATTCTTAGTAATCAATTTGATGTGTTTCTTAATAATATCTTAAATGTCGTTGTGTTTCTGTGCGCTTTATACCTCGCTTTAGGAGCTTTCGTAATCGGTTATTATATTTGGAATTTTTCTCTTAAGAAGCTAAAGTCTTCAAATGTAGCTTCGTTTTTGTACTTGCAACCGTTTTTAACCTTAATTTTATCAATTGTCTTTCAACGCGACGATGTTATTGGTTTATGGAATATAATTGGAGGGTTTATTGTAATGATCGCAATAATGATAATTAACTATAAAAAGCAAATTCCTTTTAATTGAAAGAATTGAAAAAACTTTTTATGCCGAAATTAATTGAAGTACTTATAATATTTTACTAACTAAATGAAAGGAAGGAAGTGGAAAAGATTATGGAAGATATTGTCTTATATGAAAAAAAAGGGAATATTGGAAAGATAACTCTAAATAAGCCAGAACAAAGGAATACAATAGATATACAGGTTCTCAAAAAGTTAATAGCCTACTTTAAAAAAAGCGCTGAAAATGGCGATGTATGCGTTATCTATGCTGCTAACGGGAAGCACTTTAC
>DAOUUT010000170.1 GCA_030668025.1 Promethearchaeota archaeon
AAGCGTGTTTATGAAGCTTGGTGTAAAAAAATCACCAAATGTTTGGTACGAAAATGAGATTTAAGTGAAATCAATTGACTGACGACAGAGAAATTCTTGAAAAAGCAAAGAAATTAGTAGATAACGAAGATTTCGAAGAAGGTATAGAAATTTTAGAAGATTTATTCAATATTAAACCCGAACTCGGAATCAAGAAAAGCCTTATTAACGCTTTGTTTGCTTATGGGGGTTACCTTAACGATTATTACGTTTTAGAGTATGAAAAAGCGATTAAAAGTTTTAAAAGAATAATAGAGATCGACCCCCATAATTATAGAGCGCATTATAACCTTGGGATCGCCTATTTTAACTTAGAACTATTTGAAGAAGCGTTGAACGCTTGTGAAATTGCGATAGCTATAAAACCGGATTATAAGCATTGTCATTATAACATTGGCCTAATCTACGAAGAAAGAGAAAATTTAGAAAAAGCTATAGAAGCACACCAAAAAGCTTTAAATATCGATCCCGAGTTTGTTTACGCTAAACAAGCTCTTATGGCAGTTAGACAGAAGCTAGATAACCTAAATAAAATAGGTACCGAATCTAAAAAAAACGAGGATGTTATTGAACGATTAACGGAATTATTAAGCGTTTCAAAACGTATTAAGATTGATATAATACAAGATATACTAAAATTAAACAAAGAGACTCTAATAACAGTTCTAATTGAGTGGGGTCAAAAGTATAGCTTTGAATTAGACGGCGATTATCTAAACGTAAATAAAGAATTATTACCAAAATTAATAGATGATCTAAATAGAAATGGTTTAGGGATTTAGTGAAACATTGCCAAACGAATAAGAAGGCCGATTTATTTGCAACTATTTTTTCAGAAGTTTATTATTGATTGTGTAACATGTGATTAACACAACTAAGGTAATTATCCCCGCAATAATATACCATCCATAAGATTCTATTAACTCTTCCACATCAATAACCAATCTTAATACTTTTAAATTAAGTTAGTATGAAAATCTAAACTATTACTATTTTTAAAATTATATTTTTAAAAAAAACATAGTTGGAATATGTCGTTTAATTAAAAAAAAAAAAAAAATTATTTTATCTTTCGATTTGGAAGTTTATCCGCATTCGCACTCTATATATTAATTTATCTTGGTCTTCTTTAACTTTAACGTCAGATTCGATAATTTGGATATTTCGTATTCCTCGAAGAGATTTTTTAGCTTCGGCATAACCAACCTTAACTGCGTCTGCCCAATTCAATTCGGAAGTCGCGACCAGAACTATTGATTTATATACAGGAATTTTAATTCACCTTTACAAAATTTATTATTACGAAATTTATTGTAAAATTTATAGTAAGTCTAATTGTTATTGTTTGATATTTAAATATTTCTAGAATAAGTATGAAATATAATTAGAACAGAACTAAATAGATTTAAATTTTGTAAGAAAATAAAAAAAAATAAAAAAAAACTTACCTAAAATAGAATTTAATTAGGCATCGAGGTTTTCAATTAATGTAGCGACGCCTTGTCCGCCACCTACGCACGCGTTTGCAATGCCGTACTTAGCCTTTTTATCTTTTAGGATGCGAGCTAGAGTTCCTGGTAATCTTATCATCGTAGCGCCAAGCGGATGACCAATTGCAGTAGAGCCACCCATGACATTTACCTTTTCTTCAGGAATATTAAAATGTTTCATACAGTTTAAAGCAACAATGCAGAAAGCTTCGTTAATTTCCCAGTAATCGATATCATCAGCAGTTAATCCAGCGTTCTTTAATACCATCTCCGTTGCAGGAACAGGTCCACGACCCATGACGCTAGGGTCTACTCCTGCCCATCCAATTGAAACTATCTTAGCCATCGGTTCTAATCCTCGCTTTTTTGCTTCCTCAGCTTCCATCATAATGCAGGCAGTAGCTCCTGCGTTTAAGGGTGACGAATTTCCCGCAGTTATTACTCCATCTCCACTTCCTTCTCTCTCTTTATAGCCCGCTCTGCCTCCGTTTTTCTCTAGGAAAAAAGGTTTTGATAATCTTCGCAATCCCGCAACACTTTCTAAAGTTGATTTTCTCGCAGCCATATCTTTATCTACTATTAATGGTTCTTCTACATTACCGCCAACATGGCCTTCAATGGGGATAATTTCTCCTTTAAACCAACCTGCTTCTTGATTATCAACCGTTAAGTTATGGGCTCTTACGCCAAATTTGTCTAAATCTTCTTTGGTGAATGCTGGTACTTCTTGTTCGTACAATTTCTGAGCAGTTTGCAACATATTAATTGTTGTCATTATATCATATTGGGGTCGATACCAATCACTTCTCTTATTAATCATTTTTAAATTCGGATTAACATGAGTGTTTTGCATATCAACGCGCGTCATGTGTTCAACTCCTCCTGCTAAACAGATTTTACTATAACCTGTCATGATTTCCATAATCCCAACATGCATTCCACTCCCAGCAGAGCCGCATTGTCTGTCGACAAACATGGCAGGTACTGTGACAGGAAATTCTGCTAAAAATAACGGAAGTCTACCTCCATATGTCCAATTTTCATAAACACCCATAGCAGTTCCTACGGTAAACTCATCAATATCCTTTTTCTCGATACCTTTATCTGCTAATTTTTGATCAAAAAACTTCATCAATAATGTAGCTAATAGTTCATCACTTCTAATTTCACCAAATACATCTCTTTCGGGTTGTTTTGGCCTAGATCGAGAAAATGCTGTTCGGGCATAATCAATTAACCATACTTCTTTTAATTCCATACTTCTAAATCCCTCAAATTTTTAAGATTATTTTAATACTTGATTTTCAATAAATTTTTGATATTAATTTATGAAAGTATTTAAAAATATATTAAAGTTTTTGATAAAATAGTTTTTGAACCTTAACAATGAAATGGTTCTTTTTGATAATTTAGTTAAAAAATTATTAAGAACTTATTAGAATTATTTTTATTTCTAGGAGATTTAGATTAAATATGCCAGATACAAACTTAGATAAAAGTAAAATGACTTTGGTCTCAATAATCGCGGGTAGTACTTCAGATAAAGAAGTATATGAAAAAGCAGAGAAGGTTTTAAAAGAAAACGAAATAACTTACGAGCTTCAAATTATATCTGCTCACCGAGATCCAGACAAATTAGACAATTATTTAAAATCGTGTCAATCCTTAGTATATATTGCTGTCGCTGGATTGTCAGCGGCTTTACCAGGTGTAATTGCGTCTAAAACTGACAAGCCTGTTATTGGTGTACCCGTTAGTGCCAAATTAGGCGGATTAGATGCGTTATTATCTATCGTACAAATGCCCCCAAGAGTTCCTGTTGCTTGCGTAGGAATAGATAGGGGCGAGAACGCTGCTTATTTGGCGATCAGAATTCTTAATTTATTAAAAAAATAAAGGTTTGGTGAAACTTGTGAATGAAGATCTAATTGAAATAGGCAAAAAAAACGCTGCGTTTAAAGCAATCGAGGAAAATGTCAGAAAGGGCATGATTTTGGGGATCGGAAGTGGTTCCACAGTTGTATACGCCGTCAAGAAAATAGCGGAGATCAATAAAACAGAGGATTTGAACTTGAAGTGCATCCCGACTTCTTTTCAGTCTCAACAGTTAATAGTAGAAAATGGACTTACTCTCGTTACTTTAGATCAGTATCCTGAAATTGACTTAGATATTGATGGTGCTGATGAAATTGATAAAGCATTAAATTTAATTAAAGGAGGCGGCGGGTGTTTAGTTCAAGAGAAGATTGTTGCTTCCTCATCAAAAAGTTTAGTAATTATCGCAGATTATCGTAAAAAGTCAGAAAAATTAGGAGAGAATTGGAACAAGGGAGTACCAATCGAAGTTATTCCTTTTGGATATGTTCCAGTTATGAAAAAGTTAGAAAAGTTAGGAGGGAAGCCAGTTTTAAGGATGGCAAAAGCAAAAGCCGGCCCTATAGTAAGCGATAACGGCAATTTTATTATCGACGTTGATTTTGGTTTAATTGAAAACCCCTCAGATATGAACGATAAGTTATTAAAAATTCCTGGTGTTGTTGATACGGGTTTATTTGTAGGAATGACATCAAAAGCCTACATCGGTCAGAAAGATGGTAATGTTATAATACTCCAAAAATAACTTAAAACACAGTTTTATTAATCCTTATATTAAGTATTTAAAATGAAAAAAATCGCAGTATCCATACACGCAATAGATGAATTTAACCCGGATATTATTAAGGGATTAGACTATCTTGATTATATTCACGTTGATTTAGCAGACGGAAAATTTACTTCTGTTCGGCATCTCAATTTAGATGTTTTTCGGATTTTGCACGAAAAATATAATATCCCTATTATAGCTCATTTGATGGTAAACAATCCACTTGATTATATTGATGAAATTATTGATTATATTCATGTCTTTACTTTTCATTACGAAATAAAGGGAGATAAAATAGCATTAATAAATGAACTGAAGGACAGGAAAAAAAATGTGGGTTTAGCAATCGAACCAGATACAGTTATAGCAGAAATAATTCCTTATTTGGATTTAGTTGACTTGGTTTTAGTAATGTCAGTTTATCCAGGTGGGTCTGGTCAAAAATTCATCCCACATTCAATTGAAAAGGTAAACCAGCTAGCTATCCTTAAGAAAAAACACGATTTTACCGTTGAAATAGATGGGGGAATAAATCTTAAAAACGCTAACCAGCTAAATGTCGACATATTAAGTAGTACAAGTACTATTTTAAATGCAAAAGACCCCAATAAGGTTATTGCTTTACTGAAATACTCTGATTTTTAAAATTTGAAAAATATAAAAGAGAAAAAAAATTATTCTTGAATTTTTAGAGATTTACCGCAACTAGGGCAAAAGTTTCTTGGCGTAGTTAATTGAAATCCACAATAAGGACAATAATATACTGATTTTTGAGTAAAATCATATACTTCTTGTGAAGGAGCATCGTCATAATCTTGATGGTAATGTCCTCCAAAAGGAGTCGATATGCGAGATTTTCTCTTCTTTCTAACTAAAAGTGAGACGATAACAATTATTCCAACTATTATTACAACTCCGATAATAACTAGTACTAATAAAAAATCAGAAGGTAATGAAGGTTGAATCAATAAAACCATAAAAAAGTCTTCAGATCCTCCTTCGCTATCAAAAGCCGTGATGATTAGGAGCGCTAAATAGCCATCTTGAGCATTATTATCATATTGAGACGCAGTTGAAAGCTCTTTAGTTTCAGTAATGGAGGAAAATTCCATAGTATATGGAATTACGAAAGTTCCATAGTGTGTATTCGAACTTGATTTATATTCTAATTCAGAAAAAACAAAGTTCTTTGAATTAATCGGTATAATTATATTATCCTCTGAAATTGATACGATTAATAGGTTTGCTGACACCCTCATTTTTGAGCTATCTTGATCCTCATAACTTACAGAATCAGTGAGGTTTATAATAAAGTCCAGCTGGTTCACTTGGGATACCATAAGGACTAGTAAGCTATCTTCCGTATGAGTCTCATTAAGCGATATTAATTGATTTTTATCGATTAATATTGTAGAAGTTTCTTCAATGAATTCAGGATGGTGATTTATTATAATTGAAATGAATCTAGGCGAATGTGGATTGTAATAATTGGAGATAGGATTATAAGGTAGAATATAAAAAGTAGCATAACCAGGTGGATCCGTAGATGTGGGAGTGTAGCTAATAGAGTAATTGAATAGATTTAAAGGTGAATTAGATAAAGTAAAAGTCTTATTGATTGTTTTTTCTTCAGTGTAATAGGTAGATGGATATATCGATAGATAAGCCGTTGCAGAAAAATTGCTTCCGTCAAGTGTGGCATTGATATCTAATGTATCAACACCATTCCTTTCTACGTTAGTAGTGGCCAATAAACTAGATATCTTTGGAACTTCTGAGTTATCATAATAAAGAATTTTGGAGGTTTTATTGTAAGTTTTTGATCCAATTGTTAGATTCACTTTTATAACATAAGGTTTATTGCTTGGGCTGGGTAAAGAAAACATGTTTTTAATTGCGATACCATCTGAAGGTGAAATCATATTTACAGTTTCAAAATAACCATCGTTTTCTACTGATACATTTAGAAACGAATTTAGGGTAGCTGAGCTAACTGGCGTTTCTCCAATTTGATCCTTCACATAAATTGAAATATTTACTTGAGAAGTGGGCGTCCTTTCAGAATTGAGAAAAATATCTATAGAAACGTCGTCTTTTTCCAAGAAATAGCGCATTAGATTTTTTGTTAAATTATAATGGTCTTGATAATAGGTTTGCGATTCATACAACTCTGCAGCCCAGTGTAAATCCCCAAACGCTACAAATCGTCCCTTTCCGGATAATCTACCATCGTTTGCAACTGCAACTATTTTTCCATTTACCGAAGCAATCGCTTCAGCATTTCCTGAAGCTGTTAAACTACTTCCATAGTTCCATATAAACTTGTTTACATCTTGAAATATTTGAGAATTGTTAAATTCGGTTATACTTTGAGTGTCCACGGTTGCTCCAATTCCAGCCCAATTTTCATCGGCAACATTCTCTTCGTTAATTTGGATTCCTAAGTTAATTGTTGAAAAAAGCTCGTTTATATTATCAACACACAAATCTTGGTATCTCGTTCCTAAAAACAAGATATTACCTCCATTATCAAAATATCTTTTCAAATTGTGGATTTCTAAAGGACTATAAGGCAAGATAGGGTTTTGTAATACCACTAAATCGTATTGAGCTAATCGTTCTTCAGTCAATATAGAATTATTAAAATTGGAATTGTAATTTGGAGTCCAAAATTCCGCTAAGTAATCGATAGAGATGTTTAAATCTGAAAGCTCTTTCATCCAATCGTAAAAATCCATCTGATAAAAAGAAATTTCGGGGAACCAATCATTCAAACCGTGGTAGGATTCTAATAAAACTCTATGCTCGGGCAATTTAACATCTATTGAAACATTGATTTTATCGTATAACCGACCTCCTGATGTAATATTTAATTCAAATGTTTGTATACCGGGCGTTGCATTACTTTCTATCTTAATGTCTAACGCTACGAAATTCACACCAGCATCACTAAAAGTCAATTGAGGTTTGTCAATAGACAACGAGATCCCATCAATAATACTCGGATAATTGATGTCGTAATTTTTGTTTATACCTGAAATAACGGTTAAATTAAATATTTGGCGATCTCCAGGGAAATTCAATAAATCGTATGGTTGTACTGGTAATTCATCGGGAGCAATTTTTAATACATCATTTACTTTGGAATAAGTTGCATTTATGTCATTTAGGTAATCAAGTGAAGCAGATACGTTAATTAAACCAAAACCAGATTTCAAAAATTCAACATCCTCTACATCGGAAAGGTCTCGGGCACCTTCCAATAGGGCAATTCTCGCAGTTTCGGGAGTTATCGAAGGATAAGCTTGTTTCAGAATTGCCAAAGCTCCAGCAACAACGGGACAAGACATGCTTGTCCCACTTAAAGGTAAGTAGTCTGCATCGGCAGAATAATCGAAGTAATCTCCAATAAAGCGATTTTCATCTGATATATCAGATTCTGGCGCCTCTGTAGAGATTATGTTTACCCCCGGAGCAACGATATCAGGATAACTTAAATAAGATAATGAGGGTCCCCAACTACTAAAGTAGGCTAAATGGTTATTTTTATCTGAAGCCCCCACCGAAATGACATCTATGCCAGAAGCAGGCGAACCTCCTGTTAAATAATCTGGACCGGAGTTTCCCGCTGACGAAACACACATTACATCGTTTTCTGTAGCATTGGCTAGAGTTAATATCAAAATATCACTCGCAATTGGATAATTATCACCAAAACTCATAGAAATAATGTCTGCATTAGCTGTATCAACGGACCATTCAATAGCGCTAATAATATCGCCTTCCTCTAAACCCGAA
>DAOUUT010000133.1 GCA_030668025.1 Promethearchaeota archaeon
CAACCAATGAAAAGGTCCGCTAAATATGGTGATAAAGCTTGGCGAGATTGTAAAAATTTTCGTTCAATTGGTGGTCTCGGTGAATTACTTTCCGTAATTAACTTGATTTTATGGATTTGGTTTCCCCTCCCCATCGTGAGCAAGTGGATAATCAGTTCAAATATATGGATTGGAATCGTCATCGGGATATGTATTACGATCCCATGTGTATTAATTATGATAAAAGGTATTAAAGATGCGGGTTCTGAAACAATCTCACCCTCGAAAAATACCGAAATGTATGGCGGAATTTATAATCATATTAGACATCCACAAACTCTTGGAGAGTTTCCCACATTCGTAGCAATTAGCTTTTTCTTCAATTCATGGTTTTTAGTTATCATTTCCTCATTGTTCATCATAATTTATACGCCCATAATGATTCACTATGAAGAAATAGATCTTGTTAAACGATTCGGTGAAAAATATACGGAATATCAGAAAAGAACGGGAGCGTTATTTCCGAAATTAATAAAAACATCAAAATTAAAATAGATAATATTAATTATAAAATAATGTGAATGTATCTATGGAACAGTCCAAAAACACCCATAAAATTAAAGAAAATAAGTATCTATATGTAGCATCAATTTCAATGCTACTCTACTCCTTACTAGAAATTGCAGATAGCGTAGCGATTATCCTAATTGTTTTTAATATCATCCCTAATATTTATATAGAATGGGGTATCCCTATAATACAGCAACTTATGGAAACCCAACCTTTATCTCTCGCACCCATTTTCTGGGCTTTTACGATAATGAGAACTGTTTCTGCAATTGGGCTTATGAAAAATTTATTATGGGGATTTTGGATTGGAATTAGTAGTTTACTCATTACCATGATCCTTACCATTTTATTTCTACCCATTGGTGCCTTTGAACTTTTAGGGTGTGCGATAATCTTTATTTTATTAGTTATGGGGTATTGTAAAGATAGACCAATAATATAAACTAAAAAAGTCACGTTTTGAATTTTAGGAGATTTTTCAGAAATATAAATTTCATTATGAGTCTTACAGAATTACATTTTTCTATCTATACTACAATATTCTCCTTTTTAAGTTGAAATAACAAGTATTTTGATAATAATTATTTATTCAACTTATAATTTTCAAATTTTAACACCAAGAAAGATGCTTCAATAAAATTTTTAAACAACGTTTTTAATTTAGATGTTATAATGATCGAAGAATTAAAATCTAAACTTAAAGAACTAGAACTTAAAAGGAGCGGACTTCAACCAAAAATCGACGAGATAGAAGCAAAAAGGGCAGAAGCGTTTCAAGAAGTTAATAAAAATTACGACCACATGGTTGCAGATGTCAATATAGAAGTTCAAGACTTTAAAGATAAGATCACTAACGAAATAATTGGTTTATTTTCAAAGGTTGTGATGGCAGAGTTTGACGCGAAAAGAAGTACAGGAGAATACATAGTTACAGATAACTTTAAAGATTTTCGAGAAAGCGTTTTAGAACTTGAGATGTTTCCTAAAGAATTAATTGAAAGATTGGATAAAGTGATTGATGGAGACCCAATTGAAAATATTGTCTATGACCTTGAGGATATAGAGGCAGAGTATAAAAAATTATAGTTTTCCAAAATCATTTTTATTCATTACTCTAAAAATAGGTATGGAAAAAAAATATTTACCATTAATCATTGGGTTCATCACTTCCATCATTCTATTCGTATTTATTTACGTGTTGCATCTAATCTCGATCTCTACAAGATCTAATTTAATCCCCCCGGAGTATATCTATATCTTCATACCTTTAATACCAGGTCCGATGTTAACCGATGTTATTCTTTTATATTTATTTCCTGTAGTCATTTACTTACTAATAGACTTAATCTCGCCAATTCTGGTTCAATTCCTTTACAAGATAAATAAGCTTACTTTTGTTATGAGAAAGTCACCTAACTATGGTTTTCTCAAAGTTGGAGATAAAATTGAGCCTTCTCGCATCTTTTTTAGGGCTTTTTTAGTAAATCTTTTTGCTTTTGGTACTAGCGCTGTACTATTTCAATTAGGAGCGGGGGATTTCTTTCGGGCATCTGTAGGTGGGGGGGGAATACCAGAGGGATTATATACTGCTGAGGCAATATTTTTTGGAACATTTTTTCTAGCTTCATTAAGTATGTTAGTTTTCTTGCCTGCATGGTTAATAGAAGACTCTGGATTAGTTTCTTACAAACACTTTCCCGATCAAAGAAAAACTCCAATTATAGAGGGGGTCCATCGATGGTATATAAATGTTTTGGGAGTTTACACCGGCTTTTCTACGATATTAACTCTTTTTCAAGTAATTACAAGAGCCTTCCCTGATGCGGGATTTGGCCCGGCATTATTAACACCAATAATTGTTATAATTTCTCCGTTGGTTCTGACAGGACTCTTAGCGTTACCAATTTATCTTTATGAAAAAAAGATGGAAAAGACTCAAAGTCGAATTCATAAAAAACTCGCTAAATACAATCTACGCCATTTTACTATCCCTACATTTGAAGAATTAGACGATACTGAACGATAATATTATGTAGATATTAGACTGTTAAATATATTCTGATAAGTCAATGCCTATTAATATTACAATATTGTGCCTGATTCTCTAAAATGGAAATATTCGAAGAGGAAATCGAGATTTATAACGCAAAAATGAGATTACTAAGCTGGTTATACGACGAGTTAAAAATCCAATCAGAGATATCCAAGGATTTAATTAATGGAAAAGGGCAAAAATTACCTCTTAACCTTTGATTCAATCGATTTACTTAATAAGTTAACATATATTTAAGATTTCTTCAATAATTCTCTTAATATAAAATAAGTAATCCTCTAATACCATAAATTTTAAAAAAAGAATAAAAATAATAAATATGAAAAATTTTAGGCGGCTTGTTCTTTTAATTGCTCAGCTTTTAATTGCTCAGCTTTTAGTTGCTCAGCTTTTAATTGCTCAGCTTTTAGTTGCTCAGCTTCTAATTTCTCTAATTGTTTCCTTATTGCTTTAATAGCTGATTCGTAAGATTTTATTTTGGTCTTCTTTTCTTTAAGAATATCATCCAGTTTTTTATTCAAAGCTTTTGATTTTCCCTTAATTAAATTTTCTTTTTTTTTCTTCAACGCTGCTACTTCAACAGTTAATTTTTTCATTTTCTTTGTCCATTCTTTGGATTTTTCCGTAGCCTCTTTTAAATCGACTTCTCCTACTTCGAGCTTTGATTTAGTATCGTTTATTTTATCGTCAAAATCGGCTTCAATTTCCTTTTCCGCAGAGGCTTCCTTTTTTGAAGCTTCTTCTTCGACCCTAGTAATCTCATCTTCTTTATCCGCTATTTGACTCCTTAATTCTTGTTCTGACATAATTAATATTTCCTAATTTTTATTTTGTTTTTTCAATATATTTTGATATATTTGCTGACTTAAAAATTATTAATATATATATCAAATCGTTCTCACAATAAGAAATAAAAAGAAATAAAAGGATTTTTAAAAGTTTATTGCTCTAAAATCCAGAATAAAATTATTCTAACGATTCTCCAAGAGCCAATCTGCATAAATCACTAAGAATATAATTTTTTAATCCTTTCCGCGCTACTTTAGCACCTATAGATTCCTTACACATAGAACAATTATAAACACAACCTGTAGCACCATGTTCTAACATGTCGTTTATATTATCGTTTTGAGCACTGCGCAGTAATGATTTTTTACCAAGAGTTGCGAATATTCCTGCACAGCACATAGCATTCTCGCGATCGTACTTTCTTGCGACCCTTTCAACACCTATTAGCTCACAGATTTTATCTACCCACTCATCCGAGTCTGGAATAAATCTATTTGAACAAGATCTTTGATAAGCAATTTTCAAGTTAAGTTTTTTAACATCAGATTCGTGCTCTTTTAAATATTTATAGAGATATTCGTAAATGTGAATTGGTTTAAAGCCAGGTGGAAGTTCTATATTATTCCGAGGACAAAAAGAAGCGTAGAATCCATAGCATTCGTCGTGAAAGCAAATCATTTCTTTAATACCTTGAGTCTTAATGTTTTCTAAAATTATTGGAGCTCTCTCTTTAATAACAGAATCTCTTGCGTAATGATGATACATTAAATTACAAAAGAAATCAAGACCGCTAACATATTGTAAATTTTCAAACAATTGCCCTTCCATATTTTTTGCGTTTATTTTTCTCAAACCACATTTATTTAACACGGGTTTATCCGGATCAATTTCTTTGAATCTCACTTGATCGTGTGGAGCAAATCTATTTACCGTATTTTCTAGTATACTTGGATTAATATTTAACGAATTATACTTCTCCTGTAATTCTGTTATTAAATCGAAAGGATGAGACTCGTAAGGACAATATTCGTCGCAGGCAAAGCAAGTTACACACTCTGATAATACTCGAGACTCCTCTCCATTAATCATTTTAGTTTTTTCTGCTCGTGCTTCCTCGATATCTTCGAATTCAATCCATTGACAGCGAGTTAAACAATCAACTTTCTCACAATCGGCACAATGTGAACTATCAAACATTTTTTTCACTCATTTACGATATGAATTTTGTATGAATTATTATTTAAAATGGAATTTAAGTAATATAAATAAGTTTTCTTAAAATTTGTTTATGTTAAACTTTAAGAGTAAATTCCCACGCACAATAGTAATTCTCTGGATGACTATCGGGAGGACAGCATATACATTTTGTTTCGATTCTAGGGTCGATAGTTTTTGCAAAATCGCCGTATTCAATAACACCTACAGGTTTGCAAGGAAAATCGGGAAGGTTTCTACTTTTTCTAGCGAATTGAACTCGACAATTGTTCATACGGAATACGCAACGATTTTCAGAAACCTCCAAAATTTCTTGTACATTAATGTTTGCATACACTCTGAACTTTAAAGCTTTAATTAATGCGGGAATACCTCCATTTTTGGGAATATTAAAACTTTTCATGATGCGTTTTGCTTCTATTACAGTAAATCTTTTCCATTGTTCCACATCAAGTTCTATAGCCCTTTCCAGTCCATATTCTCTCTCCGCAACTTGAAACCAAGTTCCATCTATAGCTAACCAGTTTTTGCTTAAATCCTCAATATAATTAATTAATTCTTCTTTAGTAAGCTTTTCTAAATCTTCTCTCATTTTCTAATCATACCTATTTAAGTTTGTTTTTGTATTACATTTCTACCTCCCTATCTTCCTACGGGATTGTTTAAATATTTCTTCCTTTTTAGTCCATATTCTGCGCAATAAATGTGCTGCCATTTTAGGCCTTCTATCTCGAGTAAAAACACCTTTATAATTTATTGATCCCATTCGAGTTATTCCTTGAGAAGTTTTAAAGTCGCACATATTCCATACATGCTCACCTATCACATAAGGTTTACTCCGACAGACTTCAATATATTTTTTTATGAATTCAGTTTGGTATTCTTCACTAAACATTTCGGGCGGTTGAGAATGCCATCCAGGAATTGTGTCTGCTCCAAATTCACTAAGAATAATTGGTTTACGATGTTTTTCATATAATTTGTCCATTTCTTTTGAAAGGATTTCGCAAGCTTCATCTAAATTTCCTGGTTGCAAATACCATCCATAATATCGATTGATACATAATACATCACAGAATTCAAAAGCTTTTTCTTTTACACCCATCATATTTACTATAGTTACGGGTCTAGTACTATCTAAATCTTTTGTCCTGTCGTATAAAGTTCTAAAGAATTCCCCAGATTTCAAACTGTTATGCGGTTCGTTTGCTAAACTCCACATTATAACGCTTGGATGGTTTTTATCTCTCTTTATCAACTCATCAATGTATTGATTGCATAATTCTAGTTGTCTATCAATTACATCTTTACTAAATGTAAGGCCAACAGCAGGAATTTCGTCAATGACCAAAAAACCAAGACGATCTGCTAAATCCATCATTTGTTCTGAGTACGGATAATGAGAAGTTCGAAAAGAGTTAGCTCCGATCCAATTCATCAAAGAATAGTCTTTGATTATAATTGCAGGAACATAACCCCTCCCAGTAATTGGAAAATCCTCGTGGCGTCCAAATCCTGTTAGATAAATGGGCTTATCATTTAATAGCAACTTATCTCCTTTCACTTCTATAGTCCGAATTCCTACTTTAAGCGAATATGAATCGATTATAGAATCCTCTTTTACGATGTCAACTGTTAGGTCGTATAAATTAGGTGTTACTGTATTCCAAAAATTTGCTTTTTTTACTTCTAATGTCATTTTTTGAATATTTTGCTCAATTTTTGAGGAATTTTTTAATTCTGATCCAAATCCTTTTAGAGAAAGATTCACATAGACATTATTTAAGTTGACAGTTTCTATTGTAACATCTAATATTCCCGTAGTATCTTTTATAGATGTTCTGACAGTTATATCTTTTAATCCTTCTTTAGGAATAGCATATAGCAATACTGGTCTATGAATTCCGCAGAATGGATAAAAATCAAAGTTAGTTTTAGGATAGTTCATTGGACGCCCACTGGGTGGTACATGGTTATCTGATAATCTTCCATCTACTCTAACTACAAGAAGATTGTTATCCAGTTCGATCTTGTTAGATATATCGTATTCAAAGGGTAGATGTCCCCCTTCGTGATGACCTACCATCTCTCCATTTAACCACACATCAGATAGATAATTAACCGAGCCAAATCTAATTATAATTTTTTTATGATCCCAATCCCAAGGTTTCATAAAACTACATTGATACCACGCAGGTCCTAAATTATCGCGGTCCTCCGCAAATTGATCGTTCCAGCTCGCAGGTACGGCTATTGGGCGACTATTATTAAATCCATTCTTCCAATTCTCATCTAATCCTTTATTGTTCTTGTCAAAACGAAAATCCCAAAAACTAGGCAATTCGATAAACTGACGATGCCTATTTCTTTGTGGATAGAGCATTATAATTCCTCTTAATTTTTGTATTTTTATTGCTTATTTCTTAAGGAAAATTTATTAATATTGATTAATATTTTTTTTTAAAAAAATTTGACTAAATTATGAAAACAATATTTAAAAACCCGCTATCACTGTTTCCTTAATTACTTGTTCATTTCTGATTATAAAAAATAAGTAAAAAAAGTTCTTAAGATAAGAAAATAGGTCAAAACTTCATTAATAACCCTAAATTAATAATAGAAGATTCTGTACGCTAGATATATAAGATATAATGCACCTAAGAGTGCAATTAGTAAACTATATTTTTTAAAGTGAAAAGAAAATTTTCTTTCATATTTTTGATGAAAAATATCACTTTCATAATTAGCATTACAAACTGAACAAGTAAAATTGTCTAAATCATCATTAAAATTAAGTTTACTATCGCAGATGGTGCATTTATAATTTTTTATTTTCATATATATATATAATCATATTGACTATTTCTTTAATACTTACGTTTTAAACTGTTTTCTACATGTGTAAAAATTATTATTTGACTACTAATTTTTAAATATATTATGATTGAAACAGATATAACAAAAATGTTTGGCATTAAATATCCGATTTTCAGTGCCCCAATGGGTCCATTTTTTACGCGAGACTTAGCTCTTGCAGTCAGTGAGGCCGGAGGTTTAGGTGTTTTATCAAATGTGAATATTGCTGGAACAGATCCTGTAGAGGAACATAAAAGAAGTATAGAATACATGATAGAACATACAGATAAACCATTTGGTATTAACTTCCTTACTTCTCGGAATAACCCAGGAGTTAAATCGATGATAAGAAACATTCCAAAAATTGTCATGAGCAATGTAAGAATGCGAGATCAATGCAAGTATTGGTTAACTTCTGCAGGCTCTTCAAAACTATTACCTTCATCAAAATATTTTCAAGAATTAAGAGCAAATTCGGAAGTTAAACACTTTCACGTAGCACCAGCAGTTTGGCTAGCACAAAAATGCATAGATGCTAGTGTGGATGGTATAGTCATTACGGGTACTGAGGGGGGAGGACATCAATCGTATGAAAGAGTATCAACCCTTGTTTTATTACAGCAAATAAATAAACACTTCCCTGATTTACCTAAAATAGCTTGTGGAGGATTTGCTACTGGAGAATCTTTGGCAGCAGCTCTTTCATTAGGAGCCGGAGCAGTAGCCATGGGATCGCGTTTTATAGCATCAAAAGAAAGCGAATTTCATGAGGATTATAAAGCATTGATTCCACCAGGAACCCCACAAGATACAGGACTCTACACCGGAGCATTTGGGCCTATCCGTTTATATAAAAATAAATATGCACTCTCACATCCCGCTCCTAGCAGTAAAGAAGAAATGGTAGCTTATGAGGAATCAATAACTCCCGAACAGCGAGCGAAAGATTTAGGAGCCTATGACAGGGTTTATTCAGGAGATATGGAAACAGGCGCTGTACTGCTCGGTCAATCAATTGGAATTATTGATAGTATAGATGGAGTAAATGAAATCATTGAGAGAGTAATGAAGGACGCAGAAAGTGCGATAAGGAAAAACAATTCCATGCTAAAATAACCCCATTTTCTTTTTTTTTTCTCAAATTTCATTATCAAATATATTTATTGATAATGGTTAAATCACTGTTGTTAAATATGGAATATAAAGATTACATTGAAACTTACCAATAAAGGCTTATATTTACCGGTAGTAATATGTATGAGACAAATAAAAATTCTTTTTCATATTACCAAACAATTATAGAAAAAAAAATAATAGAAAAAAGGAAAAATTACGAATTACTTCTTTAATAATCCAGCTTCTCTCCTAGAGCAAGTCGTGCTAAATCACTGATAAAGTATGCCTTCATCCCTTTAGCAGTTACCTTCCTTTCCAGTGTATCTAAACACATTGGACAATTGAAAATACAAACTTGAGCACCAAAATCTACCATATCTTGAACATTATCATTTTGTGATTTGCGAACTTTTTTTTTATGACCTCTCATTCCGAAAGGTGCAGCACAACATAGACCGTTTTCCCTATCGTATTTCCTTGCAAGTCGTTCTACTCCAATTAATTCACAAATTTTATCAAGAATTTTGTCAGTTTCAGGCACATATCGATTTGAGCAATTCCGTTGATACGCTGCTTTTAAGTTCAGTTTTTTAATATCAGACTCGTGCTCTTTTAAATAATTATAGACATATTCGAATATATGAACTGGTTTGAAAGGTACTTCAAGGTTATTCCTTTGACAATAAGAGGTATACAATCCATAACATTCATCATGCCAACAGATCACTTCAGTATCTTTTAAAACACCTGCCTTTTTGAAATTTTCAAGAATAACTGGAACACGTTCTTTGATTATGGAAGGTTTTGCAACATGTTGGTATACTAATTGGCAAAAATAATGTAGGCCCCCAACAGATTGTAGATCATCAAACATTGGTCCTTTCATTTCTTTAGCATTCATTTTAGGAAAAGCACATTTATTTAAAA
>DAOUUT010000062.1 GCA_030668025.1 Promethearchaeota archaeon
TAATAAAAAATTAAAACTTGATTTTACTAGAAGCTTTCTAAGATTAATAGGTGTTATATTGCCTTTGTCTTTAAATATTATCGTGTTTTTAATTTACCCGGGTTTGTTAAATGGGTTTTTAGAAACTAATTTTACCGGTTCTGAAACAGTGCTTTTAAACCATTCTTTTAGTATTACAAAACTCATATCTAATTTCTTCTTATATATTGGGGTTCCCGCTACCGAATTAAGCGTTTTACCTATTTTTTTAAGCGTTTTGCTCATTTTAGGAAGTATAAGTTTAATTCTTTATGTATTTAGAAGATTTTATCGAAATAATTTAATTTATGGATACACATTCGGTATTTTAATTATGTTCCTTGCTTACTTTGACTCATGGGACCATCATCTTCTCAATTTAACTCCACTTTTAGTTGTTATTTTGTTTAATTTGCCAAGAAATTCAGATATAACCAGAAAATATATTAAACCTAGTTTTTTCTTTTTGAACTTCTTTGATTTGGTTTTTATGGGAATATTTTGGTTAACAATGCTGTTTTTTCCATTTAATTTCGCTTCAACAATATTTTTATTTCTTACTTTTATTGGAATTAGCCGATATTGTTTAAAAAAGGAAAATGATGAAAAATAATAAAGTAAAAGCTTAAATAATTTCAATTCTAAATTTTACATGTAATATTAGATAGTTGTCCATAATATAGTTCTACCTTGCTTACGAGTATGTTTTATTATTTTAGAGCTTTCTAAACCATATTCTTTTTTTCACTTGAGAAAAGGATTTTTAAAGCTTAAAAAAAAATTGAGAAAAGTTAAAAAAATGTGTTTATAATGGAGGAATAAAACATATGGTAGCTTGGCTTTACTTCGTTCAGTCAAATGGCGAGTATCACGATTTAATGTCCTTTTTGTTGGGGAGGAGCGCTGATGGCAGGAGGGTGGCTAGCGGAAACAATTATTTAGTTTTTAGCGAAGATATGAGGAGTGATGATGGTAGGGTGTTCCATACTTCAAGCGGTTATTTGCTGGCGGTGAATTTTCTTTCTCACGCCACGGATCTCGAAGCAAAGTTGGATAGAGTTGGCTTAAATTCTAATTCCTTAGTCGATTTATATAAAATTGTTTGCGTAGATGACGACAATCCGTTAACAAAAGTTCTCACAATTACAGAGAGCGCTGAAAGCATTATCTTTGACAAGAAGCTTGAGAGATTTGTTGTCGACAAGCATTTTAGATTTAGCGACGGTTCTGCGTTAACAATTCCTCTGATATGTCGTAAACGCCGCCTTTAAAACTGTTGTAGGGAAATATTAATAATAATATTGATAATCAAAATTATTTATGATAATCATAGACAAATAATAAGGTAAAAGCTTAAATAATTTCAATTCTAAATTTTACATGTAATTAATATTAAATAATATTAAACTAATCCAGAGGGCACTTTACTGAAATAATGGTACAAGAATATTTTATTATTTTAATGCCAGCATTTTTATTGGGAGTCTGTCATACGCTAATTCCCTGCGAAGATAAAGCAATTTTCTTTTTTTGGTCGTTTGGAATAGCAAAATCGCCAAAAAAGAGTATTTACATATTAATGCTCTATGGATTGGGATTAATTACTTCCAATATGATTATAGCGTCAGTAACGGTTTTTATCACTCAAGTCCCAAGATTTATTATACCTGGTTTTACAGCAGATCCTGTAGTTATTAATTTTTTTGGAGCGTTTACATCTATGTTGGTGGGGATATTTTTTTTAGTGTTCGTTACAAGACGGGATTATTTGCCTCATTCTGAATATTTCAAGGACATTCCAAATTTAGATTGGGAATTAAAGAAAACGCCTTATGTTTTTGGAATTATAGCAGGATTTGCTCCTTGTATATTTGAATTAATTATATATTCTCAAGCTTTTCAATTATCTCTTGGATATGGATTCATAGAAGGTCTATTGGTAGTATTTTATTTCTCTTTAGGCACTTTTGTGGGATTATTTCCTCTTGCTTTAGCTAAACAAGGTACTGCGCTTATTGTTAAGCCAACCAAAAGCAGAAAGAACACAATTTATTACATTATGCTCCTAATAGTTATTCTTTTTAATGTAGCGGTTATGGTGCTATCGCTTTTAGGAATTTCTGTATTTCCAATCTTATAGTTAATCACACAATACCATTAATTTTTTTTATTTGATTCAAAAAATTAAAAACTAATCAATAATTCAAAAAAATCAATATTGGTCTCATAAAATAATTTATATCTGTATTTTTATATATATTATAAACTAATCTATATCTTTCAACATTATGGAAATAATAATTCAACAAATATGGGGATAATCAGATAATGGAATGCAAATTTTGCGAGAGTCAAAACATTTCTTTTACTTGTGAGAAATGCAAGTCAAGTTTTTGCATCCATCATATGGCTACAACAGAAAGTTGGCTTTGTAAAAAACATGGAATATCCTATTCAAAAGCAAGCGCTGCTGAAAAGTATTATAAATGTACTATTATTGAAAATAGTAAGTGCCCTGAGTGCGAAGCGCTTTTGAGGTTAGAGAGACTGTCGTCTGGTCAATACTATTTAGAGTGCACGGATGAAGCTTGTGCCTGGAACTCCTACTTAAAGTCCCCCGGCTTATTTTTTCCTACTAAAGAACAATTAGCAAGAGAAGCAACTAAGTACAACTTAATAAAAGGGTATCGGTTAAGTTTATGTCGTAGGTCTTTAAAAAGGATAACCGGAAAAGATGTTTGTCCTAATTGCTTTTTAGAATTTTTAAAGAGATCGCCAATCGCTAACTTCTCTACGATTATGGAATCTTTTAATATATCCGCCCAACAAATGATAAAATTAATTAATCAATACATCGACGAGGAGCGTATTTACGGCATACTCAATCAGAAGGACCAAATGTTTTATTACATTTCGTACGAGATGAGAGAAAAAATCCTAACAAAAATACAAAACGAGGGTATTTTGAAAGTAGCTGATTTAGCCACCATGCTTGACATGAGTTCTGAAATAGCCATTAAAGTTATATATAAATTAATAAGTCAATTTCAAATAAAGGGTTCTTTTTCACAAACTAAGAAATTTTATTACTCTCAAAAATATATTATAGACCATTTAATTAAAGAAATAAATAAACAGGGAAGAATTTCATTAGATAAACTTGCGAAAGTTTTCGATATACCAAAGGAACTATCGAAATCGTTTTGCGTCAATTTAATGAGAACACATGCCGTTACCGCATTTTTTGCTGATCGTGGCAACGAAATTATTACTTCT
This sequence comes from Promethearchaeota archaeon, assembly GCA_030668025.1. The sequence continues at coordinate 3,295 of DAOUUT010000062.1, forward strand.
GATAAAATTTATAAAGAAATCAAAGATTTTTCTAAAGAAAACGGATTGTTTGAATTAACTAATCTTGCAAAAAAGTTAAAAATCGCAGAAGAACTCGCCAGGAAATCACTCCACGACCTTATCAAATCGGGTTCGATAAAAGGAATTTTCACTCAAAGAAGAGAATTTATGACGCGAAAATACCTTGAAGATAAAATAAAAGAGCTAGCAAGAGCATATAGAACTATGCCTTTAAGAGAATTATCGAATAGATTGGGGGTTACTGAATCCAGTATAGAAGAAAATCTAGCTCAATTAATTGGGAGGGGCGACATTGATGGGTACATTGACATGCACAAGAGAATTTTTATGGCCTATAGCGTCCCCAGAACACAAGCAGGAGCAACTCGTACTAAACAGAAAAAGACCCCCTCAGTTGATGAGGGTAAAATTGAGATTGTAAGGGATTATGATTTTGAAGGTGGACAGCTACATTTCAAAGTAGCCGTTAGGAATAAGAGCAATATGGCAATAAATAATGTTAAAGTTCTATTAGACGCACCCTCAAGTTATAAGATAAGACAGCCATTAATTAGCATTCCCGTAATCGAATCCAAGAATTCTAGGGGAGTAGATTTTTATTTGGAACCTAAACAATGTGGGACCTCTTCGATCGGGGGTGATGTTATCTATAAGGATGCCCAGGGCACCAAGCACACTTTACATATCAAAAAAAGAGAGATAGCTATAAAATGTCCCTTGGTTTGCACATCTATGAGTACAATAGAGGATTGTCAAGTCGCAATACAGACGCTTGGAAACGACGCACGAGCGTTTTTAATCGCTGACCTAGACCCGCGATTAGCTTATAGAGCAGGCATAAGGACTCTGAAGAATTTTGATACCAGTGCGGTTACTTCCCACGAAGGATCAGATACTACAGGAAATTACGAAGGAGAGGCGTGGTTTTGTTCGGAAGCAAAAACTACTGGAGGGAGAATTATAACGAGAATTTACGTTTCAGAGATGAGTCAATCGTTAGAAGTGAGGGTCTGGTGTGGAAACCCAGGACAACTTACTGGATTTTTAGCAAAAATTATCGAAATTCTCTTTGAGGAAATTAGCATTATCCGAAAAATAAAATCAGAAGAAAGGGAGAAAACCATTGATGTTATGGCAATCACTCAAAACTTAGCAGAAGTCAGCGATTATTGCATGCTTAGATGGAAAGCACAGAATATAAGAAATAAACTACATGATACTTTTATTCGATTACGTAAAGTATTAGGAGATAAAGAGGCGATTTTAGGTAGGATTGAATTTTGGATGACGCAGTTGAATAAGTACGGCAAAGACGATAAAATTAGCGATGAGGACGCCGATAAACTAGTGAACGATGTAGAAAAATTCAAAAATGTCATTGCCCGAGCCATAAAATTATGATTATTTTTTCTAAAAACATTTATAAATATTAGAACGAATTTATATTATTAATAGAAGAAGAGTTAAAAAAATATGAGCCCAATAATTTCTTTCTCGATAAATGAAAACCTAAAGCAGTTTATTAATAAATTAGTATCTAAAAATCATTATGAAAACAAATCTAAATTAATTAGAGATGCCTTATTAAGGTTAATGTCAGATATAGATGTCTCAAATTTAGAGTCGTACGGAGAATCATACGGAGAAACAATTCCAACTACCAAAAAAATTGTTGGAAATATGATAATTGTAGTTCCTCACGATCCGAATATTCAGAGAAAATTAAATAAGATAGAGAGTAGATATAACGAGCAAATAATTAATAAGAATCAACATTATCAAGGAGAAAATCTAATTATTTTTATGATTTTTGAAGGGACTGTAAAAGATTTTCAAAACATTGTAGTTGATGTAAATGGAATTAAAGAAATTAAGAATTTCCGTTATTTGATTATAAACTAGACTAAAATAAAGCATTTTATTATTATACTCCTTTTCAATATTACATTCTGCTATTTTATAATAAGACTACAACATGCCTCTAACTTTATTTAAACTTATCAAGGTGTAGGCGTAACTTTAATAAATATATCTAATTTAATTCAGTAATTTGATGTTTTAATTTTGTAGAATCTAAGTGAGAAAAATGATTGAAAAAGAAGATAGTATATATCGAAAGCTACAACTACAATTGGATACTTTACCCATAGGCTTTCCTGCGACTAAATCAGGCGTAGAAATTCGGTTGTTAAAATTTTTCTTTACTCCTGAAGAAGGTGAAATTGCTATTAACATGCGATTTATCCCCGAACCTGTGAAAAAGATTTATCGCAGGGTTAAAAAAAAAGTAAAATCCATAGAGGAACTTGAACTCATCTTAGACAGAATGTATCATAAGGGGGCTATCAATTTAAAGAGACAGATGGATGAAAATGGGGAAGAAATACGATATCATCTCGCATTTTTAGCAGTAGGCATGTATGAGTATCAAGTAAAGTCGATTACAAAAGAATTTTACGAAGATCTCGAGCAATACTTTGAAGAGGGATTCATAAATGAAGTCGTAAGCACTAAAATCAACCAATTACGAACAATTCCTGTTGAAGAAAGCATCACGCCAGAACACAATATCGCCACATACGACGAACTAAAAATAATTATTGAAAGAACCGAGAAGATTTCTGTAATGGATTGCATATGCCAAAAAGGGAAAGATCTAATCGGCGAGTCGTGCAAACAGACAAATATGCGCGAGCATTGTTTCGCACTAAATAATTCTGCTCAACATGTTGTAGACATAAATAACGGAAGATTCATAACAAATGAAGAAGCTTTAAATATACTCAAAAAAGCCCAAGAAGAAGGTTTAATTCTCCAACCTGGAAACGCTCAAGATCCTAACTTCATTTGTTGTTGTTGCGGATGTTGTTGCGATCTTATAACAAATTTAAAGAAGCTGGAGCGTCCTTGGGAAATGTTTTATTCTAATTATTACGCTAATGTTGATTCGGACTCATGTATCGGCTGTGAAACCTGTTTAAATCGGTGTCAGATGGATGCTATTTCAATGGTTGAGGGAATAGCTGTTATTGAGCAAAAATTATGTATCGGGTGTGGTAATTGCGTAACAACTTGCCCAGAACAAGCAATAACGCTCAAAAGGAAAGATAAGGAGATGCTACCCCCCAAAACTACAACAGATTTATACTTAAAAATAATGGATAAAAAAGCAGAATTAAGACGAGCAGAAAAAGGTACGATATAAAATATTTTATAGGTGTGAAAATTAATGGGAAAGGGAAAATATGGGAAAGGATATCAAAACAAAGGTCAAAGTTCGAAAGGTTCCGGAAAAAGTGCTGGAGGAGCACCCATTCGTGGAGGAAAAATCAAAGCAAGTCATATTTTGGTTGATAAATTTAGTAGAGCCCAAGAATTACGGGAAGACATACAAGCAGGAGAGAAATTTGAAAGTTTGGCGCAAAAATTTTCTACTTGTCCAAGTAAAAAAAAGAGTGGCAATTTAGGAGATTTCTCTAAGGGTAAAATGGTTCCAGAGTTCTGGAACGCGTGTACAAAGCTTAAAATTGGTGAGTTTTCTCAGCCAGTTAAAACTAAACATGGTTATCATATAATAAAAAGAACAGGTTAGAATAAAATAGCCCAGCACGGATTCGAACCGTGGTCGCAGGGTTCAGGGCCCCAAATGCTTGACCTCTACACCACTGGGCTTTAATAAAATAAAGATTTGTTAAATTATAATATATTTTCTGTAAAAAATTTTATTATTCTGAATAAAGATAGATTTTTATTAGAGAATAACCTTATAATTTATTGGATTACACAGTTCTTAAATGGAGGATGCTAAAAAAAAAACCTGTTTTTATTTAATATTAAACCCTGTTTAATATTAAACCCCGTGACTGAAAAAAACAAAACCCCGTTATAAACTAAAAAAAAAAAAGCTTCTCCATGTGTAATCCACTTTATTTCATTAAAAAGTTAATATAATATCTTGGTAATTTTTGTAAGGTAAAATTAAGATGAGTTGAAACGCGTAAAGGTTCTACTTAAATATTTGACATGGAAATTAGCGATTGAAATTTTTTCAATTTATCAAACAAGATTTCTATAATAATATCTGTTTCTTTGATTTCTAATTTTATTAACCTTTTTTTTAAAGAACTTTCAATAACGGCTTTAAAATCTTTATAATTAACTTGATCAATAGGTTTAAATGGCCCTAATTCCTCTTTAAGTGCCAATTTTATTAACCCACGAGCTGCTGGAGGGCTGATATTAATTGAATTTGAAAGATATTCTCCTAAATTATTAATTATTTCCATTAGGACCTCCTTTCAATAATTGTAATTTTATTTGCGCCAGTAATTCATCTTCAGATAATTCTTCGTCTTCAGATTTAGAATAATCCCGGTTGAAATAATTTTTTATCCTTTTAGGCATAACCCAAGCAATCAAACTCAAAATAGCGAATATGATATTTAAGATTGTAATTATTATTGTTAACGTAGCCATTAAAGGAGATTCAAAACTAACTCGATAGGGCATTAAAACATGAGGGATACTTTGTGCTATTAAGAAGATCGCTGAAATTCCAACTATAAGATATCTCTTTTTTACCCACGGACTTATTTCACTCTTTTTAATTTTTAAATACGCTGATAAAGATGCGAATGAAAGCCAAAAACCTGAGATAAAAATTATGTAGGTTGCTAATCCTTCAACGATCTCGTAGAGCTCAGCAGATAACTCGAAATCAGTTATTATATATACTATAATATAGAAAATTTTAGCTATTATTGCTGAAATTAGAACAAAGTAAAAAGGACTTCTACGTTCAGTATAAAAAGTAGATTTTACGAAGAATATTAACGAAAAGTGACCTGTTAAATTGAAAATATAATAAATCCATGAAATTAAATTTACGCCAACAGCTGGTCTTCCAGCAGCAAATACCATTCGTATAATAAATTCAATTACTGTGAAAAAAAAATAAAAACTCAGCCAATATACATTAGATAACCCAGTTCTTCTAATTCTTATTAGTAAATATGAGCCGATAAATAAATTCATTGAAAACAAAAAAGCTCCCATCAAATAAATGATAACTTGAGCTTCCACCATAATAATCTCCTTAACATAATAATTAAAGTAATAATATAGTGATAGGAGTTATTAATAAACTTTCTCCTTGTATAGAGAAACCTTATGAAGCCTTATGTATGAGATTTTTAAATATTACCTATAGTATTAAGTAATTATTAATGTTTAAGATTGTAATTTCTAAAAATTTCGTTGAAATACTTATCACTCATTCCGGAGATATAATCTCGCACGACTAAAGTCAACTTATTTTGATTTTTAAGAGGTTCATAATAAGTAGAATAGTTTTTATAGTCTATATAATCTATGTGATCTTTAAAAATCGGAGCGTCGAAGTTCTCTTCCTCCAAATCCTTCAAAGATTTTTCAAATATTAATTCAAACTGATTTGTTAAGTTTTCTATGTAAGATATTTTTGAACTTTCACTTTTGTAAAGATCTCTTCGACTGTATATTTGTTCATAATTAAATTCCTTCAATCTTTTTAGCGCTTCAAAAATCTCCTCACTATAACCAATTATATCGCTATCAAGGCTATTATTTAAGAGGTCCATAATTAGAGTTTTCATTATTTTTCGGTTGGTATCTCCAAGTACATTTGTGCAACTTTTAGGTAAGTCAGACCTTTTAATGAATTTAATTAAAATCGCATCTTCGATATCTCGTCCGATGTATGCTATTGTGTCTGCTAGCCTAACTCCTACGCCCTCATAAGACATTGGGATTCTCTTAATTTTGTTTTCGTTAAATGCGTCGTCGTATTCAGTTAAATGGTCTTCCCAAGTTTTTTCATTCACTTCAATTGGTTTTAACCCTTGTTCGTAAACTTCGCCATCGTGACAGAGAATTCCATCCAATACTTGTAGTGTTAAATTTAATCCTTTCGCAGGTTTATTTGGAAATCTTTTTTCTAAGTACGACAACCAGCGGCATCCTTGAGCATTATGGTTAAATGTACCCATTTTATACTTGTTACTTATGTCATTAAGTATTTTTTCGCCCAGATGCCCCCTTGGGCTATGACCTATGTCGTGTGCTAAGCTTATAGCTTCCATTAAATCGGTATTTAGTTTTAATATTCGCCCGATTTGACAAGCAATTCTTGAGACTAATATAACATGTAACGAGCGATGAGTTATATTTGCGTTGTTAACACCAAAAAAGACTTGAGTTTTATCTATATAACGCGCATATGCTTTGCTATGAACAATACGGTCAACATCTCTGAAAAAAGCTGGTCTAATATCGATTTTAGACTCTACATCTTCTTCGTACAATCTTACCGCTTGAGAATCGGATATTGCCTTAACTCCAATGTCAGAATCTCTACGCATATGTAATCTATATATTTTCAGGTTTTTAGGATCCATTGCTGCTTATTGTAGGTCTCTTATCAAGTTTTTTATCAAATCGGCCTAAACATTTCCAAATTTTATTAATATCGCATCATGAGGGCACTTCTCTTTACACGCCAAACAAAAGTTACACTCACCTTTGCCCGTGAAAAATTCAAACGGTTCATCTAATATTCTAATCTGTTTTGGACAAATGTCTTCACAGATCCCACATTCAGACCTACCTACACATTTAACAGGATTTCGGGATAATTTTAAAAAAGAATAATCTGTTAAAGCTGAAGAAACTGCAGCAAAAGGGCAAATGTACCTACAGTATATTCGTGGATACCACACCGAAAGAACTATGATTAAAGTATAGAAACCTATTATAAGGTATCCTCCAAGTTCTAAAGAATCGAATTTTACCGGTAAAAAGACATTCTGAAAAATATCTGGAAGAAACACAAAAATAAATTCAGATAAAGAAAAAAATCCTATTGGTCGTTGAGCAAAAACACCTATCTGGGTTTTAAAATCAATATAAAATAAGACATTCGCATTTTTTGTAATTCCTAATGGGAATATGATTAAAACGATAATAATTATAAAAACATACTTCATTTTAAGAAGATTTTTATGGGTATTAAGCTTTATCTTCTTTTTTTTAGAAGGTATCGCAGCACACACATCTTGGATCGCCCCAATCGGACATATCCATCCACAAAAAAACCGATTTGAAAATAATAATATTAATATTAACACAGCAATAAGGAACAATGGGAATACACCTTCTGCTATGGAGAAGAAGATATATTCTAACATTCCTGCTCCATTAGAAAGAGGATTTCTTGGCGAGTTTAAAATGGGTAGAACCTTAATAATTCCTTCTAAACTTAATAGGTTAATAGAAAAAATTATTTCAATAATTACGTAATTTATCAATATAAACGCAAAAATCTGAATTATTCTTCGAGTGATTGTAATTAAGTTTGCTCTAATGTTTAACCTTCTAAATCTCATGCTTTTTTCTTATCACTTGCTAAATTTTAAATTAATAAATAATTGCTGGTTAAAAAAATTTAGTCTTCTAAAAAGGCATGTGTGTTTTAGAATTGAAAAAAGAGAAATAAAAAACAAATAAAAAGAAATTTTTTTAAGCTTTTTTAATTTTACTGAAAGACTTTTTATACTCTTCTGGATCTCCACCCGCTACAAGGTAATCCATGTAAACTTTTAAACTTTTTAAAAATAAATCTCCAGCCATTTCCATAATCATTCTTTGGTCTTCTAATTCAAATTCAGCCCAAAGCGTTACTATAGTTGCATCGCCTTTCGGTTCGAAAATGTAACCAATTTTTTTCATAGGACTTCCCTCTTGGATTGATGTTATTTTCTCGCGAGGTATGTTCTCAATTTCTATGTTTGTTACATCCCCTACGTTAGTTTTTAAGAAATATTTTTTGGATTCGAGTTGTTCGATTTCAGTTACAACTATATTCCATCTTGGTAAACCCATGTAATCGTTTAATATCTCATAAACTTTGTCTACGGAAGCCTTAATTTCTATTTTTTTTTCTACTATTGGCAAAAAATCAACTCCTTTAAAATTAATTATCTTTAGTTAATAATTATAATTTTTTAAAATTATAGTAAAATATTTAGCTGGAATTCAAATCATTTAATATAATAAAATTGAAAGATGAATGGATTATTTGAGCGAAAGAGACTCCCTGTTTCGCGGAGCTTTAGTGGCTTTTCTTAGTTTTTTATGTATCATAGTCGATAAGCTTACACATTTGCTTTCTTCGCCGTGGTTGATTATAACTAATTTTGGTCTGGGTTGAATTCTGCGTAGAAATTGCGATATCTGGCTTCTTGACGAGTGGCCGCTAAATCCTTCTAAAGTAAATATATTTAAGTTTAATCTAATAAGCTGTGTCCTTCCTTTCTCATTGGTGTATTGAATCTCGCGGAAACCACGCTGAACCCTGCTTCCCAAAGTTCCATTTACTTGGTAAGATACGAATACAAGAGAATTATTCTTATCTTCGGCTAACCTTCTTAAATATTGAACTGAGGGTCCTCCGATTAACATACCGCTCGTAGCTAAGATAACGCAAGGTCCACCCATAATAATATCGTTCCTTTCTTCTTGACTAGAAACAGTCGTGAAAAAGTCGCTTAAAAATGGGTTTTTGCCCTGATGTAATATTTTTTCTCTTAAATCAGAGCTAAGGAAATCGGGGTTTGCGGTATGTATAGCTGTTGCTTCTGAGATTAAACCGTCCAAAAATATTGGGACATGATCAATAATACCCTTTGAGATGAACTCTTCTAACACTATTATTAGCTCTTGAGCTCGCCCTACTGCTAATACAGGGATAAGAATTTTACCCCCTCTCTTGATCGTCGAATTTAGTATTTGTCTAAGGTCTCTTTCAGAATCTTGTCTACTTGGGATTCGATCTTGAGGACCTCCATAAGTTGATTCAATAAGTAGGGCTTCAACTCTCGGAAATTTTACAGCTGCTTTTTCTAGAAGTCTTGTTTTTTGGTATTTAAAATCTCCTGTGTATATAAAGTTAAATCCACCCTTTCCGAAATGTAAATGAATTATTGAAGAGCCTAATATATGACCAGAATTGTGAAGTGTTAACTTAATATCGGGAGCGATATCCGTAACTTTCCCCCATGAGAGAGGTATCGTATGGAGTACAGCGCTTTTTACATCCCTTTTAGAATAAGGACCAGGTGTACCCTCTTTTTCGCAAATCTGAACGAAATCTAATTGTAACATGGTCGCCAGGTTTCTTGTAGGGAGCGTACAATATACGGGACCTTTATATCCATACTTAAATAAAAAAGGTACCATTCCGCAATGATCTAAGTGAGCATGAGAGACTATTACGGCGTCTAAATCCCTAATTGAAAACTCGGGAAGATCAAAACTAGGAAATGGATCTTTTTTATTGCCGACATTTAACCCCACATCGAGAAGAATGTTACTATCTCTTGTTTGCATTAAGATACACGATCTACCGACTTCTCTAAAACCACCTAAGGAAGTTAGGCGAATATCTAAATCTTTAAAAACGGTAGGGCGGTGAATTCTCTTTCCAATATTCAAGAGTATGTCTTTTTGGGTTTGTCTTTCTTTGCTCAACATTCCTCTAATTAAACCAATGGTTCTCGATTCCAACGGTGGCGTTCTTATTGTTTTAGGTTGCCAAAAAGTGTTCATCCGTATTTCCTTTAAATTCACGCCTTTTTTTCCAATGACCAACCCTGGTTTTACCGATTCTATAATAACCTCTCCACGAGTGTGATCAAATTCAATACTGGTGATTTCAGCACCTTCAACTATTAGGTTTCTTATGTAATCTTCTGTTTCAGATGGGTCCTTGCGCTTCTCAGCGTTCCAGCGAAAAACCACTCTTTTACGCATAGTTTTTGCTAATTCTTTTAAAATATCTGAACTTTCAATAAGATCCAAATTTTCATTTTCAGAATAAACAGCTATTTCAGGACCCTCAAATTCTATTTTTTTAACCTTGATCTCGGGAGGGAGATGTGAAATGATTTGATCCTTAATTCTTTGTAGTTCTCCTTCGAAACTCATATATATTCAATTCTTTTATGTAATTTTTATCTATAGTTTTAAAAATGTAAAAGTTATTGGTTCTTTTATTATTTAAAATAATCCTTTCTTTAAATTGAATGAATTTTATAACCTAATTACATTCTCCTTTAAAATTATATGTATAGTTAATTTGGTTTTTTAAACTATGTTTATAAACAAATAGAACAATTCTTAGATATTAATACTAATACCAGAGATTAAATTTAACAACGAATTAATTCTAATTTCTAAATAATATATGATTTAATAGAATAAAAATATTGTCATTATGGATTTCATCCGAAACTAACACTAAAGGATCAATGATATGCAGCTAATCTCATACCTCACCTAAAAGAGGGGGTTTTTCTTTTGTTTTAATGATAAACTTTTTTTAAAAGAGAAAATTAGAACGAACTATGTCAGAAGTAAAAATAGGTGCGATCGCTTCTGGTTCTGGGAGTAATTTCGAAGCGATAATTAACGCATGCGAGGAAGGCATTTTAAAACATAAGGCGGGCGTAGAAATACTTATTTGTAACAAAGCTGAAGCATTTTGCATGGAACGAGCGAAAAACCATAACATACCATACAAATTAATTGAATCTGATAAGTTTCTTCATCTCCCCAGAGAAGAATTCGATAAAAAGATGATAGCAATACTAAAAAAATACGATTGTGAATTAGTTGTTTTAGTCGGTTATATGAGATTAGTAAGCCAAAGTTTTATTGATGCTTTCAAGGGGAATGTTATGAACATTCATCCTGCCCTTTTGCCTTCTTTCAAAGGTATGCACGCTCACAAAGATGTTTTAGAATATGGCGTAAAGGTTTCTGGTACTACAGTTCATTTTGTGGATCCTCAATCGGATCATGGACCGATCATCCTCCAGAAATGCGTTCCTGTGTACGATACCGATACAGAAAAAACTTTAGGACCAAGAGTTTTAGAATGGGAACACAAAATCTTTCCTAAAGCGATAGAATTATATTGCGATAAACGGTTGCATGTCGATGGAAGAATTGTAAGAATCGATGGTGATGTTGTCTTATAACTGTAATTACTTAAATATGCGGGAAATGATTTCGTTGAAAACTCTGACCCAACTGAAAGTAATGGTATTTTCCATAACTTAATGAAGAAGATCTTGAGTAATGAGATTACTCATTTCCCGCTCCTATTACATTCAAA
>DAOUUT010000120.1 GCA_030668025.1 Promethearchaeota archaeon
TAGTAGAGCCCGCATCTATTAAAATACATTTTGATACGAATTTACCTAAAAATAATGAAGTGGACGCCCAATTTGCTGCCGCAATTGATGTAGATTCTTCTTTTGCTTGAGAGAAATTGATAAACTTGCTATTATTATTAATAAAGAACATTTTTTCGGCATCAAGGACTTGTTCTAAAGCACCTAATATTGTAGAAATGCCTTCGCGTTTAGTTGGAAACGCATCTGAAAGCTCGGCAGTAATAGTAATAGAGATAAAGTCAACTTCTTTTAACGATATATTGTTCTTTATAATTGTATTTTTTACAATTCTTTCTAACATATTAGGAATGTCGTTTAAAGTTTTTTCCCAGAAGGGAAAATATTCTATAAAAGAAAACGATTCAAAAATTTCTGAGTTTTTAAATTTAACAAGAGCCGCTTTTGTATTCGCTCCTCCAATATCCAAGCCTAAAATGTGTTTACTTACCATAATTATAATGTAAACCGAATCAGAAAGTCCTTTAAAATTTTAACTGGATAAAGAATTGAAAAATATAATTATCGTATTTTAGGTCGCCTTCTTTCTTCTTTTTCTAGTTTCTTGTACCTCAAGAAGCATGCCTAAAATTTCCTCAGTATCAAAGTAAGCCCAAAATTGTTTCCCTATTGATCCTGAATAAATCATTTCAATTCCGCGTTTTTCGAAATATTCAATATATGAATCTATATCTTCAATAAAAAGACTAATATGATGAAGTCCTTCCCTACCTTGATCTAAAAATTCTTTGTAGATAGATTCACCTTCGATAAGTTGAATCAATTCAATTTGAGCGTTAAATTGGCGACTGAAGGCTATCTTTGTGTTGACTTTCGAGTCTTTTCCTCTATATTTAACAACTTGAGTTGTTTCTGGTATAATTGCAAATTTTGGCACATTGAATAGTTCTTCAAAAATTTTTGCTTGTTTTTCAACGTCCTTATAGACAAAACCTAATTGTGCGACTTTCAGATTTTTAAAATCAATTTCTATTTTTTCCATATACAACACTTTGAAAACTTTTTTAAATCTATTAAACAATATTTATGGAATTTATCCTTTTAATCTTTTTAATTTTCCTTGGTAAATCTTATTTTTAGTTAAAAAAGGATTTCTAAATAAAGATTAATAGTTTCGAGTTAATTTTGATAATTACTTTGAGATATCGTACTTATCTTTTAAATAAAAAATTACTTTATCAATGTTTTCTCCTGTTAAAGCGTTAATTAAAAAATACTCTTCGTCTCCTATATTTAATTTTTCTTTTAGATATTCAATCTCATCAGAGTTGGCTAAATCCATTTTATTAAATAGAATTACTATCTGGATTTTTCCCTCTTTTGTAAAATTATTTTTAACTTCGTAGAATAAGTCCAATTGCGAATCAATAGAATAACCACATGCGGGAGTTGGGTCAAATACGAAAAGAATTAAGTCAGATATTAATTTTAGGGCTAAAATTGCTTGTAATTCAATGTTGTTTCTTTCTGCCATTGACCTGTCCAATATTCCGGGTGTATCCATAATTTGTAATTTAATTGAATCAAATCTCTTCTCGATAAATAGATGACCTAATGATAATTTTTTTGTTGTGAATGGGTATTCTTGAATTTCAACTTTTTTGTTCGTTGAAATATTTTTCACAATACTGCTTTTACCCACATTAGGATATCCCGCGACTACAATACAATGCGTAGTATAATCTAGCGAGGGTATTTCTTTTAATCTCCCTCTAACGCTATTTAAATATTCGAGGTTTTTATTTTGTTTTCTAATTATCGACGAAACTCTTCCGAAAAGAGCTCTTCTAATTCGATCAGCGTCTTTAGGTGCATCAATCTGACTTAATTTTTTTGAAGATTCCCTTTCTAATTTGTTTAAAATGGGTAAAATTCCATTAAGTTTTCCAAGAGTTAATTTTAACTCGTCAATATCGACCAATAATGATGCCAACTCTTTGTAAAAATCAGGTAGAGCGTCTATTATTGGTACTTTCTTAATTATAGCAAGAATTCTCTCTATTAATTCCTTAATTGCTACTTTTATTCGTGTAAATTCTTTTTTTTTTGCCTTTAAAAGAATAGGCGCATTCTTTGAGACTTGAGCGCTACTTTTCATAGCTCTCTTAAAAGCTATGTCTAATAATTCTTTTGAATTATGGACGTGGGAAAATTCTAAAAAGGGATTCTTCATATAGATACAAAATTTAATTAATTAATTAGTTATATAAAAGAAGCCTAAAATATTACAATTTCGCTTTTAACTCTAAAATCTTTTGCTCTATTTCTGAGACCTTGATAGATAAATCAATGGAATCTTTAGGAATTGATTCGTATAATTGAAGAATATACTGATACCGAGCCAGAACTCTGGAAAAATTGTTCATACTCTCTTCTTTTTCTGCTTTAACTCTTATTAGCTCTGCTTTCTCTAACTTGTTTTTAATTTCAGGAGAAAGAGCAAGTTGTCTTTGCTGTAGCTTTGCTTTATTTTTTTGCTTCTCACTTAAAATACTTGAAACTTTTTTCTGAAATTCTCTTTCTTCTTCTAATTTTTTTAGTGTAGCTCGCTCTAACTTCAATTCTTCTTCTTTTTTATATCGATCTATATTTAATAACTCATTTCGCAAAATTGTTATTTGATCACTCCAACCAAGTTGAGTAAATAATTCAATCGCTTGTCCATATAAAGATTTAGCCTCATCGTAGTCTTTTTGTTGAAGACTTTGGTTTCCTTTGCCTAAAAGATCCTGTGCTTTTACGGTAAGAGCTTCTTCTTGCATTTTCTTTTCTCGAAGTAGTTTTAATTTGTTTTGATGTTCTGTCAGTTTTTGATTTCTTTGATCATGTTGTTCTTGTGCCATTGAAACTGACCTGTTTGCTAGCTCCTTTTCCATTTCCTCACTTTTTTTCATTTGTTCAAATAATTTATATTTTTTACGTTGAGTTATAACTGGGTCTTTTTGTTTTTCTAATTTACTTCCAGCAAGTTCTATAGGTTTTCTCCCTACACTTAAGCCTTCTTGTATTTTCTGTCGCCTTCTTTCAGCAGAAGCTAACGCTACGATATCTTTTAAGGGAACTTGAATGCCTTTAGATTTTCGTAATTGCTCCCATCGTTGATACTCTTTAATTTCATTTATTTGCCATAGTATTTGCTTACATTCGTAATTATAACTAAGTTGCTTGAAAACATTATACGCTTTGTTATAAAGCTCCACAGATTCATCAAATTTGTCTTCTAGAGCCAAATTTCTGGCAAATTCTAAAATCTCGTTTCCCTTTATCTCCGATATCTGATTATCTTCAGACTGTACTCCTTTTTCACTATTCAGATGGGATTTAAAAGGGACTCTATCGTTAGACGTGGTTAAAGAGATGTTTTCCTCTTTTTGTAAATTCTTTAATCGAACAATTTCTTTTATAACTATTCCAACTTCTCCCGTTAATCCAAATTTATCATAGAGGTCTTTAGCTTTTAATAAAAACGAAATAGCTGATTCGTAATTTTTATTTCTTATAGCAATTTTTGATTGAAAGACCGACTGTTCGGCTTCTTTCAAAAAATCAGAATTCTGGTCTGGCATATATTTTACAACAAGTTATTGATTATTATGATATTTATAAATTAATAATTTAATAAAATTATTCTATAATTACTCATTAAAGAGTTTAAAAATTAATATCAACGTGAACTAATATGCCTTCGGAAAAAATAAAAATTGGTATATTGGGAGCAACTGGGGTTGTTGGCCAGAATTATATTAAATTATTGAAAGAACACCCTTGGTTTAAAATTGTTGATGTAGCAGCTTCACATAGATCCGCAGGTAAACCTTACGAGGGAGCCATTAAGGAAAAGTGGCAGATGCCAATAGAAATCCCAAAAGAAGTTAAAGATTTAATCGTCAGAGATGTTCAAGATTTTAACTCCCTTAAATCTAATATAAGCTTCGTATTTTCAGCTATGGACTTGCCACAAAAAAAAGATACAAAAATAATTGAATTCAAGTACGCTAAGAAAGGTATTCCCGTTATCAGTAACAGTTCAGCAAACAGATGGACTGTGGATGTGCCCATGATAATCCCCGAAATCAACCATAATCACACAGAAATAATTCCTATTCAACAAAAAAACAGAGAATTATCAGAAGGATTTGTCACAGTTAAACCTAATTGTTCAGTTCAGAGTTATATGACGCCAATTTATGCTCTCGAAGTAAATGGATTTAAAGTAGAAAAATTGATCGTGACTACACTTCAAGCAGTTTCTGGGGCGGGATACCCAGGAGTTCCTTCTTTAGATATGGTGGATAACATCGTACCTTATATTGGAGGGGAGGAAGAGAAATCTGAAAGGGAGCCCTTAAAAATCTTAGGAAAAGTTGGAGAAAAAGGAATTATTAACAATGATTCAATACAAATAAGTGCAACTTGCACAAGGGTTCCAGTTACACACGGCCACACAGCATGTGTTAATGTGAAGTTTAAAAATAAAATACCCACAAAAGAAGAAATTATTAAAATCTGGAAAGAGTTTAAATCAGTCCCTCAAGAGTTAGATTTACCGTTCGCGCCAAAGCAACCTATAATTTACTTAGAAAACGCTAATAGACCACAACCAAGGAAAGATAGAGATAACGATAAAGGTATGGCAGTTACTGTTGGCCGATTAAGGAAAGATAATGTTTTCGATTACAAGTTTGTTGCGTTAAGTCATAATACAATTAGAGGTGCGGCAGGTGGAGCAATCTTGAACGCCGAATTACTAAAAGTTAAGGGTTTTTTAAAGTAATCGCCTTATCTAAAACTCGTGTTTATCGATAACAATAGCCAACACATCTTTTAAAAGAGAAAAACTTCTTCTATTCTTTATTAAGGTATATGGGGGTATTTCAGGATATATTTGAAGATGTTTTTTCAGTAATTTAACAACTTTTAAGATTGAAAACAAAGAAGTTTTGTGAAAATTGATAAGAAAAGCGCTTAGAACGGCCTTAATAAGGATTTTGTCTACTTTAAAAACGGTTGTAATAAAACCAAATTTTTCAGAAACACTTAACCTAATTGATTCAAGCGACTCTTGATCAACTTTAGAAAGAAAATTTTTATCTTTAATATATTCAAGCTTATTTATAGCCCCATTTTCAATTCTTACGAGTATAAGATTATTTGAATTTAGAGTTTCATTTCTTTGCTCAGTTAAAATAACTAAAATATTAGCATTTAGTCCGATATAAGTATCGATGAGCCCGAAAATAAATTCTGGCACAGCCCAATGAGAAAGTTTCTTTAGATTAAGATTAATTCCAAAAAGTCTAATTAAAAACCTAACTAGAGTATTGTATATTCTTGGCTTGGGAACCATATTCCAATATAAATCGTAACTTCTGATTCCATACAAAAGCTTTTGGAATATTAATTTTACTTTTTCTTTGCTCGGGGGAACTTCCATTTCAAATATTTCTGAAAGAAAATTGAGAAGAGAACTTTGGACTATGCTAAGGACTTTTTCGGATTTAAAATAAGTTTGCACAGCCCTTAAATTAAGTAAGAGGTTTTGCTCGTTAAAATTATATTTTCCACTTTCTAACAAATTTAAATTGAGTTCAATTTCGGGATGTAAAGAATTTGTATTTTCCTTTTTTAATTTTAGGAAAATTGGTAGATTATTGGAATTCATTACAAATAAAGCGTTAAATGAAGGAATTACGCTTGCAATAAATTCAAAGACTTTTGAGAATTTAATACCGTCTAGTAAAGTAACGCTACTTTTCAGAAATCTTAATATATTTGGTTCAGGATAAATAATAATTAATTCCTGCTCTAGTAAAATTTGAATTATATCAAGGAGACTCTGAATAAATTCGTAATAAGTGGATTTGGTCAATCTTTCGCAGTGACTATTCATTAAATCGATGCTTCTTTTCCTTATCAATCTTAGACAAGAAATCTTAATTCCGTAGTCTTTTTGTATAACGGATTGAATTCTATTGAAGAGTGCATCCAGATTGCGTAAATCATCTTGCTTAATTTCAACAGAATCTTTAGGAATTCCTTTAATTCTTGCATGTATTCCTGGTTTAGTTGTTTCATACAAGTAAACTCCAAATACGATGTTATCGAGCTCGAAATCCGATATTACTATATCAAGAATATTTTGTTGGTCGTTTATGAATTTAGGATATAAGAGTTCAAACAAGTGATACAAAAGGAAGGGATTAATTTCATTTGGTGTTAAGGGAATTCTTACCGTATCTTTTAATTCTTCTGGATCTTCAATTATACTTACTTTTGAGTTAAACTTTAAGATTTTTAGCCAGTTTTCCTTGAAAATTTGATTTATCATAAGGAATTTAATCACTCTATTTAGTTTTTTTATCTGTCTCTTGATTATAATATGTTTTTATTAGATTATTAAAAAAGAATAAATTTGGGACTTGGGATTTTCCGTAATAGCTGATAAGAGAATTTAAGCAATCAAATCTACTTGGAGGACACCCTGGAAGTTCGACAATCTTTTTGTTTACTTTTTCTTTAATTTGTGGTTTATCTGGAGCTTTAAAATCTTTTTTTACCTTTTTTTTAGCAGTTTCAAAGTAATCCTTGCTATTTGTAATAATAATTTTTCTAAAATCACTATTCTTTGTGCTTTCAATAGCACAATCTCCAAACAAAATAAGATTTTCTAAAGATTCTGGTTTTGGAGGCTTTTCTCCGATCAAGAAGTATTGTTTTATTATATATTTTAAATCTTTTGTCATGTGAGTTTTCATTAGATTCAATAGATGATAAGCTTCTTTGAAGCATCCAGAGCAAATTCGCCCCACTTTCACATATGAATTTTTAAAATTAACATCTTCTAATTTACTCACGCAAAAATCAACATTTAACCTGACATCTTCAAGTTTTTCGCCTACTAACTTAATATTAGGTACATCGGTTATTCCTAATCTTCTATTACGCGCTTCTAAGAGGATATCACTGTTTAATAAATCAATCTCGAACAATCCTAAAGTAATTAGATCAACTGCTACCGCATCGTTTCCTACTAAAACTAAATTTGTACGCTTCAAATTAGAATCTTTGTAGATAAATGGTCCAGCGCCTTCTAAAAAATAGAAAAGATCGTTTATAACTAGACTTGGCCTTTTGACGCTGAAAATATCAAGGATATTAGTAATTAAATCCTGTTTGTATTGATCTAAATGTAAGTAATCTTTTCCGCTTCTTACATTTTTTTGAATTTTTTGAAATTGATTAGACACACAAGAATAGGTGTTTAGTAATGATAGCGTGCATTTAAACAGAGGGTCTACGCTAACTTGGTTCAATAAGATTAACTTTTCAGATTCAAGTATTACTTGTGGAAATTCTATAGTTTTTCCATTTACTTCAACGGATTTTAAAGGGTATTTGTTTTGATCGTCTAAAAATACAAATTCTGCCCCAAGGCTTTCTATATAGGACTGAACCCCTAAAGTTTTAGCAACCGAATCAGTTTTTAATCCATTAAAGGGATAACTCCCAACAAAAATCTTTTTCGCTTCTGCTTCTTTGCATAAATTTATTATAGTTTTAATTGTATCAAAATTATTATTAACAGGAAATCCTTCGGGCGTTCTTAAATTGATTTTAACGAAAACTTGATCACCCTTTTCTACGAATCCCGAAATTCCGCCAAGTTTTTCAATTCCCTCGATTACTGCTTCACTTGAACTACTACTTTTAATAATTGCAACTTCTGTACTATTCATATTAGAGTTCTCTATCACAAAATATTAAAATTAAATAATTAAATAAATCTTTATTAAAATATTAAGAGTGGTTAAATATTTTGAAGCAATTTGAATTAAAGATCCGGTTAGAACATCCAGAAATAAATATTTCTTCCGAAGTTGTAGGAATAGATATCGGTCAGAGCTTAACAAAGGTTGCATACCGTATAGAAAATGAAATCGTGCTATCTATGAGCCAAACGGGGTCAGATTTTCGTGAAATAATCGAATTTTTAGATTTTAATAGAAAAAATTTTAATTTTATTAATTTCACTGGAGGAAAGGCTTTTTCGCTATATAAGAAATATTCTAACGAATCTAAAACTAATTTAATTAACGAATTTGAAGCAAATATAGAAGGATTGGAGTTTCTCTATAGACATTATAAAGACAGGGCTCTACCAGCTTCAATAGTAGTTACTATAGGGACTGGAACATCAATCGTGCTAAAAAGCGATAATGTTAAAGTAAGCTCCGATTCCGGCCATTCCATTAAATCAAATTTTGAACATATAGGCGGATCTGCTATGGGCGGAGGTTTATTCATGGGACTAATTAAATTGCTATTTAACATGGATGACTATTCTGATGCAATTGATCTAGCTCGTAAGGGGAACAGATTTAGCATTGATTTGAAAGTAGCTGACATTTACGATATTGAAGATACTAGAGTTGATAAATTATTTAGAGAATTTACAGCAGCTTCTTTAGGCAAGATTAAAAAAGATTTTGATAGCAAATCATTAAAAAAGGAAGATCTAATTAATTCCCTAATTGGGGTTATTGGAGAAAATATTGGAACTATTGCTACTCTTATGGCTGAAAACTATAACGTGAAAAATATTATGTTCTGTGGAGGCTTTCTAATGGGAAATAAAACTGTAAAACAAATTCTATCACTACTCTGTAAACTTAAAAGGAAAAAACCAATGTTTATTGATAATTCAGAGTTTGCTGGAGCTATTGGCGCCCTACTTTTTAATAGTAAATAGAAAAAACATTCAGATTTAAGATAAAGTGTGCCCATGGGAGATATCTATTCATTGAAATTTAGTAGTAAAACTACTCTCATAGATACACTATAATGGGCACATGAATTGTAAGTAACTATAATTTTTATAGTTTTAAAATTAAAATAAAAACTCAGTATGTAAAAATACAGTTTAGATTGATTCAGAGTGCTTTTTTAACATATCTTCGTTGGTTCTACCCATTTTGATCGCTAATTCTGCAATGATTGCATCTAAGTATACGAATGCAGCAATTTCGAACATTGTTCCTTCGGGAGTTAGAATAGCAGTGTCGTCGTGAAGATCAACCTTGTCTCTTTTAGTTCTTCCCTTTAATTTTATAGTGACATCCCCAATTCGCCCTATTATTGTTTCAGGATGAGAAGTAATACTAATAATACCATAAGGTTTAACTGTATTTACGTAATTTTTAAGTAAACTTACAACAATCGAAGTTGTACCTGACCCTGAAAGAACGATTAAAATATCATCGCTCGAAAGAGCAGGTATAGAACCTAAATTGGTAACCATATATACTTCTGATCCAAGATGCACTAATCTAGTAGCAAAGCATTGTAAAATGAAAGCTGAACGCCCGCTTGCTAATAAGAAAATTTTTCGCTTATTTATTAATCCATTAAATACTAAATCTATAAATTTTTGAGTGTGCAAGAAATATTTGGTTTTACTCAAATGTTCCATGTTGGATTTAAGGTTTCCCAGTATCACATCCATAGATTGAAAGAGGATCTGTCTTTCTTTTCCATTTAGCTTTTGTTCGTTCCTAACTTTATCAGCCATATCTAATCAAAAATAACATTATTAGAGTAATATATTAAATAAGTTAAGATTTAAAAAATACATTGCGGTTAATTATATTTTTATTTTATTCTTTTAAATCCCATTTATCAAGGGATTAATTCTTAAATAACACCAGATTTGACAATATTAATCAATGATTTACATTAAATACTTAAATATACTTAGATAATAAAGATAAATTTAACATAAGTCTATCAAAATTAAAAGAGATTAATAGCAGAAAAGTATATCCAAGTCATGGGGAACCATTTTCAATTGAGGATTATTTAGATGAACATTAAAAATTATGAGTTGTAATTAAGAAATATAAAAAAAAAGAAAAAAAAATAATATTAGAACTTATACCAAGAAAGATTCTCTATTTGTACTTAATTGAAAGTAAGAGGTCGTTCTTAGTAATTTTCTTCCGATTAGCATGCATGGTAAAGGCTCGTGCTTGTTCAGTTAAGCCAATTGCAGTCTTTTCAAGATGATCGATTAATAAATCGACTGCGTTGCGAGCAACAATGCTGGCACCCTGTTGTTTCATAAGCCGTCTAATGGGAGACCACGCAAAACTATGTTTCTTTTTAGCCATTTTTTATTCCTCCACTATTGAAATTTTTAAATGTTTAATTTTTAATTTTTTTTGAATTTATAATTAAAGTTTCTTAGATAGTAATATATCCGAAGAGTTATTTAAA
>DAOUUT010000191.1 GCA_030668025.1 Promethearchaeota archaeon
AAATTATTTTAGAAATTAATTTATGGAATGATTTAGGAATTAGATCTTCTGAATTTATAGCAAATAATCTTAGTGATGTATTTAATTGAATATTATCTGAGAAACCCCCTTAAGTTTTTTTAAATAATCGTTCTATTTAATAATGTTATTTTGGTTACATTAATAAACTTAATTTATGTACAATAAAAAATTAGGTATTATCGGTATTGGAAAAATCGGTTCTGCCTTATTAAAGAGATTAATTTCTACGAATACTCTTAATCAAAATGAAATTGTTATTTTTGATATAGATGAAGACAAAAGAAATATACGCTCTAAGGAATTTAATGTTGAGATTGCTGAAAGCAATGTGGATTTAGTACGCTCATCCAAATTTGTTTTAATTGCTGTTATTCCTCAAGTAATAGATATTGTTTTGCGTGAAATTGGACCAATAATTACAGAACAACAGACAATTATTTCTATAGCAGCGGGAATTTCTCTTACTCACATTAATAAATTTCTTAATAACCCAATAGGATTAATAAGAATTATGACAAACTCTCCAGCACTCATAGGTGCTGCAGCAACGGCAATAGCATACAACGAAAACATCAAAGATTATCAGATAGACTTTGTTAAAAACCTTTTTAATGCTGTCGGTATAGTAGTTGAATTAGATGAAACTCATTTAGATGCGGTTACAGGACTATCTGGAAGCGGTCCCGCTTATATTTTTATTATTATTGAAGCATTAGCTGATGGTGGAGTGAAAATGGGATTACCTAGAGCCGTATCTCTAAAATTAGCTGCTCAAACTGTTTTAGGTTCTGCAAAATTATTATTAGAAACAGGTAAACACCCCGGGGAACTGAAAGATATGGTAGCCACACCTGGAGGAACGACGATCACGGCGATACATGAAATTGAGTCGGCTAAATTGAGAGCAACCATGATTAGAGCTGTAGAATCTGCTACAATTAAATCAAAATCATTAAATTCTGCAAAAAATAAAAATTAATTGTTTTAAAAAGAGATTGTATTTTTGTTACTAATAGTTAAATTAAATATTAATATTTCTGGTTTATATGTATTTAATACCTCAATAACTTCGTTTTCTTTTCCTTCTTTGCAAAAAATATAAACTGAGCGCCCTAATTGATTCATACTGGCCCCTATGATATTTAATTTGTGTAAATCATTTAATAAATCCCTAATTCTATCTAAATGTAAAATATTCAATATCTCTGACTCTTCTACAAATTGAAATGAAACCTTAATAAAATTTTTATAATTAGGCTCTAACATTAATTTATTCAAAGCAATCTTACCAGCTCGATTTATTTTTGAACTCAAACTTGCATCTGATAAGATAGATTTTGTTTGTATCGTTCCAAAAGAACCACAAATCACTAAAAGATCATTAGGGATTTTTAAGCGTTCATAGGTGCAAGGATAGCCCGGTTCCTTTAAAATACAAAGACCTCTTCCTAATTGCCCACAAACGGTCCCTAATCCTGTTTTCTTTACAACTTCAGCAATATGTGCAATTTTTCCATTTTCCAAATTGCCTAAGTTTAGATTAAATAGTTGATTCAAACCAAAAATCGTTCCTAATGCACCTGAGCCACTTGCGCCATATCCACATCCAACGGGTAAATCGAAAAAATGCTCGATTTTAACTTTAACGGGATCTTTTATCAATTTTTTAACATAATCAAAGATAAACCATGTTGTTTCTGCTTTTTTATCAAACTTTTCTTCATTAATATAAATTGTACAACAACTTTCTTTTCCCTTCTCTAAGTTTTCAAATGATATTTCAGTTCTTCCTTTCCCATTTACGTTAAATCCGGCTCCCCGAGAACCAATTTGTTCAGGGTTGTTAATTTTGTTGCCATTTTTTTTATCTACAATCTCAAAAAAGCCAGAAATACGATGTGGAACTTTAACTGTAATTTTATTTGTTATATTAGCCATATTCCTTGAATAATCAAATTTATCAATTCAATTATATACATATTATTAAAAAATAAAAATCAATTATATTTTATTATGAATAAGAATATTGTGATAAAGATTGGGGGTTCTCTTTTATTTTCTGAAGGGAAAACGATAAATTCTAAAAGAATTACTGAATTTTGCAATATAGTTAAAAACAATAAAGAATACGATTCCATTGTTATTGTATGTGGAGGAGGAATAATAGCGAGGGAATACATTAATGTTATAAGAGATTTTACTCAGAATGAGGCTTTATGTGATTTGATTGGAATTGATATTTCGCGTATAAATTCTCGATTAATTATTTCCAATTTGAAAGAATTTGCTTACCCCCAAGTACCAAAATCAATTGAAGAGTTATCAATTGCTATTCTAACTCATAAAATTGTAGTAATGGGTGGTTTACAACTGGGTCAATCCACAACTTCCGTAGCTATCGAAGTTGCAGAATATATAAATGCAAACAAGTTAATAATCCTCACAGATGTAGAAGGTATATTTGATAAAGATCCAAAACTCTTTAAAGATGCAAAATTGATTAAAAATCTTTCTTATGATAAATTACGAGATATAATTTTACATTCATCTGGAGATAAGCAAGCAGCTGCGGGAGAGTATAGGATTTTTGATGCTGTTTCTTTACAAATATTAAAAAGAAGTAAAATTCCAATAATGGTAATTTCCGGAAAAAAGTTAATTCAATTTAAAAAATTTTGGGATAATGAAAAAGAGATTATTGGTACTACTATATCAAACTAAGATTTTTTTTAATAAAATATTTTAATTTGCAACATTTTACTAACATAATTCTAAATAGTCAATATATAGATGATATAAAAATGTCTCAAGCTTCATGGAAAGACCAAATTAAAAAGAAATGGGGACCACATGGTCATTGTCCAATATGCGGAAAAGCAATGCCAACGGATAAACAGTTTTGCAGTCAAACTTGTCGAGATAATTATCACACCCACGAAAAAAAGAAAAAGAAAAAAGGAAGGGTTCAAATGATTTTTATGTTCGGGATGATGGCAGTCCTTTTTGTATTTATGTTCCTTTTAGGATGATAATGCGAAAATCACCTCATCTTTAAAAAATTATTAATTCATTACAAATATATAAGAGATAATAAAGAATTAAAATATAGCAGAGATAACCAAGCCAGGTCAAAGCAATAATTATTTCTAAATAAGGAATAATAAAGCGGCAACCGGTGATGGACATTTTCAAAAACCTTAATCTTTTGCGTTTTTGAACCACACTCAAGATCCATTGACATAGGTCTACAGGGGTTCAAATCCCCTTCTCTGCATCTTCTCTCTTCAAAATAAGTCTTATTTCGACCTATTTAATTATTTATCAGTATTGTTTGAGATTTCGTTTAATACTTCATTCAAGAATAAGATCAGCGTTTTTGCAATCTCACTTTCGTTTTCTACTGATTTTAAAAACAACAATAATAATACTGGGGCATTAAGATAAGAAGATGTCTTTTCAACAATAATTTTACTTAATAATTTTCTTTGGACTCCGAATAACTGATGTGTAACAGATAACGCTTTCATTCCTTCAATTGTTGATGGGCTTCCTAAAGTTACATTTCCGATACCTCTGTTTTCCTGATCAGAGATAAGCAAGAGATAACTTTTTTGCAATTTAAAAAGCGATAAGTAAATCTTAATCTTATCAATCTCTTTAGTTTTTTCGATTAACGGTATCATTTCTTATAAATCCTATTAATGATTTAATAAGTTTGCGTTTTATAGCCCTTTTATGTTTGTTTCTTTAATGACTTCTCCTACTCCATTATTTTTGTGAACAATTAGATAAAGCTATTTCACAACTTTTGTAGAAATCTCCGCTTGAAATACATTTCTTCCTTAGGCAACTCTAGCACCTCCAACATCTATGGATTGCTTAGTTATTTCCAAAAGTTTTTTAATCCCTGCCTTAACACATCCCACGATAATTACGGGAGCCATACACCCCCTCATCTATATCGCTAAAAGAATTAGGGCGTCCCATCCAATTAGCTTTCACAACATCTGTTCATAGTTAAGCAAAGAACCTCACTGCTATTTTAACGCCCTCAATGCCGTGGTCGTTTTCGATATTTTCTCATATAGGATACATCATAACAAAAAGGGGCATTCCAAACTCTCGCCCAACACGCGATACTATACCTAAAAGCTATTTTATTTACTATTTCTCCTAAACTTCTTTTAATTCCTTTAATAGGCCCTACAGTTAATCCATAGGGTATAGGGTCTATGATTGTCTTATTTGTTTCCCTTTTAAAAATTCGTTCTAATCTAATTCTTTTGCCTATATAACCAGAAATCGATTATTCACCAATTAAACAATGAATTTATAATTTTATTTAAATTGAGAATTATATAATATTGCTTACAGCATTTTTTTAATTCTATTAAATAATTTAAATCTTTGAATATAATGTCTTTATATAAACGCAAATCTACAAATAAAAAGAATAACGCGCTAACACGATGTTATAACTGTAATAGTGAAATAATTGACACAAATCAGAAATATTGTGAAAATTGCAATGCAATTCTTAATCCTAACGATTTGAAATGGAGAAATAGTTTTATTGCTTTTATCTGTCTATTATGTTTAATTCCTTTTATTCTCGTGGTCGTTACTAATTTAATATGAATATTTTTACTTAGGAGAAAAAACAACATCAGATATACGTTGCCGACGTATATCAAAATCATGATCAACATGAAGTGTTATGCAATGTTGATCTTTATTTTGAGGGTTTTTATGAATATAACTTATGGGAACAACAGGTAGCTTTGATTTTGATATAAAATTCTTTGGAATTGGCACAGGGATTATTTTTTTGCACCGTTCACAATTAATTAAAACTACTTTTATTTTTTCCGATTCAAGCTTTTTCATTTCAATAAGCAAGTCAGCAGAAAGCCCTCGAGAATTAACGGTTAACTTTGTTTTTTGTTTTGGTGCTTCAGGAACTAAGGGAATATCCATTTCTAAATCCTCATCTGTCATATACACTGAATTTCTTTTTTCAAACTTTTTTTTTGGTTGTTTAACCACTTTTCTTCGCTCGTTGCTATTTTGAGAATTTTGATTTTTGGAAGGTGTTTTTTGAAGATTTTTGATTGTTTTTATGTTTTTTCTGAGAACTTTCAAATAATATCGCTATAGTTAGAAGTTAAATTACACTCCAAATATTTGCCTTAACTCGTTATATATTTTTGAAAGTTCGGATATGATTGGGGCGTTATTTTGTTGAAGATAATAATTTATATATCCTAAAAGCCCCTCGCCATCTTTAATCCATTCCAAGAAAGACTGAATTTCCCCTTTTAATTGAGGATCTATACTTTTTCCTGCAACAGGCGCAGGAGTTCCACCACTTCCACCAAATTGAGTATCACCCCCCGCATAAGCTTGCTTTGCACTTAAATCTGAGAGTACTCTTGCTGTATCCATCGTTGCTCCCATTGGTTCACCATCTGGTTCAAGGTATATTAGTACTTTGTGTTCTTCATCTTTTGCCCCAATTATGTGCCCTTCGCCTTTCAATGAAGTAGCTACTAACCTTTCTGATGTACATTGAAGCACAGAATATTTTACACCAGAAATCATGACAAATTGAGCGTTTTGACCGCTCCAACTTGAAACAATTTTACCAATATCCGGGCTAATGTCCCAGTTATCTGTTGAGTAAAGAATGTCATTTTTTCCTTTTATTATAGCGGCAGCAATTATGCTGGGATCTCTACTCAATAAATTATTAATAATAGTTCCTGGATCAGTTGTCATTTTTTCCTCAATTTTTTTTTTATTTATATATCTTAGTGTAGAATTAATAATAATATATTAGTATAAATATAATGATAAAATTTTTATTAAAATGTTATGGGTTTGAATTTATTTTTTTGATGCCCTTATATTAATTCTCCCAAACCTAGGTTTATCTTGAAATTTATTCTTTTCAGATTTTAATTTCTTATTATTTTTAAAAATTATTTTATTTTGAAAGAATAATTTATGTTCGGAATCATTTTTTTTTAGTTCATTTAGATGATCTTTTAAATATATTTCTTTTCTAAATAATTTTCCACACACTGGGCAACTGAAATATGGTTTTTCCAAAAAACCTTTAGTTTTTTTAACAACAACTGGAAAAATTTTTCTTTTATCTAATATTCCACCAAGGCTCCGACAATAATGTCTTTGCAATTTTCCATAAGGTGGATACTCAAAAAAGATTTTACTTCCATGAGTGCATTCCCAAAATAACACATCTACCCCACACTTTCTGCAAGATGTCTGAAAAGATCGAAGATAACAATGCTTACCATGACTTTTATAAAAATGTCGCATTATATAATCAGAAAAATATAACTTATTAAAATTTTTCGGTGAAATATTAAAACCAAAAATTTTAAAATGTGTTTTTTATTAACTGATAAATTCTAAAAACGCAAACATTTAAAAGTATGACTTTAATTATAGAAATTAAGGAATTGAAATAAATGTGGGTATAAGTAATTGGATCTTTCTATGCTTCAAAATAATTTGAATTTATGCCCTGAATGTGGGAATAAAAATCTAATTTCTGATAGCGCCCGTGGTGAGTTGATTTGCAATGTATGTGGTTTAGTTTTGAGCCAAAATATCATTGATTCTGGTCCTGAATGGAGAGCTTTTTCTTCAGAAGAAGCCAATAGAAAAGCTAGAGTAGGAGCGCCAACAACTTTGACGCTTCATGATAAAGGATTAAGCACTATGATTGGGTGGCAAAATAAAGATGCATTCGGCAAAAGTATCAGCCCAAAAATGAAAGCTGAAGTATATCGCTTAAGAAAATGGCATGTAAGAACGAGGACAAATAAATCAATAGATCGAAATTTAGCTTATGCTATGAACGAATTAGATCGCTTTTCTTCTCAATTAAATCTGTCCAAAGCCTTAAAAGAATCGGCTGCTCATATATACAGAAAAATGGCTCATAAAAATCTAATAAGAGGAAGATCTATTGAGGCAATGTTAATAGCTTCCATTTATTTATCATGCAGGTTGAATAATATTCCGAAAACTTTAGATGATTTTATCGAATTTGCACTAGTTGATAAAAAAAAAATTGCTCGTTGTTATAGGTTAATTCTAATCGAATTAAAAATAAATATTCAAGTTTCCTCTCCAATAAATTTCATCCCTAGATTTTGTGCTGAATTAAAACTTTCAGGAAGAACTCAGAATCGAGCAGCAGAATTATTAAAATTAGCAAAAAAATATCATATTAC
>DAOUUT010000039.1 GCA_030668025.1 Promethearchaeota archaeon
GTTTAATCAAACTGCAAAGAAGTTTACCGATTGATAAACTCGCTCAAGCACTTAATAAAACTAATGAGGACGCAGAGAATCTCATTTATGAATTAGTAGACGAGGGTATTGAAGGCTCTTTAGAAGAGGGCATATTTAAATTTACAAGCAATCCTGATGAAGTTATATCAAAAATTAACGATTTAATTGATAAAATGTAATAAAGAATCTTAATTGGGATATAATGTTTTAATGGACAATTAATATAAATGGAAATTAGGGGATATTCTATGAGAAATTTAAAAAACAAGATGATTTCATTTATCAAGAAATGGGTTATTATAACTTCCCGAGTTTTTTCGACAGATTAGTTCTAAATATTATGTAAGTAGTTGAAAAGATGATTGAAAGAATAAGTGTAGTAATAAATAGAAAAAAATAAGAAAAAGAAAAGAAAGAAAAAAATATAAAAAGAGTTTGAACAAAATGGTTGATAAAAAAATGGAAGATACAGAAGGAATAGCAAATAGTCAGACCTTTAGGCGCTACATATTTATGTGGTCCGGTCAGTTGTTTTCAATAATGGGGTCATCCGTGGTTAATTTTGCTATTACGTGGTGGGTTTTAGTATTAACCGGAAGTCCCACCCTTTTATCGATAAGCGTTTTCATGTACATGTTGCCTATGGCGTTTTTAACTCCTATAGCAGGAGTGCTTGCTGATAGGTGGAGCAGAAAGAAAATAGTTGCTATAGCGGATTCGTTACAAGCTTTAACAACATTATGGATCATAGTTTTGTTTATTTTTGATGTTGCAAACCCAGTGTTAGTTATAATGATAGTTGGTCTTCGGGGAATATTTCAAGCGTTTCATGTCCCTACAGTAAGCGCAATCACACCAACAATGGTTCCAAAGGATAAAATCAGCCGAATGAACGGTGTTGGTTACTTATTCTCGAGTTTAATTAATATAATTGGACCTGTACTCGGAGCATTATTATACGAAATGTTTCATGGAGATATATTTCTAATACTTTGGATTGATATAATTACATTTCTTATCGCTCTGATTCCGCTTTTGATTGTTAAAATTCCCGTTGTAAAAAGATCAAAAATCGAAGTAAAAAAGAACTCCTTTATTTTTGAATTCAAAACAGGAATAAAGACGATTAGGTTAATACCGGGGATTTTAACGTTATTATTGCTGTCTATGTTGCTGAACTTTTTGTTGATGCCCTTCAACGTGTTATTACCTTACATAATAGAAGCTCCTCATATTCATGCGGGATCAGTTTCAGATTTTGCGTTTGTAATGGTATGTTTTCAGGTTGGCATGGTGTTGGGAGCCTTACTCACCAGCGTAAAAAAGGAGTGGAAACATAAGCTTTTTGCTTATTTTGGTTCTTTAGTGGTGATAACGGGACTACTTTCAGTATTTGCTTTCGTACCGAACGGTTTTTTCCTAATGATGGGAATCGCAACATTTGTAGTAGGCTTTTTACTACCCATTGGAAACACAATATACATGACTATCATACAAACAACTGTTCCACACGATAAAATGGGTAGAGTGAGTTCTATAGATCACTCAATCTCAGCAATGATCGCTCCTTTTGGTGCTTTAATTGCGGGACCTTTAGCAGAGGTCATGGGAGCTAGGACCGTATTCCTTTTAGCTTCTATAATAGGAATAGTAGCTACATCTTACACATGGCGCGTAATGAAAGTTAAAAAGGTTGATTATAACGATAGAATTGCTTTAGATGAAGTTACTGAAAAAATTAACAATATAAATGGTGAAAAAAATGGAAGTCATACCAAATAAGGCGATATTTAGGAAGAAAGGAAAAAAAGGTGAAGAATAAAAATGGAAGAATTAGCAAATCAAGCAAATCAGAAAACTTTTAGGAGTTATTTGATGTTTTGGTCGGGTCAATTATTTTCTTTATTTGGCTCGATGGTCGTTTATTTTGTAATTATGTGGTGGATTACGGTGGAAACTCAGAGCCCCATGTATCTGGCAATTGCTTCATTTTTGTTTATTATTTGTCAAGTAATCGTTATGCCAATTGCAGGGGTACTTGCTGACAGATTAAATAGAAAAGTAATAATACTCGTTGCGGACTCGTTACAAGCTGTTGCCACTCTCATTTTGCTCGTTTTATTTCAGTTGAATCTGGCAAATATATGGATTGTCTTTATCTTTATTAGTATACGTAGCGTATTTCAAGCGTTTCATTTACCAACGGTGAATTCTATTATACCAATTATGGTTCCAAAAGAAAGTTTGTCTAGAATTAACGGAATAAACTTTTTATTTACGGGAGTCGTACAGATTCTAGCCCCATTAATAGGAGCAACTCTTATGATCTTTTTACCGATAAATACAATTTTGTGGGTTGATCTTATAACTTTTTGCATAGCTGTAATCCCATTACTACTCATTAAGATTCCATCAGTTAGGAATCCTAAGGAAATGGGTGAAAAAAATTCATTTATTAAGGAATTTAAACTTGGAATTAAAACCATTAAGGTTATACCTGGATTAATTACAATAATTTTCTATTCAATGTTGCTAAATTTTCTAATAAGGCCAATGGATACTTTAATGCCATATTTCATTAACGTCATTCATGGTGGTTCTGCGACGCATTTAGCAATTGTTTTAGTATTTTTTCAAGGTGGTATGATTGGAGGCGCTCTTCTTACTTCAATAAAGAAAACTTGGAACAATAAACTGAGAGTTATATTTGGCAGTGTTATTATTACTATGGTTGGATACGCGATAATGGCTTTTGCTCCTGCAGGAGAATTCTTTCTAATAGGTGTAGGTGGTTTTACGATGGGTTTAACCTTGCCAATTATAAATTCTTTGTATCAAACAATTATGCAAACTGTTGTACCTCCGGAAAAGATGGGCCGGGTTACTTCCATGGATCATTCATTATCTATGTCAATCTCTCCGATTGGAACATTAATTTCAGGACCGTTGGCGGAAATGTTAGGCGTTGGTAATTTGTTCTTTTATTGTGCCTTGCTCGGGATAATCGTAACCGTATCAGTCTGGAGTTTTTCGAGTATTAGAACTGTAGACTATGAGACAAAAAGCGAGTTAGATAGAATTACTGATAAGATAAATAGCGTAAAAATTTAATTTTTTTTATTATTCTTTTTTTCTGATTTTTAGAAGAATATTGTGTAGAAATTAGAATTTAAACATTAATTTTTTTTCTCCAAAATTTTATCTTTTTTAGAGTCTCTTCTACTTCCATTGAAGATAGTAACATGGGTACCGTTTTTAAGGACGCTATTGTAATGCCAATTTGACCTAAAATAGCCGTATATCCAATCTCCTCAGTTATTCTATTTCGAATGTGTTCTAAATCGTTCGATATTTCATGGCCTATTTTTTTATCTAGAAGATTAATTACTTCATCAAACAATTGCGAAATAGTTCCCTCTTTATTTAAAGTTGAATCAATCGTAGATATTGGTTCTTTTATTCCACCTTGTTGTTCTATGGTTGGCATTTGAGGAAGAGTTGGTTGAGATTGAACTGTAGGTTTTTGTTCAAATGGTTTTAGTACTTTGTTTTCCACTATAGTTGTAGTGGGTTGAATTTGGATTTCTGGTTTTATTGGTACTGAAGGCGTTTGCG
This sequence comes from Promethearchaeota archaeon, assembly GCA_030668025.1. Next base: position 3,637 of record DAOUUT010000039.1, read on the forward strand.
GCATTTGAAAAGTAGTTTGCTGAATCGGTTGTTGGACTTTTTCTATACTTTGAGATGATTGAATAGCATGCATAATTTCTTCAGCTTTAACTTTCCGACTTTGAATCCATATATCTTCTAATACACTTGCAAATAATTTGATATGTTCTTCAAGAATAGACCCCATACCAGCTATCTCCATATCTCCCAATTTTGATTTTGATGCGGCACAAACTACTACTTCTTCAAAATCTCTATTGATTGCATATAAACTTTCTCGAGAATAAAGCCTTACGTTGATGTTAGGGTATTTTACAATTTCAGCTAGTTTTAATTGATCGTTTGGATTATCCCAATCGAAATTTGTTGAAATTCTAACATTGATATGTTTTTTTACTTTTGAAAATGCTACTAAATCAATTTCTTCCAATCTAGGTACTATAATATGAAATTTGGCCTTAACTCGAGTAAGAGATTCGTTGATTTGAGCTTTCATGCCCTCAACACTTCTTACAAACCATACATCTTTGAAACTCAATGTTGAAGCTTTTTTTGACCGTTCCCAAAACTCAGTCATAGTTCTTTCAGACAAGTCAAGTTGTTTTAAGATATTTCCCATAATGTCTTCTTCAAGCGTTTTATATATTTCACGTTGAAATAATCCTTTTAATTCTTCAATTCCTTTATCAACGTCCTCATAAACAGTTGAGATTCTACCATCCAAATCTTCTAAAGTATCCTCTAATCCTGATACGATATCTGATAGAAAACTTCCTAAATCGGTACTCATATCGCCAGCGACATCAGAAATTGAAGCTAATTGTTCGGTAACTTGATCAAGAGTATTTCGAATCGCGTAAACAAATTTTTCTCGAAAATAATCAGTAAGGTCACCAAATTGTTCTGAGATAATTTTAGACACAATCTTTTCTGCCATGCTTTTTAAAGCTCCAATTCTAAATTGCTTTTCGAATGCAATAGAAATCTCTGATTTAATTTTTTCTAAGCGTGTTTCAACTACACTAAATTCTTTTATAATCTCATCAGGTACGATTTCCCTCAGATTAAGGATATACTTTCTTATTTCTTGAAACTTTTTTACATTATCAAGTTCTTTTTCGACTTTACTGAATTGTGCTTTTATTTGAGCTGGCAGATTAGTTTTCATGATGTTTATATAGTTCCTATACTCATCAAACTTGCTCAATTTTGCTGAATGTTCTTCAATTTCCTTAAATTTTAACTGTAAAGTTTTTGGAGTTGATTCTTGAATTTTTCTTACTATTTCCTTAAAATTTTGTATTTGGTTCAGTAAGGCAGAATAAGGAGGTAAAGCGATATAAAATGGATTCGCTCCGGGAATTTCACGAACTAATCCTTTTTCGAGTAGACTATCAGCAATTTGAAATGCCCTCTCCTCAGGAACGTCAATTAAAAGCGCAATTTCTCCAACCATTACGGGACCTCTTCCTGTCAAATGAAAATAAGCTTCAATCTCATCTTGAGTTAATCCTATAAGTTCTAATACCTGTTTTGTCGATTTAAACTCATCAATATTTTCAGACAACTCTAATTTTTCACCTTTTTACCTTATTTTTTGTATATCTGCTCAAGAAGCTCTAAATGCCTAACTGCATATTCTTTTTTCAACATATTTTCTGATACTGCTTTTCGAATATTTTCTATTAAATACTCCGGATAAAATTTTTGAGCGGTTATATCTGTTAATAAAAATATCCATTCAAGGTCACTCTCGTCTTTTATAAAAGTAATGATATGATCAGCTTCCAGTGTAGCTAAAAAACTCCTAATATCATCAAAAGTTTGTCCAGGTCCCCGTGGTACTTTATTTATGGGATAAGCTCTTTCTCTAAAAAGAATAATATAATCGAATAAATCTGGATTTATCATGTGAGACGCTATTTTTAAATTGTCTTCCTCTGACGGTTTATAGTTTGAGAAATAATCTGTTGCTAACTCAAGGTATTTACTAGCTAAGTAAGGAATTGGGAGCCCTGTTTTTGCGTTCTCTACTAATTTACTTACCGGACTTCTAATTATAATGAAATCTGAAAGTAGAAATAAAGAAATTTCTGAATCACCTTCAATCCAATCTTGTCTAACTAGATTAGTTTTAACAAAATGACTCAACAAGATATCAATATTTGGGATGAATTTCCCTGTCTTTTCTTCTAATAAGTTATGTAAATCTTTTTTAGTATATGGCTTTTCTTGTAAGATTTCTAATATCATCCTTCCTTTTTCACTATAATATATTTGAGCCATTACTTGTTCTTTGGCTAAATTTTTTAAACGCTCTAAGTATATAAGAGAATCTTTTATGTAATCTGTTAATTCCTTTGTTATGTCCAGCATAGTAGCTGGATTTTGGTTAATTCTTTTAAGGTAAAATAGAATATTTTTATTGATTTCTGAAAGTACAGCTTCTCCGAAAATTTCGGGATCTTCACCTAATTCCATAATGAAATTAATCATGAATTGATTTTCAGATTCCATTCCCGTAAAATAGCTGGAAACATTTGAACGCGCTTTTTCTAATCGCACCAACACATTTCCAGCTTCTCCAGCACCAGTAATATGAGCGTAAAAAATTCTCATCATATCATCTAGATCTACAATTAAATCTTCAGGATAACTCAATTGAACTCCAAGACCTTGATCTTCTGTCCAGTTAGTAATAATATACCCTTTTGTCATATTTTTCACATTTAATTTTTTTATTTTTACTAATTTTTATTTTTCTTTTAATCCATTTTCGGTTTTTTTTTCTAATTGAATAGTTACGACATTACTTTCGAGGTAGTCTTTAATAAATTCTTCTCGAGATGCAATGTCTTTTACAGGTTTTGTCGTTTTACCTTTTTTTATTTTCTTCCTAATTTTTCTCGATTTTCTTACAGTTGGAGAATATTTATAATGTGTTTGATATAGTGTGAAGACTATGACAAGACCAAAAATGCCCCCAAATAACACATATATAAGCCAACTCAAATATGGTCCAGGGCTCACTACGGGACTACTTACAATTAAAGTTATTTCAAAAGGTTCAAAATTATAATCGTAACCTGCAGAAGCTATGATTGTAACAGTAAAAGTGCCTTCTGGTATATTAGTGAAAGTAACCTCATAAACCCCATCACTGTTAAGATCCTCAAGTTCTCCATGCCCAAATTCCCAAGTATATGCTACAGAGGCATTTATGTATCCACCAAAATCTTCATTCTTTAAAACTATTTTTAAGGTGTAAGGTTCATCAAGATTTATTTGTATAAGATTTCCTCCTTCTTCCATATCAATTGTTGTATTTATACTACGAATTATTATCGTTATATCCGATGAGGCAAGAGTATGACCATTCTTTTTAGCGAGAATTGTTAAAATTTTTACTCCCATACCTAAATCGGTTGTATCTATATTAAGATTGTACTCATTTGGCAATTTAGTAAAATTATCTGAAAAGCTCCCTCCTAATATTTCTACGGTAGCATTTTTAATATTACTTTCAGTGACAGCTTCTATATATTTTACTGATATATTTACAGTAGATTGTATTGGAACAATGATTGATTTATCAAGTGTTTTATTTTGACCATTAATGAATATATCATCTAAATATGTTGAGATATCTCCAATAAAGATATTAATAAGAGCTGTAGCATTTGCGTAATTTGACTTACTTGCAGTTACATAAATTCCAAATGTTCCTCCGCTGCCAAAAATGGATGTATTAAAAGTAATACGATATATGCCCAATGATTCCATAAATACAAAATAATTATCGGTATTCCAATATTCTGTTCCAAATTTATTGCTAATTAAAATATCCGCACCAGGTATTAAATTATCACTATCTATATCCCCATAATTAACCAGAATAGATATATTTGATTTAAATCCAACGGGATCTGGTTGAGAATAAGTGAGATTTGTATAAATTTCGCGTATATTTATAGAAATGTAAATTTCTTGATTTTCATACCCTGTCTTACTCACATTAATAGTTAAAGTATAAATTTCAAATTGCTTAGATGTTGTATTTAATTCTAACATATAATTACCTGGACCCATTTCATAGCAATACCAATAATTCAAATTCCAATCACAGTTAATAATTGCACCTGAAATCCCTTGATTATTTGAAACATTATAGGTTAGATATATTGAAGTATTTGTACCCCAAGGAACATTTATAAAAGTAGAATCCGGATTGAATATTGTCGTTTCCGTTACTTCAAGTTGGATAATCTGATCTTCATATTGCACCGTAAAATAAGGCTTGTCAGCAGATATTGATACATTATATAATCCATTTTGCCAGTTCGTAGTATCAATTTCAGCTATATATATACCGTTGCCAAAATATACCATATCTCCCGTAATTACAGTCTCATTATCAATAGTATAATTCACATATGCTCCAATAATCCCCACTCCTATATCAATATCTGTATAGTTTACTTTAATAAGCACAGTACTACCAGTAAAAACAGAGATAACTTTTAGATCTTGATCGTTAGCTCGACTTAGTATTGTATTATGAGTATTTTCAAAATTTAACGAAGAAAAACCAATTTGAGATGAATTAATATTATTCCATCTAATATTAAGAATATATTTTCCTGCGCTCGCATTTAATGCCCCTAATGTAAAGTTGTTAAACTCAACATTACCAAGTGAATCTGGTGATAATTCTTGATAAGCTTGAGACCATTCTGTACCATTCGGATAATAAATCAATAATGATGCGTTTGTTAATTTTAAATTTGGAATTAAGTCATTATCAATAGTACCATTAATTTTTATTACATCATAAGTTTCAAAATTTGTACTTTCTTCCCATGATGTTGATGTATCATTCCATTTCCAGATTTTAGTGTTTAATATATAATTAGGAGATTCTGCCACAATTTTCCACCTTCCATTAACAATGATCTCATTAGGGATAACCAAAGTTGAATTACCTGGACCTGAAGTTTCTAAAACTTTGGATATTTTATCATTGCCATAAGGATCAATCAAGTGAGTCACATTCCAATTTATAGGTTTTGATACGTTAAAGATATAATTAGTTTGATAACTTCCTGGGATACCAACTGGAAAGTACATAGTCCATACGGTTCTTGTTTCATTTTCTGTACAAAATTCGCTTCCTTTAATTCCAATTTCTGTGGTTGTGAAACTAGATGAGGTGGCGTTAACGAAAAAATCAGTGTAAATATCTATTTTTCCAGATGAATTAGTAGAGAAAGAAAATTTATGTTCTGTTCCTCCTGTAGCTCCGACCCAATTATTGTTAAAAGATTCTGTACCTAGTCCATATCCCGTTAAATCTGAAATTTGTTTTATCTCTCCATTTGTGTTATCTGTTATAGAAAGATTAATTTGAGATGGTTTAGGTATTGTTTGTAATTCTAAAGTAATATTATCAAAATAAACTGAAAAATTTCCAGTTGGATTAAAATCTGTATTTCCCCATTCAATACCAAAACAAAGACTCATTGTCCCTGGAAGATCAAAATCATACAATTCTGGGTTAAATGGATCGATATTGTCTGAATACCAAGTGTCATTAACGTGAGAATCTAATTTTGGCATTTTAAACACTGATGGATTTTCATTTGTTTTTATTAAACAATAGAGCGAAGTTCCACCAGGAACCAACTCAAACCATTCGGTGTTATTAGTTATAAATTTGTAATTAAAATTAATACTCCAATCTTTAAACGGAATTTCGTCTCTATCTAAGTTAAATGTATAGTTCCAATAAGAATCAACGTTTTTCCAATTATTTGTTTGATTATAAAGATATTCAATATACAGTGAATCATTTGAGCCAACCGGATCATCATCCCAATCAAAAGTAACAAGGCTGTTATTTACAGTGCTAGTATAATTGGACCATGAAAAACTATCATAACCAAGATCAAAGGTCTCATTCATCCAAATCTTATCATATTCATAAATATTTGTCACATTACACAAAATTTCGTTTGCCTCCCAATTATCTGGAACGATAATCGATGCGTTTTCAGAATTAGTCACATTAATTTCATTATTCTGAAAGAAACCTTGACCATATTCCGTAACATTTTGGGTTGCCCCTATACCAGTATATTCTGATAAAGAAGATTGAGTTCTGATCCCGAAAGGTTCATATTTATCATTTGGTAAATTATTTTGATCTTCTGACCATAATTTGCCATTCATATCAAGATTTTTTAAAAAAGGAGCTAAAAGAAAACTAATAAGTAAAACGGATAAAATAACAATCTTCTCTTTACCTCTCCTATTGACCTTTAAATACACCGAATTTCTACCAGACAATTTCAATCATTCTTCTCAATTTTTTATTAATTAAAATAAAAACATCAAAATTATTAAAATCTATTATATTTATTTTTCAAAAACTAATTTTTATATAAATTTCTAAAATATGAACGTGATATCCGTTTAGATTATATTATAAAGTATTTTTTACAAAAACACATTTCCAGCTCCTCCAGCACCGGTAATATGAGCGTAAAAAATTCTCATCATATCATCGAGATCTACAATTAAATCCTCATGATAACTCAATTGAACTCCAAGACCTTGATCTTCTGTCCAGTTAGTAATAACATACCCTTTTGCCATATTTTTCACGTTTAATTTTTTTATCTTTACTAATTTTTATTTTTCTTTTAATCCAATTTCAGTTTTTTTTTCTAATTGAATTGTTTCGACATTCCTTTCGAGGTGGGCTTTAATTAAATCTTCTCGAGATGCAATATCTTTTACAGGTTTTGTATTTTTACCTTTTCTTATTTTCTTCCTAATTTTTCTCGATTTTCTTACAGTTGGAGGATATTTGAACCGAACTTGATATAGAGTAAATCCTACAACCAAAGCAACAAGAGCTCCAGCTAATGTAATGAATAATAAAGAGAAATCAGGTGGTAATACTGATACAACATTTAATGTAATTTCATAAGTTTTAAAAATGTAGTCATCTCCTGCAGAAGCAGTAATAGTTATCGTATAAGTACCTGTTGGAATATTCTCTAATTCAATTTCGTAAGTACCATCATTCTCAGGATCTAGAAGTGTACCTTGACCATACGCCCATCGATATGTAACTGTAGCATTAGTAATTGTTCCTCCAAAATCAGAATCGGTTAATACCAGTGATAATAATATGGATTCACTGGGTAATATGCTAAAGTAGGACTCTCCAGAAGTAGTATTTATTACCGTAGCTATTTTATTCAACGTAATCCTTAGACTTAACGTTTTAGCTTGGAAGTTAGTAGCATCCGCAACAATTGTGAACAAGTTCACACCAACTTTTAAAACAGTTGTATCTAATAATAATGTATATTGGTTTATCGTTAAATTTTCAGCGAGAATATCAGAATATGTGTCAACTATTAATTGAACATTACTTCCACTAATATGAGTTTTAGTCTGACTATCCGAATATTTAACTGTAATATTTAAAATACTTCCAAATGGAAGCTCATACACGGGGTCAGTTGTTTTATCTTCTGAATTTAAAAACAATGAAATTTCAGTAGCTCTTTCAGTTACTTTGACATAGAATTGAAATGATCTGGGTTGATAGTTCTCTAAATAAGCAATAACCGTAAGTGTTGCTATACCTAGCTCTAGTGTATTAGTGTTTAAAGAATAATAATACTGAATACCAACTTCACTAAAATCCTCCCCTAGTACTGATACTGTTGCACCAGAAAGAAGTTGTTTAGAAACATTATCTCTATAAAAGACTGTTATATTTAACATTTGATTCGCATCTGCTAATATCGTTTCAGCTTCCGTTCTTTGAAAAATATCTACATAAACTTCCAATTCTGTTGCCCTTTCTATTACTTCGAAATAAAATTGGATCGTTTGAGATTGATAATTATTAAATTGTGCTTCTATATTGACTATTGTTATTCCTTGCTCCAAATCATTCGTGTTTAAAGTATAATTATATTGAGATCCCGTTTCAGTAAAATTATCCCAACCTAATGATACATTTGCCCCCGAGATGTGTTGTTTAGTATCATTATCTCTGTAGAAAACGGTCAGATTAATAAATTGATTAACTTCGACTTGTATTGTCTCAAGTGCGTTTGTTGTTGTTTCCTCTACCTCTAGTAGTATTTCAGATGCAATCTCGTAAACTTCGACGTAAATTTGAATACTTTGAGATTCATAATTATCTAATTGAATAAAAATAGATAATACGTTAAAGCCTAAACTTAGATTATTTGAGCTTAATGTGTAATTATATTGTGTGCCAATTTCACTGAAATTACCAACAGTAAGAAGCCTAGCTTCTGCTCCACTAAGATGGGCTTTTGTTATATTATCGCGGTAAAAAATAGTTAAATTTAATATTTTATTTGCTTCAATTTGAATAATATCATTATTTGATTTTTGAGTATCATTTACATATAATTCAAATTCGGTTGCTCTTTCGAAAACTTCAACATAGAGCTGAATCATTTGTGAAGTATAATTTTCAGACTGGGCATTTATAGTTAGTACGTTAAATCCTAAGTTTAACGCATTTGAATTGATAATCGTAGTATATTGCTCATTATTCTCTGTTAAATCATCAAAATTCGATATTGTTACGTTAGCTCCGCTTATATGTTGATTTATAAGATCGTCTTGGTAAAAAATAGTAATGTTCATATCCTTATTATATTTTATTTCCACCATATTATTTATAGTCTTAAGAGTATTGTTTACCTTTAATTGGAGATCGGTTGGTCGTTCAACTACATCAACAAAAAATGGAATTGTTTGTGTTTCGTGATTAGGTTTTTGGGCGGTCACTGTTAACGACCATATACCTATTTCAAGATCAGAGCTTTCTATTATTTTTGAATATTGTCCTAAAGGACCAATTTCATTTAATTGATCCGAAACTTTACCGCTAAGTTGAACGTTAGCACCTGAGATATGGTTTCCAGTTTGATTATCTAAATATTTTATCGTGATGTTTACTGCATTTCCTAATGGAATTTGAATAAATGGATCTGAAGTTTTATTAATAGTATCTAAAAACAGTTGAGATTCAGTTCCATAATCATCAAATGTCTCTACATACGTAATGTTTAGGTAAACATCGTCTATAGAGATAGTAATGTTGCTACTTAAACTGAATGTGTTTGCTATAAATAATTGCAAGGAGAGAGAGATATTAACATTTTTTTGGATTAGATTTGTAACATCAAATCCTCCTTGCTTAGCGTCTTCCCATGACATAGTAGCAGAACTCAAACGAACGGTTTCTGGATGTTGGTTATTGTTGATTATTATTCTAATTTCTGAGAAAGGCGATAAAGTATCAGGCCAATCTTGATCAATAGTATAATTAAATTTGAGATTTGCATCAGTTACTTGAATATTGCTCCCAGAAATATTATTTCCAATTTGATTCCATGATACTGATGAGAATTGATCAACTTTCCTTTCATAGCCAAAAGTTAAATTAAAGGATTTAAATATTAAAGAATTCCATAAATCTAAATCACCGACTCCAGTAAATATGTTATCTTCACAGTAAATATCTAATCCTAAAATTATTGTTAGTTTTGAGTGATCAACATGTTTTTCTAATGCTAAATTTAACGCAGTAATTAAATCATTTTCACTTAAAGTTGTTATGTTAGTATCGGTTATGTTTAAAATGGGGGGCGAGTCTTGTCCTAAATCTGAAGTTTTATATTCAGCGACTCTAAATGAATAACTTAAATTTAAATCAGCTATTTCCACGTAAAATGTGGCAGAATCCCAGATATCGGATTGATCGACTGAATCTCCCGGAGCATCTACATTAGAATCAACACTAGCATTGAAAATAGCATTAAGAGTGGCAGAAGTAATTTTATAATCAGACATATCTACGGGTAGAGTTATATTTTTTTTAAAATGGACGCTAGGAAAATTGTGTACTTGACCTGCACCTCCACTTAAAGCTTCTTCATCTAAATAATGATAAACATAACATCCTGTCGCATTAATCTCGGTTACATCAGGGAGTAGAAAATCACTATTATTATATATACCCCAATTAAACCAAGTGGAAGAATTTGCTTCTCCGGATGTTGTTTGAAAATTATTTTCTTCTCCAACAACGATATAATTAGCATTACTCCCGCTTATGTTAGCATCCGTTGTGGAATTATCTCCTTGAGCGCCCTGATTATAAAACCACTCATCTTGAGTAGAAAAATCATTATTATCAAGCCATTCCTTACTATATACCGTTTCAGCTGAGCTGTGAATAAATTCCGATTGCTTAGCTGGGTCTTCATAGCTATAATTTAAGAAATTTGGACTTAATAGCATTAGAAAGAATGAAATTACAATAACAAAAATTAAACTAACAATTTTTATCTTTTTTATTCTATTCATTTTTTTACCCGTCAGTCTCATTCGAGAGAATCTCCTCCTGTTTTTTTATTTATTGCATCTAAATTCTCTTTTTCTATACTTAACATATCTTTATTACGCTCTATTTCACTTGTTATGATATTGTCGCGAGTGTTTATTGTCAATGGTTTCAACTTCTTCCCTTTGCCAATTTTTTTCCTTATTTTTCGCATCATCCTTACTTTTGGCGGATATTTAAAATGTGTTTGGTACAAAAAGACCCCTACGCTTAATCCTACTAAGCCAGCTGTTAAAGAAATTATTATTATGGTAACATCAAGACCGGGTGGTGCAACCACATTTAAAACTATTTCAAAATCATCACGAAAATCATAATTCTCTCCAGCATACGCATTAATATTTATAAGATACGATCCTGTGGGGACATTATTTAATGTGGCTTCATAAATCCCATCGTTATTTGAATCAGTTAAAATCCCCTGCCCATTATCCCACCTATATGTCACAGTTGCATTCTTGATTATTCCTCCGAAATCAGTATTGTTAAGTACAATTTGAATAAGAAAATCATCATTTGGATTTATATTAACAAAGATGAGATCCGAAACAGTTTCTATTGATGTACTTACCCTATTTACAGTAATTCTTATATCAACGGTATTTATTTGATATGTTGGTGCTTGAGCCACGATTGTAAATTGTTTAACCCCAAACAATAAATAAGAACTATTTAAAATGATTGAATATTGATTTAAAATCAAGCTTTCTGTAAGATTTTCAGATATGCTCTCTCCAATTAATTGCATAACTGCACTAGGTATTTCTAATCCTGTCCGAATATCGTAAAATTTAAGAGTAATATTGATCAAGGTTCCAATAGGTAATTCTAAAACAGGATCAGCTGTCTTATCGATCCCATTTAAAAAAAGCTGAATTTGTGTAGATCTTTCTACCACTTCTATGAAAAATTGGATTGATTTTGTTTTGTAATTTAGTAATTGAGCAAATACCGTTATAATATTGGTACCTAGCTCTAATTGATTTGAATTAATGGTAATAGTAAATTGTGAACCTAATTCATCCAAATTATTGACACCTAACAATTCCACATTGGCTCCACTTAGATGAACATCTGTAAGATAATCTTTATAGAAAATAGTTATGTTTATTAACTCATTTAAATCAAACTGGATAATCTCACTTTGATTTTCTTGGTTACCATTGACAAAAAGAATTAATTCTGTAGCTCTATTATCAACATTAATAAAGAATTGGATAGTTTGAGCTTGAAAACCGTCTAATTGAGAAAATATAGTTAATATATTGATACCCTTCGTAAGGTTATTTGTTAGAATTGTAAAATTAAATTGTGTACCAATCTCATCAAAACTCCCCAATCCTAGCAAGTTAACACCAGCTCCTGTAAGATGAAAATCGTCATTGTAATCTCTGTATAGAACAGTTACATTCAAGGATTCATCAAATTGAGAGTTGATTGTATCCCCATCATTTCTTTCCACTCCTTCTATATAAAATTTTACATAAGTTGTTCTGATTTGAAGGTTAATAAAAAATTGAATCGTTTGGGATTGATAATTATCTTTTTGAGCAAAAATAGTTAACACATTTACACCCTGACTCAAATCATTAGTGTTTACGGTAAAGTTATATTGATTTAAAGTTTCATTCATGCTTCCAAATCCTAATAATTCCACTGAAGCTGTATCTATATGCAAAAGTGTGGGGTCATCTATGTAAAAAATAGTTATATTTATGAATTCATCGTATTGGGAATTTATTGTATCGCTGTCATACTTTTGAGTGTCATCTATATACAGCATTAATTGAGTGGCTCTTTCTACAACATCAACATAAATTTGAATGGTTTGAGATTGGTAATTATTTTTTTGAGCAAAAATGGTTAATACATTTACACCCTGACTCAAATTGTTAGTGTTTACGGTAAAGTTATATTGATTTAAAGTTTCATTCATCTTTCCAAATCCTAATAATTCTGCCGAAGCTGCATCTATAAAAGTATCAGTTAAGTTATCTTCATAAAAAACTGTAAAATTCAAAAATTCGTTAAATTTCACTTCAATCGTTTCATTATTACTTCTTTGAGCATCATCTACTAAAAGTTGGAGCTCAGTCTCTCTCTCGATAACTTCGACAAAAATCTGAATAGATTCAGTCTCGTAATTGATTTTTTGTAGAGTGACAGTTAATACGCTAATTCCAAGACCTAATTTTGTTGAATTTACGATGAAATAATAATGTTCCAAAGTAGCGTTTTCAGTTAAATCGCCAGAAACTTTTCCTTCTAATGTAGCGCTATCGGCGATAATGTGATTTCCACTTACATTATCCTTAAAAGTAACAGTAACATTTAACATATCATAAATAGGAATTTGAATTACTGGATCAATAGTTTTATTAACTCCATCTAAAAATAAATCTAAATCTGTGCCGTAATCTGGAAATGTCTCAATATAGGAAATGTTAAGATATACATCATCTATCGAAATTGAATATCTTTGGTCTAACTCAAATGTATCCTTGAGAAATACTTCTATAGAGATGTTGATTTTCACACCTGTGGAAATTAGACTTGTCACATCAAATCCTCCTACTTTTGCCTCTTTCCACGAAGTAGTAGCTGAAGATAGTTTGATAATCCCTTCATCGTACGATTTATCGTTTATATAGAATATAATTTCTGAAAGAGGTGCGGTTGTGGGCCATGTATTATTTACTTTATATTTAAAGAAGAATTTTGCATCTGTAACTTGGACGCTATCAAGAGAGTCCCCGTCTTGATTCCAGGAAAGTGTGGTAAATTGATCGATTTTTTTCTTTACTGTAAATGTTAAATTACATGTCTTAATAATTAGATCATCATAAGTATCAGTATCGGCAAATACAAGGTTATCCTCACTGTAAATATCTATTCCTAAGGTAAGAGTAAAATTTGAATGAGAAGGATCTTTATCAAAGGCAGAGTTTAAAGCCGTTATTAAATCAATTTCACCAACAGTTTCTAATGTTTTATTAGAAATAGTGAGATCTTCAGGATCGTTTTGACCTAAACTTTTTGTTTTATTTGAAGCAACAGTATATCGTGGAGGATTATATCCCAAGTCTGAGATTTGAGCATAATATGTTACAGAGTCTCCTATAGCAAAATTATCCCAATAACTACTGTCGTTAGGTGTATCAACATCGTTACTCACGGAAGCATTCACAGTTACTTCTAATGATACAGATGTGATAATATATTCAGACATATCTATAGGAACACTAATATTGGTTTTCCAATGAACGCTTGGAGCTTGATTAGGATCGTCATTCCATTCATGACTAACGTAAGCCCCGTACGACAGAATTTGAGCGATGTCGGGATATTGAAAATCCCCATTTCTTACCTGTATCCAATCAGGTGATGTAGAGGAATTAACTATGCCTGAAACTACAGTAAATGTTCTTGTTTCTCCTAATACATCAAAATTCGCTTGGCCAGTACTCGTGGTAGCGTTCATATCTGAATTATCACCTTCAGTACCGTTTTCCCAATACCATGTTGGTTCGATTGGAGACTCAGTAAAATTAGGGTTTTTTATCCACTGTTTTGTAACTGATCTTTGAGCAGAAGATAATGGAACATTATTCTCTATTACTTTATCTGATTGAATATTTTTATTATCATGGATAAAAGGTAAAATATAAGGTAATGTCAACAAAAAAATAAGACCTAATATATACAATTGTTTTTTTTTAATTATCATATCTTCCCGCTCGTTTTGACCATTGTTTAAATTATTTCATTTTACAATTTTATCAATAAGATGACAGTGAAAATCGTTTATTCGTAA
>DAOUUT010000140.1 GCA_030668025.1 Promethearchaeota archaeon
AACTAAACTTCGCACTATAAATTGACCATAATGACCCGTTCCACCTATCACCAATATTGGATTCTTATCCTCTAGATTATTCATAAACACGCCCTTTTTTTAGGTTTTGATCAATTTAACTTACGAGATATGGTTAAAGAAATTAGTAATTAATCAATAGTATATCGTACATATAAGGATATAAATTTAATCTTCCACATCAATCGCATCATATCATTATTATTATATTTAGAACGTTTCAGGTTAGCGAAATAATCGCATATTTTAATTGATAAATCCCTTTAATACCCCTTATTCTTCCGATTAAGTTAGTGATCTCTGAATTTTTGCCTTCTGCATGAAAGATCTCTACACAGTACTTTTCTTCAACATGTCGATGAATATCTTCTAGTACCAATAGATTAAAGCCATGTCTTAATTTGGAAAGCTTTTTATCAATATCATGGCGATCAAATTCGGAGATTACAATAATAGTCGCAAAAACTCGATCATCTAGGTCAATAGTAGTGTCAATTTCGGATATTTTATCCCTAATCGCATCTCTTATTGCTTCTGATCTACTTATAAATCCTCTTTCTAACTGAATTCTTTCTAAACCTTCTATAATCTTTCCTGTTAACGAAATACTTATAACTGGCATTGCTATCAATTTTTAAGAGATCGATTATTCATCGAAGGAAAAAGATCAAACAAAAATTGCAATATATCAGGTAGATAAACCAAATAAAATAAAAAAATATGTAAATAATAATGACGATCAAAAAATAGAAGTTGCGTAAAGCGTACTTCTAAGAGGGGCGATTCGACACGACCTTCCAGCAAACTCTCCTAAAGACGCTTGGTATCCGTTCTTGAATCTGTAAAATAATAATAATCTTTTTATTTTTTATTTTCGAAATCTATTTCTGTTTAAATTTTAAAGAATCTACTGTATTTTTCTCCTAAATTGGAGTGACTATTCATCATAAAAGGCTAATCGTGTCCGAATTAAAGAGTTCTTTCAACTCTTTATTGATTTCTCCATCGTCAGCTTGGATGTATCGGTTCAAAATTACTGCAATCTTTGCCGAATACTTGTTCATTATCGCTCTTACAAGTCCTATTTGAATATTTTTATCTGAAGCAACGCATAACACTCCTTTACCTGCTTTTATAGAAAAAATCATCCCTTTAGAATATTCAGTGATTTGTAGGTGAATATTTCCATAACCGAGGATGTACCCTTGTTCTTCGCCAGCGGTGAACACTGCGCCTCCAATTGCTCCAATTTTTTCAACGGAGATGTCGTCTTTGGAAGCCTTTAGGATGAATTTAGCCTCGCTCACAATAGTTATTCCAGTATCGTCTATGATTATAGCGTATTTTAGACCTGGCGTACTATTAATAATTTCTTTTAATATTTTTTTTAATTTAATTTCGTCCTGGGAAAAGCTCAATTGGACCTACCATTTATTTTTATAAGCGATATAAATATCATCTAACGCGTTTTATTATACTAAAGAATTTATTTGAAGTAAACTCTAATCATTCTTTAATACATTTATAGTATAAAAATAAAATTCTATCTATAAAAATTTAATTCACTTTAGATAGTTTTATGTTACGCAACGGATTAAAATAACTCTTGCGCCCTAATCAAAGTTTTTAAGGGTTTAACTCTGTTTTTATTCTTTTTCGATTTTTCTAACAAAATGAATAGTTTAAACTTCTTCTCTTTATCTATATCAAACTTGAGTTGAACTAAGTTTGGATCGTTTAAGACATCCTTATTCTCCTTATTTTTGGAGATTGCCCATAAAGCTAGTTTATTCTCGTGAATCCAAAGTCTTTTTGAGATATTCGAGCCTATTGCGAAACCGTTATTATCGGTTATTACGCCTGCTACAAAATTGGGGAAATTTTTCTTAATCCTGTGTAAGAAATAATTTACTTCAACTTGATTTATTAATCTAATATTCTCCTGTTTCATATACCTGACCTATTTAAAATCATATAATCGATAGAATAAAATTAGAAAAAAAAAGTCTTAAATTAGTATATTATGAAGGTATTACAAAAAAGAGAGTTTGTACAAATTGAAAAATTATTTTTTCTTTAGACTAATTCCAAGATCTAAATTTTCTATAAGTTCGGAGAAGCGATTTCGAACGGTCACCTCTGTGACTTGACTAACTTGGGCAATTTTTCTTTGAGTTCTTCTTTCTTTAGTAAGAATTGATGCTGTATAAATTGCTGCGGCGCACAATCCTGTTGGTCCACGACCAGAGGTTAGCCCCCTTAATTCAGCAAGTTTAATAATTTTCTTTGCCTTTTTTTGGCATTCTGTAGATAGTCCTAATTCAGATATAAATCGAGTAAGAAAATCTAATGGTTTAGTTGGGTTTAAATTTAGTCCTAATTCCCTTGAGATAAATCTAAAGGAACGTCCTATTTCTTTTTTATCAACGCGAGCAACTTCCGCTATCTCGTTTAATGTGCGCGGAACTTTATACCTTCTACAAGCGGCATATAGACTTGCAGCAGCAACGCCTTCAATGCTTCTTCCTCGAATAAGATGAGCTTCAACAGCATCTCTATAGATTTTTGCAGAACATTCTCGAAGATTTTTTTGAAGATCAAGGTTTGAAGCCATGCGATCTAACTCACTTAAGGCAAAAGTCAAGTTTCTTTCGGTTGCATCTGATACCCTAATCCTGCTTTGCCATTTTCTCAAGCGATATATTTGACCTCTAATTTTTGCAGAGATTTCTTTGCCAAATATATCCTTATTTTTCCAGTCTATCATAGTGCTGAGCCCTTTGTCGTGGATCATGTAAGTCATTGGAGCTCCTGTCCTTGTTCTTTTCTTTCTTTGATCTGCATCAAAAGCACGCCATTCAGGGCCCTGATCTATATGTTTTTCTGAGTGTACTAAACCACATTCTCGACAAACTAATAGCCCTCTATTTTCGTCAAATAGAATATTTTTACCGCATTCACTACAAATAACATCATTTATTTCCAAATTAATTTCTTCGAATACATTGTTTTGGTTCCAACTTGAAATAATTTACACCTTTTTAGATATTTCTTTTTTTAAAAATTAATATAAAAGACTAATGTAATTTTGCGTAAAAATTATCATTTGGATTAAATTTTTTGTTAGGTAATGCATTTATAGAAATAAATGGCAAATTTGTAGGACCAAAAATTTCTTTAATATAACCGATTTCTTCGTATTTTTCCGTAAAAACAGGTTTATGAAAGATGACTTCTAGGTTTTTATCCCACCTCTTAGCTCTAAAGATGTGATGTTTCTTAGAATCCCCTAAATAGGATAGATTTAACTTAATATATTTTTGCAAACGACGACCCTAACTATTAATTAAAATATAGAATAGAAAATTGAAAAGTAATATTTAAATGTACCCTTTATTTAAAAAGGGCTGACAAAAATGATTATTTTATTACAAATGTACGTTATAATAAAAATCTTAAAAAGCGGGAAATGGGTGGGATAGATAAATAAATTATTGAATTTCGACAAAAATAGAAAAATTCTGTCTGTTTTTGATTACTTTCAAAAGTGAGTTGAAGAATTTCTTTTAATTGTCATCTTAATTGTATCATAATTGTATTTATTAAATGAAATTTTTCTGCAACTGATATTTTATCAGGCAACTACACGAGTAGCTATCGTCTTTTTTTATTAAATGATTAATATTTTGAGATAACACAAAATTTTTAAGCTTTTTTTTCATAAACTCGTTGCAATCTTTTTTCATACAATTGTGAATTCCTCTTTTAGTGCCAGCTCCAGAGGGAGACGATATAATTCTAACTGAATCCAAGATTGCATTGTCTTTACAAGCTTTAATTATACATTTAAATAAAGAATAAAACCAAGGTGGTCGAAATCTGTTTTGATACCATAAATATTCCACTAGCGAATTTTTTTGAATGTTTAGAGGGTTGATTGAAATAGTATTAACCTTTAATTCAGCTAATTTTTGAATAGAACTAGCACAATCATCTATTGCAGTTTGTTCATTTAGGAATGGTGGTTTAAATAATAAATACACTCTCACACCTATATTATTATCCTTACAAATTTGGACTGCCTTTAAAAAATCTTCGAATTTTAGCCCTTTATTTACGTATATATTTCTAATGTAATCATTTACCGTTTCCAAACCTATTGCTACTTCGATGTACTTATTTTCTAAAATGCTTTTCATTTTTTTAAGCTTCTTACGAGTTATATAATCAACTCGAGATTCTACAACGATTTCTTTTATTTTAGGGACTTCAGCGATTTTATTATATATATGTTCACGAACATCTGCAGATATTTCGTCGTCATCAAAAAAACTTCCAGAATTAAAAATCTTGAGGATGAAATCGTCTTTATCGGTAGAAATTTCCTTGATTTTTTTTTGGAAGGCATAATCAACTTGGTTAATAATACGAATATGGTCAATTTCTTCAATGGTAGAATCTTGAATATATCCACACATGGAACACCCTCCCGTTTCTCCTAATGCCCAACTACATCCCTTTGTTCTTAATATAATCGTGAACTCCTTTCCTTTTTCTTTGAGCAAACGATCTTCATTTATCCAAAAACTTACTGGTTTATCTAATCGTTCGTCTTCAAATTTTGACTTTTTTCTAATAGTTTTAGATCGAAGTACTTTGATTTTTTCAACGAGGAAATTATTTTCATTTAATTTTTTCGTAGACATTTGCAATTTTACCTGTTTTTGAATTCTTAATATAATTCGAACCAACTTCTAGGTTCCCTAATCCAATTAAATTCTTTTTGTCTTTGTCGAAAATAAGCGTAAAATCTTTTGGAACGAGATTTGGACTAAAACTTACGATCCCAGGACGAAATAAGGTGTTTCCCTTAATTTTATGACCATCAAAAACGATAAAATTCGTATCTTCACTTAAAGGTAATAGTCTATTCGCTCCTGAAAGACTTAATTCAACTTGTCCCGTTTTAAAATTGAATTTTCCAAGATTCTCATTATTTATCAAGTCAAATATTTCTATTTGGTGCCTTCTATCATTTTTTCTAGTCCTAATTCCATTAGAACATATTTTATCTCCAGTCCCTGTTCCAAATTGATAATCCAATATTTTAATTAATTTACGAGTCCAACTCTTTGAGAAATTTTTATTTTTTGGAAACGGTTCTAAGGGTTTAAACGAATCTTTTAGGTCCCTAATATTGTTTTCTAAAGATTGTAAGGATTCAATGGTAGTTAGATTGTTTTTAGCTCCGGTGAAGTAAAATTTATTCTTTAGTTTTAATCGAGCGTATTCAACAATCTTTAAGTATCCCGGTTCTTTTAAATGACATATAATAGGTATGTCCTTATCATATTTCTCCAATAGCTTAATTAGCATATTTGAAGCAATTGTTATTTCTTCATTATCCCAATCCCCTGTTACTGAAATGTCATATGAATTTACGGGATAAATATTTTCAAGTTGTCTAGGAATGGTTCCTAAGGGAGATGTTAAAATAATTTCTTGAAAATCAGGAAAATCGCGAAATTTACGTATAATGCTATGAAATTTTCTATGAGATTTAGACTCGGAGTACGGTTTCTTTGCCGAGCAAGGGAGGATGATAATCAGTTTAGTCCATAATTCCGGCGTAAAACTTTTCAACAATCTCTCCCGAAATTCTTGGATATCTGGTCTATAATATGAAGATGGACCAAAAAAATTAATTATTTTGTTCGCTTGAGTTATAGGCGTTTCAAGTTTCATCGCATTAAAGTACTGTTTATCTAAGACTTTTAAAGTAGAAATTATGTTCATGTCGTCAAATGATGATTTTTCAACAAAGCCTCGAAAATCCTCCATTCGCAAATACAACTTTATTTTATTCATGTATGTATATGCAGATATAATATTATGAAGAGTTAATTGTTCTATTTTTTCGGAAGAATATTTGTTTTCCAGGATATATTTTAATTTCCTTTTGCAAATAGGACACGGACAGGGTAAATATTTTAGTTTATAAATGGGAAGTAAATGTTCTATAGTATCGTAGAAATTTTCAGAAGATAAATATAATAGATAGGAACAATCAATTAAATCTATTCCTAAATAGACTAAAATTGGATAAAATTTCGGAACAATTCTACCAGAAGCCATTATGACTAAATTATTGTCGAGCTCTTGCTTGATTTGAAAAATAATATTTAAAATATTTCTATATTTACTAAAAACATCAAACAAATCGACTAAATTTAATATTCTTACGTTATCGTTGTCCTTAATTAAAGGAATATACAGATCAAATAATTCGGGATACTCAAAAATCTTAATAGATAAACCAAAATCTAAATTCCGATATTGATTTAAGATTTGATTGGCGTCGGTTATAAAATTGATAATTTCGTTTTTAGCAAAATCCTTATTTAAGGTAGTTGTAGGAATATTAAACGGAATTAAAGGAACAATATTATCCTCTGAAAATATATCAATATTATTGGCTAAAATTTCTTTAAATTTTTCCATTGAACCATTGTGCTTATAAATAAAACCGGTGTGTTTAAATTTTTCTCGTAAAAACCCAATTTTCAAATAAAATTCTTTCAAGATCAAAAACACCTCGTGGTCTTCAAATTCCTCAAGAAAACTTATATGGTTCATTAAACTTTTCTTCATCGGAACGAGAATATTAGGTGTCGATATAAACCTTTTAGATTCCTTTGAACAAATTATTCTTCCTACTCTAGAAAATCCTATTCCTTTATTTATTAATTCAAAAAAATAATTCATGTTTTTCAATTAAAGATATCATTCAAAGATAATTAAATTAATTATACTGAACTTGAGATTTGAAATGTTATCAGGCGATTCTAAATAACAAAATTAGTATAAGTCTTCAGTTCATCTAAAACAAAACTAGTAAGAGTATCTTCAATTTCATCGGATTGGTACAAAATTTTGATGAATTTTGCGTAATCTTCGACCTTTTTAACGCGAACTATCGCAAATAAACCATGTTGTTCCCCTATCCTGAAAAGATCGGTTATAAAACTATTTTTTTCTAAATTTAAGGCAATTTCATTATATTTGGAAGGATCCTTAGGTTTGATTCTTACGAGATATTTTCCTCTAAATCCAATCTTTTTAGGATAAAAGTTAAGAGCATAGTTAAGAATTACATTCTTTTTTTCAAGCTTTTTAATTCTGTTATGAATTGTAGATTGGGAGATTTCTTGTCTGTTAATTTCACTTAAAAAATCTTTGTACTTCTCTTTAATTATATCCTTAATCTCGTAAGTCGAGATTGGTTTTAAATTCTGGTTTTCTTGCAATATTTTTAAAATTACATAATCAGTGCTATCAATTTCGAACTTTGGATCAATTTTATTGTCATACAATTCAATCCCATTAGTTTTGAACACTTTAATTGTCTCGATTATACGATACTTCTTAAAATATGATTGAGCCATTATTTTATCTATTATGCTTAAAACTTGGTAATACTCCTCATATGAATGAAAAATGAATAAAGCAAATAAAGAATATTCTCCTAAAATTCCATCAAGAATTTTTAATTGGGAGATTTTTAACAAATTTTCTAAGAGTTGAGGTTCATTGGGATTAGTTTTAATCTCTAATAATACATACTTTAAATTAATGGGAAGAATGTTCGGATTAATATTGATTGTAAAATTACTAATTATTTTTTCTATCTTCAGATCATCAAATCGCTTTTTAATTGTCTGTCTAGTATATCCTAAAACCTGTGTAAGCTTGGTTATAACATATTTAGATTTACTATTGAAACTTTTTATAAGAATACGGATTTTAAATTCATCTTTAGCTTCAGTCATAAATATATAATAAAAATTTATTATTTAAATGTTAATATTTGCAGGAATTTTTTTATTCTTTAACCAATAATATATTTAAATTACTATTTAAATTATTTACTATAATAACATAAATATTTTAAAATTGAATTGTGATGGTTAATTATAAAGTAGCTGATGAAAACCTTGCTGAAAAAGGCAAAGAAGCTCTATATGTAGCTGAATCTAAAATGCCTGTTACAGCCGAAATTATTCGTAAGAGGTTTTCCAAAGAAAAGCCCTTGAAAGGCATAACAATTGCCGGATGTTTACATATTACTAAAGAAACCGGAATCCTCGCTCGTACTTTGAAAGCAGGGGGTGCTGAAGTCTATTTATGTGGGAGTAATCCGTTATCTACTCAAGATGATGTTGCTGCTGCCTTAGTTCAAGAGGGAATAAATGTTTTTGCGTGGCATGGAAATACAGACGAAGAATTTTATTGGTGTATTCGAGAGTGTTTAAAAGAAAAGCCAAATATCTTAATTGATGACGGAGCAGATATGATTGTTACTGCTCATAAGGAGTTTCCAGAGTTGATTGAAAATGGCACGATAATCGCATGTCAAGAAGAAACTACCACTGGAGTAAAAAGATTTAAAGCGATGAATGAAAAAGGAGCGCTGAAAGTGCCCTTATTTCCTGTGAATGATGCAAGGTGTAAGAATCAATTTGATAATGAATTAGGGACAGGACAAGGAATTGTAGCTGCGATCTATGGTATGCATGTGCTCTACGCAGGAAAGGTTTGCCTGATATGTGGATACGGTCATTGCAGCAGTGGCATGGCGTTGAGAGCTCGTGGTTTAGGCGCAAATGTAATTGTAACCGAAGTCGATCCGATTAAGGCTCTCCAAGCGAAATTTGCAGGATATCAAGTAATGCCAATCGCTAAAGCACTTCCTGATGCGGATATAATTCTCACCGCAACAGGTTGCAAACATGTTATCCCTCCAACTAAGGATATGTTTGATCTTTTAAAGAACGATGTAATTCTTGGCAATTTAGGGCATTTCGATATTGAGATTCCAACCAAGGAACTTTATGAATATGCCAAAGAAATTAAACCAATTAGAACGAATGTAGAAGAACTTGTCTTTCCTGATGGAAAGCGAGTTTATTTGCTGGCAAAGGGGCGCTTAGCGAACTTAGTTTTATCTGAAGGTCATCCTGCTGAAGTAATGGACATGTCATTTGGCTTACAATCTCTCATGTCTGAATACATCGTCAAGAACAAAGACTTATTGAAACCTGGAATGGTAGAGGTTCCCGTTGAAATTGATGATAAAGTAGGTTTCCTAAAACTTCAATCCATGGGCGTTGAGATTGATGAACTAACTGAAGAGCAATATAATTATATCCACGGCTACGAAGACGGAACTTAAATATCTTTATTTTTCTTTTTAATTTACAGTATCTAAGTATTTATTTTTTTTTCTTTTATTTTTTATGGTCGTTAAGCCGACATTATTTGAAATTTACCCGACCACCCCATGTGATTTTTTCTCCAGAGAAAGAAAGGTTTG
>DAOUUT010000042.1 GCA_030668025.1 Promethearchaeota archaeon
CTCTCTTTGCTGGAGGAAGTTATCCCGCCATAGTTTCCTTATCTAACGATATTGTTCCATTAAAACATCGCTCTAAATTCTTTGGATATTTTGGTATTTTTGGATCCGTCTTTATGATGTTTGGTTTTTTAATATCTGGTGCTTTAGTGCAGTTTGGGTATTGGAGATTATATTTTTTAAGTATAGGAATAGCGGTTCTTCTTTCGGGTTTAATATTTTTTTTTTACGTTAAGGAACCAAAAAGGGGTGTTCAAAGCAATGTATTACGAGATGTAGTAATTAAAGATCGATCGATTGAATATGATTTTAAGACGGATAAAGAATTAATACGTAGAACTATGTTATCTCGCACTAATATTGCTGCTTTAATTGAGGGAATATTTACCAATGTATTTATGGGAAGTTTGGATATGATTATTTTACCTTATTTACAAACCCCTCCCCATAATCTATCTCCATTAATAACTGGATTATTTGTCGTTATTTTTGGGGTTATTGGTCGCGTTATAGGGCAAATTTTACTCGCTCGAGTATCAGATAGGTTAGCGGAGAAAAATGGCGTCAGAAGGATTGCTTTTATAGTAATATCTTTAGTAGGGGGATCAATTACTTTTGTTTTAATGTTTTTCGTGCCATTACCTTTTTTAACGCCTGAAGAAGGAGCAAACATCGTTCTATTCTTTTCACTCCCTATAACATATGTAATGGGTATTTTAATTTTAAGTTCTGACGCAATATCTTCTTTATACATGGTTAATCAACCACCGATCCTACAAGAAATAAATTTGCCTGAAGCGCAAGGTCAAATAGTTTCATGGAATCAATTCTTAGAGAATATTGGTTATGGTATGGGGCCTTTAATCGCAGGTATTTTCATATCCCTTTTCGGACAGAATTATACGATTAGTGCTGTGATAATAACTATTTTTGTAATTCCGGGTATAATTTTGTGGATATTATCTCGTAAGTGGTATACCCAAGATAAAGAGAGAATTAAAACTATACTAAGTGAAAGAGCAAGAATTTTGGAATCAAGAAATAAAAACTAAAATGCTGAAACTGTTTTTAATATTTAATATCTCCTAAGAAAAATCGTGTGTTTCATTTTAGACTAGATATTAATAAATATTTGTTTTAAAAAACATTCAAATAATCTTAGTAATATATTTATTGTTGTTATTCTTGTGTTTAATTTTAAAAAATAAAATAAATTAAATTATATAAAATGAAGGAACCAGGCTCTGAAACCCACCCTCTAAAGTTTAAGGTTCCAATCTTCGGGGACGGGGGCGTAGGAAAAACTACCTTAACTCATCGCTTTCTTAATGGGGTTTTTAAAGAAAAATTTCAACTTACGATTGGAATGGACTTCTATATAAAAAAGCTTGAGCTTGATGGTAAAAAAATCTCTCTGCAAATTTGGGATTTTGCTGGAGAAAAGAAATTTAGGTTTCTCTTACCTGGTGCGGTTATGGGAGCTAAGGGAACTATTTTTACGTACGATATAACTCGACATGTCACATTTAAAAATCTAACCGATTGGCTAACTGTTTTTAACGAAGTTAACGCTATACACGGTCAAAAATTACCTATACTTCTAGTTGGAAGCAAGCTCGATCTTGAAGGAATAAGAACAGTTCCCAAAGAGGAAGCCATCAAGTTTGCTAATGATAATAATTTTATTGATTATATTGAGTGTTCTTCAAAAAGCGGTGAAAATGTTGAGAAATTGTTTGCAATAATTAGTAGAAGTATGTTAAAAAAGCAAAAATAATCCAAACTCATTTTGAATTTCTTTCCGTTTTAAGGAAGAAGAAAAAGAAAGAATATATTATAAAATTTTTATACCATCTATTAATTATTAAGAAGTAATGTTGTACGATTTCAATTTTTAATAATAAATTATAACCTTTAAATAAAATTCTGATGGTAATATTATGAAATCTATGTACGAATTAAATGTTCCAGTTCCATCTAAACGTGCTTTAATTGTAAGAAATATCAAAGAAGTTTCTAAAGAGCAGAGAGAAGTTGCTTTGAAAAAGACAGAATACAGTATGTTTTCATTTCCAGCAGATATGCTTGTTTTAGATTTTCTTTCTGATAGTGGAAGTACATCCATGACGGACTTACAATGGGCTGCTCTTTTACACGGTGATGAATCTTATGGGCGTAACAAAGGATATTATGTCCTTCTTGATGCTATAAGAGATACTTTTGAAAGAGGAGATGGGCCAAAGAAAGCTATTAACTTAATTCTTTCTGGAGAAACCAACGTAAAAAAATTAATGAACGAGTTATATCTTACATCGTTCGAAGGTGGTTTTGTTAATGGGGGAATTCATCAGCTGACTCGCCCTAACGCGTTTTTAGTACCCCAAGGGCGTTGTGCGGAACATTTATTATTTTCCACTATTGCTCCAATTCTAAAGGAAAAGCCCCCAAATAAAGAATTCTTCATCCCCAACAACGGACACTTCGATACAACTGAAGCAAATATTGCCGCAAATGGACTTCATCCAATAAATCTATTCTCAGCAAATTTATTGGAAGATTTTCCTCCTGATCAAATGGATGTTAAAAATCCTTTCAAGGGAAATATGGATAGTGAAAAATTAGAATCTTTTATCCAAAAAGAGGGAGCTGATAGCATCCCATTAATATATTTAACTATTACCAATAATACTGCCGCAGGTCAACCCGTTTCAATGAATAACATTAAAACAATTAACGAAATCGCACATCGCTATGGAATTCCGCTTTTTCTAGATGCTTGTAGATTCGCAGAAAATTCTTTTTTCATTAAAGAATTTGAAGAAGGGTACAATAACATTAGCATTTTAAAAATAATTCAAGAGATGTTTTCTTACGTTGATGGTTTTACTATAAGTTTTAAAAAAGATGGACTTGCCAACATAGGTGGGGGTTTATTTTTTAGAGATAAAGGAGTATTTTACAAAAAATTCTCGACTAACGGGAATATTGGAACTAAACTAAAAGAAAAACAAATCCTCACATTTGGGAACGACTCGTACGGGGGACTATCAGGTCGAGACATTATGGCTTTAGCAGTAGGATTATATGAAGTTGTTAAAGAACCATATCTGGCTGAGAGGATTGGCCAAGTTCGAGAATTTGCAAGAAAACTAGCAAATAATGGAGTACCTGTTGTGCTTCCAGCGGGCGGTCATGCTGTCTATATTAACATGGATAAATTCTTTAAGGGGACAGAAATGAAAGTAGATGATTTTGGTGGTGTTGGTTTTAGTATAGAACTTTTAAGGCATTACGGAATTAGAGCCTGTGAATTAGGGCCTTTTGCGTTTGAGTGGGATAAGAAAACGCCAGAACAACGAAAAAGTATCTTAAATTTTGTTCGATTTGCAGTACCTAGAAACACTTATGGACCTTCTCATATTGATTACGCAACCGCAGCTGTAACCGAACTATACCGCAATCGAGAAAAAATTCCGAAAGTAAGAGTTTCTCGTGGAGCTAACTTAAGATTGCGCCACTTTCAATCAGGGCTACAACCTATTTACAACGATTAAATCTAAAAACATCTTTCAAATATAAGCTAACACAAAAATGGCTTAGAAACTCATCTCATTCCATTGAGAAAAGAATAGATGATAAAGTGTATAAACCAAATTAAATTTCCAGTGTTCTTAACTTTTGAGAAATGTTTTTTCTTCTTAGAATCTTCATAAAACCGTCTTCATTTTGCTTTAATCGGCTAAGGAATGTATCTAGCTTGTCAAAATTATTAAACCAATGCTCTTCCCCATTTGCTATGATTTTTACGCCTTTCTTGTCGTTATTATCGATAATTGCGTAAATTCCTCCTATTTCAGAGTCATGTTTTATAAAGACTTTCTCGCCTACAAATTTATTCCCTTTTTCATTACCTTTTTTAGCCCAGAACTGATTCTTAAGAAGGTAACTTCTGTACATACTCATTTTTTCACACACCCGACCTTAATTTTGATATATTTCTCAAGAGTCATCGTGATATAACTACTAATGACCCTTTAAGTAGTATCTAAATAATATAAGTTATGTGCGATTATAGCTTGATGTGTTATGCGTATTATATCTGCATATTACGTGAATTTTCATTCATGATTATAATAGATTTACTCATATTATTCAAATACACTATAATCAAAAGATTACCAAATTAGTATTTAAATAGCAAAGTAAAAAGGGAAGCACTGTTTACTAAAAAAAAAATACCTTAGGTTATATAAAAGAAATTTCCATTGCAAGTTTGTATTATAGCAACGATATTCTTCAATAAAAAAACCATTTAAAAATTCGATTGAATTCATAATACTTAAGTGTTAAAAAAGGAGATTAGGGGTAAAAGAGGTATTCCTTAATAATGGCAGTATGTGAATGTGATTTCTATATGAATGTTTTCAACGATTTTCTACTAGCTAAGAATGACGCAAACCAAAAAACCATGTGGAAAATGCGTACAATAATCGATTTAATGAAAACTACGGACGGCCAAGATGACAACGGATTCATGGAAAACGCACTCAGAATGATTATGCTACTCTTCAATCAATATTATTTAACTCCCTGTGAACTTGAGTGTAATTATTTGATCAACGCACCATTTGATAAAAAAGAAGAATTAATAACTGTTTTAAAAGAAGAATTTATTCGATCTCTATGAAATTTTTTTAAAAATGTTTAATAAAATTCCACACTTTACTTTTTACGCATAAAAGGTTCTTGATTACTTTCCCTTCATTAATACCTTCCATTTCCTTAGCATCATACATTGCTTTTCCGACTGCTATTGCTCTATGATTATTCTCGTCAACAATTTGAAGAATATCTCCTTTTTTTATTGATTTATCAATCTCAGTTACTCCTGCTCGAAAAATATCTGCATTGTTTGAAACGAATCGAATAGCTCCCTTATCAACGGCAATTTCTTTCAAATCGACCTGTTTGTTAAAAAGTAGTGTTAAAACGGGAATATATCCGTCTTTAGATTTCCAGAGTTTTAACACCTTATTTATGGCGTATAGTGTATCTCCAGCATCTGTTTGAATAACCTCGACTCGAGCTTTTTTAGGAAAAATTTGGTTCAGGAATTTCTCGTCGTAATGCTTCAAAATGTCTTCCTGTAGCTCTTTTATCTGCGATTTTTGAATAAAGTGCCTT
Source organism: Promethearchaeota archaeon (assembly GCA_030668025.1). The sequence goes on from DAOUUT010000042.1 coordinate 5,182, forward strand.
TGTTTAATTTGCATAGTTAATTAACTAAAAAAAGATTATCAAATAAAAACCTTTTATATCCCAATGTTTATATTAACATTAATTTATGACTAAAATTAATTCATCGGCAGCAGTAATCATTCCTCCAAAAGAAATATGGGTGCCAATTCAAGAAATTCGGAGGATTTACGATAGACAAATCAGTAGATGGATGCCTCACATCACTTTACTATATCCTTTTCGACCTGAATCTGAATATAATACTTTAGAGAGTCTGTTCTCAACGATAAGCAAAAAAATAAAGTCGTTTGAGATTAAGTTTAATAAGTTTAAATATTTCAATCATGGAAAACAAAAGTATACCCTTTGGTTGGCTCCCAACCCTGAATCCTTAATTATTGACATCCAATATAAGTTTTTGGCAATTGTTCCAGACTGTAATAATGTAAATTTACACAAAAATGGTTTTACTCCACATTTAAGCGTAGGACAAATTGAAGGGAAAAAAAAGCTAATAGAGGTTATAGAAACTCTTCAAAGGAATTGGAGTCAATTAAAATTCACGGTAAATTCAATTTATTTTATCGCAAGAGAGAAACAGAAACTATCGAAATTTGAAGTTAAAAAGTCTTTTTTGTTAAACTAAGAATTCTTTTTCTAAAATATAGTTGAAAATGAGTTGAGATAATTCATTTTTAATTCTTTTTGTACTTGAAAACTAATTCTCCCATTTTTTGAAACACTTCTTTTACGATTTCCCCCGTAAGAGCTGAGGTTTCGAAATAAGGCGCGTTGAGTTTTTCGCTTAGATGCTCTGCCATGGGCAATATGATCTTACGCTTATCTTTTAAATCTACTTTATTCCCTATTAAGATTCGAGGGATGTTACTGAGCCCGAATTTTTCAGCTACCGAGTACCAATTAGAAACGTTGGAAAACGTGCTAGACCGTGTCATGTCAAATACCAGGAGCATACCATCTGCCCCATTAAAGTAGGGACGATGCAACATATAAAACTGTGGTTGTCCGGCGACTTCCCAGAACATTAAGTTAATTGTGGCGTTGCTCTCCTTCAATTCAATTGGTTCTTTTACTATGTTAACGCCAACAGTAGGTAAGTATACTTCTTCAAATTTATTTTTAGCGAATTTTGTAAGAAGGCTGGTTTTTCCTACTGAGGGATCCCCTATTACAATTACTTTATATATCGATTCCGTCCTCCCCTCAAAAAATAATCCTCCTTCTTCTCGCTTGTTATTACTCATTTGAATTCTGATCCTTGTGATTTTAATTTTGAATTGTTATAATAAATATATAGTACATCTTTATAATTCTTAATAATTTATTTTGATGCTATTTAAGTTTAAGTTTGAAACACTCCAAAGGAACTTAATTTGTTTTTAAGAAAAAGATTTGAAAAAGAGCAGCGATAAAAAAATTATTTTATTTTTATTGCTCTTTGTGCTTGAAAACTAATTCTGCTATTTTTTGAAAAACTTCTTTTACGGTTTCCCCCGTAAGAGCTGAGGTTTCGAAATAAGGCGCGTTGAGTTTTTCGCTTAGATGCTCTGCCATGGGCAATATGATTTTACGCTCATCTTTCAAATCTATTTTATTTCCTATTAAAAGACGTGGGATGCCACTAAGTCCATATTTTACGGCAGAATTGTACCAATTATTGATGTTGGAAAAAGTACTAGACCGCGTTATGTCAAATACTAGAAGCATACCATCCGCTCCATTAAAGTAGGGGCGATGTAACATATAGAACTGCGGTTGTCCCGCTACATCCCAAAACATTAAGTTGATTGTGGCTTTTTCTTTTTCCAATTCAATCGGCTCCTTTACTATGTTTACACCGACTGTGGGCAAATATTTTTCTTCAAATTTATTTTTAGCGAATTTTGTAAGAAGGCTAGTCTTCCCAACAGAAGGGTCACCAATAACAATCACTTTATATATTGATTCAGTTCGCCCTTGAAAAACTAAATTTCCTTCTTTCCTCTCGTTATTACTCATTTATTTTCGGATCGTTTGTGATTTTAATTATAAATTATTACTATAAATATGAAGTTCTAATTTATAATATTTAACAATTTATTTTTAAACAATTTAAGCTTACTACTTGAAAAAAGTAAGCATTAATAAGGAATTTGATTGAAAAAGTTTAAGAGAATTATACAATATTTTTTTTAAAGCTAATTATTAGATATTAATTTTTTACCATTAATTTGTTTATCCAAAATTTTATTTTTTCCTCTAAATATTTTTCAATACTCTCAGAAGATGGTTTTTCTGCATCAAACAAATCTGATAATGATTTTGCAGAGTTTAAACGATTTAAGACTTGTGAGATCTCATAGAGCATTCTATGTCCGCCTGTGAATTCGAAGATTTCTTCTTTAATTTTCTCCAAAGTTGATTTAACGGCTTGGGGATCATCGTTATCTCCTAAATCTGTTTCTAAATCGTTTAATTGAGTTATTATAGATTCTTTCTTGTCTGTAGCAGATTCGTTTCTTTTTATGATATCTTCTACGTCTTCTTTTTTAGAAGGATTCACGGTCATATTTGTCATCAGGGATTTAATTAAATCTAAATCTGTTTCTAAGGTTTTCTGATTTTCAATTACATTACTCAATTGAGGTATTAGACTTTTAATGTCAATAGTAGCTTTATCTAGCTCGTTAATTTTATCAGTTAGTTGTGTAATTTTCAAATTTGTCTGTCCCATTTTTGTAATAATATCTAAACCAAACTTTTCAAGTATTGACGAGAAGGCTCCCATTTTCTCGTCGAACTCTTTAAAAGACTTAAACAAATCGGTTACTGTAGGGTCGTTAGGTTTTTCCATGAGTTATCATCTTTTATAATTTAATAAATTAGAAGAATAAGATTATTTAAATGTTTTTGATGAGAATGTTATAAAAAGATCAATTTTTTATAATAAATATATTACATTAAAAATATAAATTCAAGTTTTTTTCGATTGTTAAGTTTTTCAGCTTTAATTATGAATCTTTATAAAGATCAATAAAATAGGGGCGTATAAGCTCTTTAAACAAAAATTCTCGTGATTTTATGATTCAATACATTAATATATTGACCCGAACTGGAAAATCTCTGTTATTCAGGAATTATGGCAGTTCTGATGTGGATAGAGACTTATTAGCAGGATTCTTAAGTGCTTTTTCTGGGTTTATGAAAGAAATAAGTCAAAGCGACATAAAATCCACTGCTACAGACGAGTTTAAGTACTATTATACAATTATTGATGATATTATAATTGTAGTATGCACGGATCTTGTGGATGATGACGCTGTAATTGACTCGAAAATTACGACGATAAGAGCAAAATTCGTTGAAAAGTATGGAAAACTTTTAGCGAGTGGTGAATGGTCCGGAAATCGTGCTATTTTTACAAACTTTGAAAAAGATATTGACGATACGATTCTTGGCTCTATAAAAGTATCTATTATTGGAACTGGGGGAGTGGGTAAGACCACTCTATTACACCTCATTTGTGGTAAGGATGTAGATTTAGAATATATCCCGACCATAAATGTGGACATTACATCATTTGACGGTGAAGCACTTGATATTCACCGTTCCATTGTGCTGTGGGACTTTGCTGGCCAAAGCAATTATAGGTCTTTATGGAAAAGTTTACTGGATAGTACTGACATAGCCCTCTTAGTGCTTGATTCTAGTTTTGAGAATGTAAATTATAGTAAAGATATTATTCAGGATATTTTAGATCTTTATTATAGGGACGTATTAGTCATTGGAATCGCGAATAAGCAAGATTTACCAAACAGGCTAACACCTGAATTTTGTGAAAGAATACTGTCCGAAACGAAAAGAAACCCACCTATTAAAGTCCACGGAATGATTGCAATTAATTCTGTGTATCGAGAAAAGATTCACGCGATTTTAAGAGAAACTATAAATAACATTCTTAAGTAAGTCCTAACTTAAACCAAAAATTTGAGTGAAAACATAAAAAATTTAAGAATTTTATAATTATTGATTACTATCTAACAAGTAATTATAGTGGTCAATTTGATTGATTTTAATTTTGAATTAGAAGATATTCCCTTTATCGAAGATGGAGTTTTTAAGACTCTAAAATTACCCGAATTAACCGAAGAAGAAAGATTTTTGGTTGATCCAATTGTAGCCCCAACTTCGGGGTTAAGAATTCAGATTCTTGAAACTATAGAAAAAGAAGGGAAGAAAAAATATTTATTACCCCACAGAAAGCTTTTTTTATTTCTCAGAGCCTTTAAAGCGATTAGTCAAAAATACAAAGAAATGAAAGGAGGGAAGAATCTTAAAATTTTAATTGTTACCGATAATAGACCAACCAAACAGGTTCTACTTCGGTATTGCTCTCAAATTTTTGCTTATGAGGGATATGAAATATTTTATCAAACAGATCATCCGGGGGAATCTAAAATATCTGCCCCTTATGGCGCCGCGTCTGTCGCGTTATACGAAGATATAAACTTAATTATCGTACTAACAGCGTCTCATAACGATCTATCGTGGAACGGCATTAAATTTTATATTGATTATCCAATGCCAATGTCGGGAGACTTATTTAAAGAGATTGCTAATAAAGCACTAAAACTTGAAGAAATTAAGTTTGATCCAAATTACAAACCTTTTCTTATTGACGCTGAACAAAAAAACAACGATTATGTGGCCTCTCTTTTATCGAGCGTTTTAGAACTTAATAACCTAAGAGGTAAAAATATTGTTATTTGGCCTTACTTAGGGAAAGCTAGAGGGATTGTTAATCTATTTAATCGGTTAGGAGCGAATGTAATTTTAATAGAGGAAGAAATCAATCCCCCCAATCCGATAAAAGAAATTCGAGAAGATAAATTGCAGCAAGTTATGGAATCAAAAAATTCAGATATAGCTCTTCTATTAGATGCCGATAGAGATAGAATTGCCTTATATGTGAAACAGAACGGTGAGTATTACTATTATATTCCGAATGAGATATATTCTGCTATGCATAATATCTTAGCTAATGTTTATAATAAGAAAATCATCAATGTGAGAACGGTACCAAGCGATTTAAGAGGAGACCATACTAGTTTTATAAACATTTTAACGGGCGTGGGATATAAACACCTGGGGATTATATTATATTTTCTGCTTGGGATCGAAGTAGACCAATCAAAAATAGATACAGGTATCCTTTATTATGAAGATGAAAACAAAAATTTGATAAAAATTGATAATGCAGCGCCTATAAAACAAAAATTGCTCGAATTAATTAAAAAGAACAACTTACTCGAAGAAGAATTTTTAATCGTAATGTGGGAAGAGTCTGGAGGACACACTCTGAACATATTAAATGTTTCTAAAGACGAAATAACTGGGGAACTCCGATTTGAGACCAAATTTCCTATTATCGCAGATAAATATCCCGTACCTGCTCTCGTTATAATCACAGAATTAATCTCACGAGGACACGTAATTTCCGAATCAATTGATTGGTCAATCAAAGGAATAAATAGAACTATCCGTGCAATTGACGAGTAAAAAGTTAAAATTATGAATAATTTTGGAAAAAACGACGGTAAAACAATTAAAATCAATGACAAACAGTATAAGGTGAGTGCCTTATCTGATAATAATAACAAGGTGGACTTATACCAGTTGAAAAGTAACGATTCGACGTTATATTTTAGACCTAGCGGGACAGGTCCGGAAGTAAGGTTTTATATTTTTGGAAATCGTGATACTCATCTAAAAGAAATAAAGGCTGTACAAGATTACGTGAAAACAAATTATTCCTAACTTTTAATATTAACTTAAGGGAATAGCTCCAGTTAATCTTTACATTTTCTGAACTATTCCATGTAATATAATACTATTATTTTTACTATCCTTTTTTCGAATTTCATATTAAAACTTTAATTTGAATAAAAAATTTAATAATAATAATAATGTAAAATCATTCAATTTATAGTAAATACAATAAAAATTGACGAGAATCATGCAAGAGAAAATAATTAACGATAAAATCCTCGAAAAAATGACGTTGGATAATGTTTTTAAAATATTTAACGACAATATATATCCAATGTTAAATGATGAAGAGGTACAATTTTGCCAGGAGTTAGAATCTTTTTGTTTAGAGCTTCACCCTAAGATCGATAAAAATAAAGATGTATATGAATTATTCCCAGAGCTAGGTAAACATGGATACATGCAAAGGATAAATAAGTGGCGCGATTTTGAACCATATGGTATGAAAAAAGAAATTTTATTAGCTACAATCATGTCTATATGCGACCCTCAATTAGAATTAGCCCGATTAGCAAGTGGTATTTTATGTGGGAATCCAACTTTTCAACATGGTGAAACCAGCGAGATTCTAAAAGTCCAAGACGAATTGATGAGTGGAAAAGAAGTAGGTTGTATAGGAATAACTGAACCAGAACGCGGGTCCGATGCTGTGAACATGACAACAGCTTGTACAAAGGTGGACGATGGTATTGTTTTTTCAGGTGAAAAGGTCTTTACAACAAATGGTCCTAAAGCAAAGTATTTTGCTTGTTATGGAGTTTACGATACCGAGCACCCCAGACAAACGATGGTTCAAGGAATGCTTTCTAGGGATTTCGGTGGAATAGAGACAAAAAGATTGAAGATTAATTCAGTTCCTCGAGTTCATATCGCTCATACATTTTTAAATGACGTAAAAGTTCCAATGGAGTATATTTTAGGGGATAATGGAGGGGGCTATCATAATCTCTTTAATGGGTTAGTTCCTGAACGTTTAGGCATTATGGGCTCCGGTGTAGGTATATGTTGGGCAGGACTTATATACGCAATAATTTATACTAACCTCAGACAACAATTTGGAAAAACTGTAATTAATTATCAGGGAGTCGGATATAGTTTAGGAGATTTATTATCGAAATGTAGTGCCGCAACAAGCTTGGCCTTCCAAGCAGCGACTATCTACGACGATAAAATACTTTTTGCCGAAAAACCAAGCAAAGAAGCAGAAAAATGGGTAGCAGGAGTCTCTTCTCAAGGCAAGTACTTACTTTCAAAGCTTACGCACGAAGTTTGCTACGAAGTTCAACAGCAAATGGGTGGTGTATCTGTTACAGACAACACTCCAGTTGACGAGCTCATGGATGTAAGTAAAATTGAAGAAGTAATTGGCGGAGCCAGAAACATTCAATTGCTTATATTACACGGTGGGCTTCGAAGGTATTCAAAAATCTTATAATTTTTTCCTTTTTTATTTAGAAATGCATAATATTCGTGAAAAAACAAAGACAATTGGGAGAAAAAATAGATGGAAGTAATTTACAAAAATGCGTTTTAACTAATCAAACTCAAAATTGACGAAACAATCGACTTAATGCTAATAACTAAGAGAAAACAAAAAACGAGAATCTGAAATTTTTTTACTGGAATTTTAGGGGTAATCTTATGACCAAGTTTAGTTCCGAGGAATATAATTGGAAAAGCGAATAAAAATATTAATAGTAGTTCGCTTGGGAATAATCCTTCAATTAAATAGAATGGGATTCTTGAAACGGAAAGAACTGTTCCAATAGCAGCAAAATTTCCGATAAAACTTTCTCTATAGTGCCCCGTTTTTTCTAATAAAGCTACATTAATGGGTCCTGCCGCGCCAATTAAACCCGTTAACAAGCCATAAGAGAATCCCCCGAACAAAATCAGGGGTGATGTTGTGTTAATTTCCTTTTTTATTTCAGTTTGAGATTGGCTCTTACTGTAATTAACGAGTTTTAAAGAAGAATATATTAAAATAAAAACACCCAAAATTAACTCGACCCATTCCAATCGAATATTTATTATCAAATAAGTTCCTAGAATTGTGGCGGGAATGCCTAGCGATACAATTCGGAGAAAATAACCCCTATCTAAAAATTCTCTATATTTAATATAATTGAGTAAAGCGGGAAAAATTCCCCAGATATTTACTAGTATTACCGCATCCTTAATTCCTATTATTGGAGCTAAAATAGGGATTAATATCAACGCGTCACCGAATCCTATAATCCCGTAGACCGTACTTGAGAAGAAAATTGCTATGAGTGATATAGGTATAATCATAAATATTTAATCTCTATTCAGTAATTCTTTTTTGAGGATCCTTTATTTTCCCAAAAAGCATTTCTTTATTCTTTTCTACAAATTTCCATCCAAACCCAGAAAGTTCGCTTAAGGGACCTTTAATTCCTTTTGGATTTCCTGTCCGAGTAAATGTAATTTCTGTTTGTTGAATTGCCTTAAACACGCGATAAGGCGTCTCGTATTTATCTATTAAAGACTTAGCCTTTTTCGGACCGATATCTACGAATCCCTCCACAATGAAAGTTCTTCTTTCTTCAATGCTCATACTTTTTGGTGCCTTTCGGGAGAGAATGAATGCTCCATCCTTTATTTGTTCGCGATAGGCAATTCTTTCGATTACAATCGCCGTATCATCCAAGTTACGAGTGGGAATTACAGATGTTCCTAATTTATAAGAAATGAATGCCAGGGCACCATAAATCGAGGCAATTTTCATTCCAGTATTTTCAAACACATTATCATTTAAACCCTCTAAAATTAATATAGGCGTTGTGTAGGTTTCTTTTAAGCGAAGACACTGCTCAAATAAACGATTATCCATAATAGAAGCAACGAAATCAAACCCTTCTTTTCTTTCAATTGCTACATCTTCAGAAATTACTATATCCGCAATATCTAATTGTTTAGCTTCGAACTTGATATTAGGGTACTTCTCTTCCAATAATTTCATTAATTTCCTTTCTCTATTATCAATAATGACATTGAGGACAGTGGTTTGGCTCATTTTTAATTTAAGTAGGAATAAAATATGTACTTATTATTTCAAAATTATCTATTTTAATTAAAATAATCAAGCTTTAAAAATAAAAAATAATTGTTTTACTTTAAAAGTTATATATTTTCTTCTTCAGATAAAAACTGAGAGAATTCTATCTTATTTTTTATCTTTTTTTTCTCTCTTAAGAAAAGAATTCCATAAAATATTCCCAGAATACCCATTACACCAATAAAAGGAAGGAAGAAAACACCTATCCAACCAGTAATCACATCTCTTTCTTAGGTGTCTGTTGAAATAGCATTTTCTAAAATGAATTGAATTATTCTTCTATTGAATATTGAGAATTTTTAACTAAGAATGTTGTTATTCTACTGAAACTATATAATTTGTTGTTTATTACAATAAAAATTAGAATTAAAATTCCTACTATTTCTGTCAGATAAACTACGGGTTCATTAAATAATGTGTACAACCATAATCCGAAAGGATCGTCAATCATTATAAAATCATACATGATAAATGGATAAAAAAGTGGTACTTCTGGTAGATCTAAAATTAAGTGAACCACCATTCCCACTAAAAATGGTATTGATATAGATTTTCTTCCTTTCGTAATAAAGTGCAAAATACCAAAAGTGATTAAAATAAATAAAATTGTATGTGAGATTCCCCTCCCTGAACCTAAATTTATCAAGAGTAGAAATTTATCAATAATATCTGGAAATAACGAGCCAATTATTAACGCAAATCTATTAAATTCAAATCTCTTCTTAATCAGTGGTAATTCAAAGATGATTAAAGGAACAGCAACATGAAAAATCGGAAACATATTTATCTTCTCGTTCAAAATCCATATAAAACCCGAAAAAAGTTAAGTATTTCCGGCAAGTAGAATAGTACTATCAGAATTATTACAAATTCAATTGAGCCCTTTATAGCTCTCATTACTAAATAAGGGTAAGAAACCATTTTATCTTGTTTCATAATTTTCTTTAACTCGTCTATTTAATTTGGTATTCTTTTAGAACTTCTGCCACCGTATAATTATGATGTACAATTTTAGATAGAGCTTTAACAATTTTTATAGGATCCTCCGCTTGAAAAACATTTCTTCCAAACGCAACTCCTTTGCCTCCTGCTTGGATAGAATCGTAAACTAGTTGGAGCAAATCTTGAATCGTATCAGTTTTTGGACCACCAGCTATAATAACTGGAACATGTACACTTTTTACGATATATTTGAAAGAGTCAATATCTCCAGTGTAATTTGTTTTAACTATATCTGCGCCTAATTCAGCACCTGCTCTTACAGCAATATTAACTACTTCAGGAGCATTCTCATCTTTAATTTTTTTTCCTCTAGGATACATCATAGCTATGAGCGGTACCCCCCATTCTCTTGATGACTCAACGACTCTATGAGCGTCTTGAAGCATTTCTGGTTCCTCATCAGCTCCTATATTAATATGAATTGAAACTCCATCTGCACCCATTTTCAAGGCTCGCTCTACAGAACACACCAATACTTTTCTATCAGGGTCCGGAGTTAAACTTGTTGCTCCCGAAAGGTGAATAATTAACCCAATATCTCCTCCATACTGCCTATGCCCCGCTCCAACCATACCAGAATGCATTAAAACCGCGTTTGCGCCACCTATAGCTACCTTATCAACAATATCGGTCAAGTTTTCTAATCCTTTAATCGTTCCTACAGTGAGCCCATGGTCCATTGGTACAATTATCGTTCTTTTGCTTTTTCGATCGAACAACCGTTCAATTCTAATGCCCTTTCCAAGACTCAATCTTATTACACAATTTTTTAATTTTAATCAAATTATTGGTAGTAAATGAGAGTAGAAATATAAAATTATATTATTAGGATTGAGGCTTTTCATAAGAAGTGTTGTAACTTAAAAGAATAGAATAAAAAAAATCATGTTATTCTTTTTCAATTGATTTAATATAGGTCTCAATTTTGTTCTGGATTATTTCAGGTTTAATTGTGCTTTGATTGGCTACTTTATGTGTGAGCTCTAGTTTTTCCCTATGCAAAGTATTCATCGTGCAAAAGGGGATTTGCATAACCTTGCTAGGGTCATCTGGATCAATCACTCCATAATGTACAATGCAGTTTTTAACTCGATCTAAATCAAAATTATAAGCATCTTGAAAATGCATGCATGAGATTAACAAGTTTTTGGAAAGCAAGAAGTTACTTGCTGAATTTAAGTTAGGCGATAAAATAAGTCTAGTAAATGATTGAAAAATTTTGCTAGTTAAGACTTTTGATGGATTTTTAATATATTTTAAAGCACCTGCAAAAAAATATGATTTCATTATCTGTCTATATCCTAAGTTAGTTATATCATCAATGAAATCACCAATCGTGTTTACTACACCGCCATAATTCTCTAGATTAATGTCCTTTAAAAAGCTTGTTGGCTTAGGGATTTCTTTGTTACGAATCATGTCCCATACTTGATTTGCCCATTTAAACATCCCCTCGGCATCAAAATAGGTCTCAAGGGGTTTCCATTCGTCGTTGTCATCAATAGTTACAATAGTAGCGAAGCCACAGTCTGGATGGGTTGTCATTGAAAAAGAAGGTAAGTCATCGAACCAAGCTAGTAACCTAGTGAATTTAGCAGATGTGGCAATTGGGTAAAACTTTTCAATTGCGTTATTAGTTATTTTATTAATAGCTATCTTTAAATCAGATGAAGTGTATCTCAATTCCATTAGTTCTTCGTAATTAATTCGACCACATAACGAAACGGGTTGAAAAACGACACCCGCAACAACATCACTATTTTGCTTAGCGAATTCTAAAATATTTTCAATTTGATTGTCATTTACGCCTTTAGCAATAGTTGGAACCAACATAATACCTTTAAACCCGATTGCGCGGCAATTTTTAATGACCCTTTGTTTTATGGGCCATAAATTAACGCCCCTCATTTTTTTCCAAACCTCAGGAGCATCAGTAGCGTCAAATTGCAAATAAATCGCATCCATTCCAGATTCCATTAATTCTCTACAATATTCAACTGATTTACTCATTTTGACACCATTAGTTGATACCATAACTTCTGTAAATCCTAATTCTTTTGCTTTACGGGTGATGTCGTGCAGATCTTTTCTTAGCGTTGGTTCCCCCCCTGCATATTGTAGCAAAATAGGAGGGACAGGCTTGATTGATCTGAAATGCTTTAGAATTTGAACAATTTCATCGAAAGTAGGCTCTACAACATAACCTTTAGCACTGGCATTAGCGAAACATATCGGACAAGTTAAATTACATCGATTTGTAGGATCAATTACGGCAATGCAAGGTGCTGATTCGTGATTTTCGCAAATCCCACAATCATATGGGCAGCCATTAGTGATCTCTCTAATACCTGATGATGTTTCAGAAGGCTTTGAAGAGTTATCTATAGTTGAACCAATCTCATTAGTGAAACTCTGGTTCCATTTGTATTCCTCTGGATTAATCGAAATTTTATCTTTAAAATCTCCATGTTCCTCACAATGCTTTCGCATCATAACCCAACCCATATTTGCATCAACATA